>JAAGZO010000570.1 GCA_024206195.1 bacterium | reverse complement strand
TGATTTATTTTCACTTCGGACAAACAGGCTTTTAGATTCTCAAAGGAAAGCAGATTTAAAAGTTGCGCTAGAAAAGAAAGCAGAAGACGATATTCTTAATTATAAAATTCAAAAAGCTAATGAATATGCAACAATGGCTTTAAGTTCAGCGGCTGGTTTATTCGGGGCTTTAGCTACATTGTCACAGGCTCAAACTCAGAATAGATTGAATGATATAGACATACAGCTTGCTAGAGCTTTAGAGGCTGCCGGACTAGAAGAAGATACAGCCATTGAAAAAGCTGAAAAAGAATTAGAGTTAGCTAATGAAACTGGTGATGCTGAAGTAATTCAAGAAAAAGAAAATGTTTTAAAAAAAGCACAAATTGAAGCTGAATACGATAAAAAAAGAAGAAAGGCTGAGTATGAAGGAGCTATTACAGTATGGGAATTTCAAGTCGCTCAGACTATAGCGTCTGGAATTTTGGCTGTACAAAATGCAATTGCTGCCGGTTGGCTTTTTGGTGGGCCTTTAGGGGCTGCTGCTTTTGGTGCAACTGCTCTAGCCACTAGCGGAATTCAACTTGCAGCAATAACAGAAGCTAAACCACAACCACCAAAACTTGCAGGTGGTGGAATTATACCCGGTACTTCTTCAGGAACTACAATAGTTGCTGGTGAAAATAATCAAGCTGAAGGAATATTTAATCAAGGACAAATGCAAAGACTCTTGGATATAGCAGATGGGAATAGTGGATTAACTAGAGTAGCACCACTTTCAAGGGAAGTTTTTTATGATGAACTATTTCAAGCCAGTCAAGATGGAAGACTTTTGATTGCTGATGCTGGAGTTGTCAAAGTATGATAATGAAGTTGACGTACAGCACCTATTTTTTATTATTGGTATTTAGGAGAATGAATGAAAATACTCTATGACAATATAATAAAAACAGCAACAATCACTTCATCAAGTGAAGCGTCTGATTATGAATGGGACACAGCTTTAAATGATATACGACTTTCAAGGGTAGGCCGGACAACCGGGGATTCTTCGGAGTGGTTGAAATTTGCTTTTGATACCGTTCAAGCCGTAGATTATGTCGCTATTTTAGGACATAATTTAAGTGAAGACGCAGTAATAACACTTCAAGGTAATAATATTGATTCATGGGTAAGCCCTTCATTTTCAGAACAGGTCTCCCTTGCAGATACTGGTAATTTTTACAGCACGAAAAGAGTCAGCTCACAAGTCTTTCAGGATGTTTCTAATAGTTTTTCAGGGACTTCTCCTATAGATTATATTCAAAATGCTGATGAACTTGTTTTGGTTTCTCATGCAAGACATTCTGTTGGTGGATCATTCGGAACACAGTATTCACAAGATGTAACTGACTCTGGAACTACACCAGATGGATATATTTCAAACGGAACTAAAAATTATAATTGGTTTACCGACAATTCTACAAATTTCCAAAATGGCTCTCTTGTCGATGTTATTGTAGATTTGGACGACTGGCCTTATGTGACATGGTTTGCCTCAGGTGATGTTCAGATTCAATTTGCTGATAGCACTGATAATATAACGTATGGATCATGGACAAGTGCTATTGATGCAACAACTACTGAAATAAGAAATAAAGTTAGTAGATATATGAAATGCAGAGTTATATTTGATTCTTCTGCATGGGATGACACTACAAGTTATCTTTATTTTATCAGAGGAAAGGATTATAGATGGTTTACTGATAATCCAACTAATTTTCAACATGGTTCAATTTATGAAAGTATTGCTTTAGATTTAAGATCAGAGAATGGTATAAAATGGACAGCTCTTGGAGATGCTTACGTTCAATTCAGAGACTCTACAGATGGTTCAAGCTGGGGTTCATGGACAACCGCAATAGATGCGACTCTTTCAGTAAGCAGAGAAAAAGTTTACAGATATATGCAAATAAGAGTTTTAATGACTCATGCTACATGGGAAGATACTACAAGTTATTTCGAATTATTAACTCCGGCACCAGAAGAGCAACCAATAATAGTTAAAAATGTCACTGAGTCAGCTTATAAGTACTGGAAAATAAAATTTGTTGATCCTCTTAATACTGATGGATATATAGAGATAGGAAATATATTCCTTGGTGATTCTCTTACAATGCCAGGCATGGATGTTAATAAAATCGTTGCTAAAAAAACAAACTCTACATATACCAAAAATTTAGGCGGTCAATTATTCAGTAATCCAAGAGTGCAATTAAAATATGCTGAAATTACTTTTACAGATATAATTGATGAATACAAAAACAATGTCGAGAGATTTAGTGATACTGTAGATATTACAATCCCCTTTGTGCT
>JAAGZO010000569.1 GCA_024206195.1 bacterium | reverse complement strand
ATACTTTTTTGACAAAATGGACACGGTTCAAGTTTCATTTTTTAACCTCCAATATTTCTATTGCATCGTCTATCAAATCATCAATCTTTCCTATGTCTGTATCGTGTCCCCAAACCGATCCGTCTTTGGCGATATAAGCGGTTAGTTCAATTATCTTTCTCAGCTTTCTTTTTAGTTCTGGTAGTTTCATTTATCCCTCACTGATCTTGAAATTTAGTATACTTCCAATAAAAAAGCATATCGACCGAGCCTATTGGACCGTTTCTCTGCTTGGCTATGATTATGTTTTTAAGTAAAGATGTGGCATTTTCTAAAGGTTTGACCTCACCGGCGATAAAGATAATAACATCTGCATCCTGTTCTAAACTCCCTGAGTCCCTCAAGTCTGATTTTATAGGCACTCTATCGTTCTTCTCGCATTCACGGGAGAGTTGAGATAAAGCGAGTACTGGCACGTTTAAATTCCTGGCAAGCCCTTTGAGTTTACTGGATATGTCCGTGACTCGTTCGTTAGAATTGCCTTTAACGTTAGTTGATAAGAGTTGTATGTAGTCTACTACAATAAGCCCGACTTTCTGACGTTCTGCAAACCTCTCAGCACTTGCTACAAGCCTGTCAATGTCAATCCCACATTCATCATTGATGTAAAATTTATACTTGCTTGTCGTTTCTATTGCCTTGTCGACTAATTCTCGTTCGGTCTTGGTAAAGGATCCGGTCTTGATTTTCATAAATGGTAGTTTTGACAGGTTGGATAACATCTTGATTGTAATCGCTTTCTTCGGCATTTCTGCGCTAAAGAATAAAACCATTTCGCTTTGGGCTACATACTCGGCTATATTGAGGGCTAAAGATGTCTTTCCCTGGGAAGGCCTGGCTGCCAGGATCGTTAATTCCCCGGGAAATAATCCATGTAAAATGTTGTCTAATCCCACATATCCTGTTTTGATATAGTCTTCTCTGGCTTGCAGGTCCTTCATGTTCAAGAGGTCTTTTATAGATATTGTCTGTTCTTCTCGGTCAGTAGTGATCCCCCTGAGTTTCGAGCTAACTTCTGCGAGTATCTCATGTATGTTTTCGGATTGCTTTTCACTCTGCTTGTAGGCTATTTCAGTGGCCTTCCTGACCTTCCTTCGTGCAGCGTGGTCAAGTACCTGTTTGCAATAATCAGTAATGTTGGCACTTGAACATACTCCTTGCTGTAATTCTGCTAACATCTTTGCGTCTATGCCTTTTTGGTGGAGTGCGACCGTATCTACTGCTTTTCCTGCTTTGTGCAGGTCGGCCATGATCTGAACTACTCCCTGATAATAACTGAAATCTTGAGGCACTGTCTGAGAGAACATCGTTAGCATAGCGTCACGATTTATGAGTGCTGAACTGATACAGGCAAATTCTGCTTCTTTTTCAAGTGTCATATTTCCTCCTTTATTTGCTCGAATAAAAGTTGTGCAATTTGTGGTACTATACTATTTCCTAAACATCTAAGCCGGTGTGATCTATTGGGTAGCCCATTAACCACTCGACAAATTGAGGGTTCAACTGGCCATTGACTACGTTCGGTAAGCAATCCCTGTTGCCCTCTGTCCCTCCCCTCTGGCTCTTGCCCTTCCAGTCCCTGCTCTGAGGGGTAGGCCATAATTCCCTGTGCTTCACCTGAGTCACTAAGGTTATTTGATGCTTCCCGTCTTCCTTGCATTGCAAAGCCAATTCTCTCCCCATTGGCCCTCTCTCTCCATCGTGCTTGTTCGGGGTACGCCACAATCCATATCCGTTCCCTCCGGTGCGGTGCATCCACGTCTTCTGCCCGTATATCCTGCCATTCCGCAGAGTACCCGATCTCGGCAAGGTCTGCAAGAACCCTGTCGAGTCCTCGAAAAGTGATTGCTGACACGTTTTCAATAATTGCGAATCGGGGTCGTAATACCCTAATTGCTCGCCACATTTCAGACCAAAGACCTGACCTTTTTCCTTCAATTCCCTCTCCTTTCCCGGCTATTGAAATATCCTGACATGGAAAGCCACCCGATATCAGAAATTCATTGCCGTCTTTTAATTTTTCAAAATCAATTTTAGTAATATCTCCCAACTGTTTCGATTTTGGAAAGTGTTGGGCGTATACTTTGTTGGCATACTCGTCTATGTCTGAATGATATTCCTTATCAAACTTCATCCCCGCCCATTCTGCACCGAGTCTGAAACCGCCAATACCTGAGAATAAATCTAAGTAATTCAAAAGATTGGTCCTTTATCAAATTTTTTGTACTGCGGTTCTTTAAGGTCCTTGAATTGTCTTGATAACCAACCTCCTACGAATCTTTTATAATTCTTGTATCTCTTGCCTGGGTTATCGTGTAACCAAGAACCCATTTGTCTATATTGTTGTATAAGATTCTGTCCTGGATAAAGTTTGGTATATCTGTCATGACTTGATTGATTGACGTTAAAAAAGTCTCCTTCATAGATTATTTCCTCTTCTTTACTTACCTTACCTATACTAACCTTACCTGTGTCTACCGCCGGTATACCGAGTGGTATACCAGACTCCAACCAACCTAATTCTTCCTTGTAAATCTCTAAATATTTGCTTGCGGTGTACCTGTCTGCCCTCAAATAGTTGTTTTCTTTCCAGTGTTTAATAATTAATACCTTATCATCAAACACTTGAACAAAGCCTTTAGTAGCTAAAATTTTAAGGTCATCAGGCTTGCTTTCTGTCATTCTCATAAGTGTAAAATGCTCACAAAACCCGTCATCATCGGCATTCATTCCAAGATGAAAATAAAGATTCTGCGAACTCTGAGGCATCATCAAAAATTGACTTGAATTAGTTATACTTTTTGAGAACATTCTACGTTGTGCCATTTGTTATCTCCTTTTAAAATACGCATCAAACAACTCTATAATTTCAGCTGTCGTCCAATCGGTATCCTTGATTTGTTCAAAATTTTCTGATGCAGTATATTCTAACAATATTTTCTCTGCTATACTCATTTTCATTTCCCCCTGCTTTTTCTTCCTCTTTTTTGGCGGGTTTGGTAAGGGCATCCAGTGAGTAATATGCTGATTCCAATAATCATCTCTATATTTATCTTCCTCGTTTACCCATCCAAAGTTATGGTCCCGCAATAATACTAAAACAAAATCAAACTGGCTGCAACAAAGATACCGTCCAACTTTAGGCAATCTGTCTTTAACGCTTATCCATTTCATAATTCCTCCAAAAATTTAAACGCTGGTTTCTCGGTTAGATCATTCTCCATAATTCCGTAAAAGCTGTTTCCTGCATCCATAATGTCGTAAAATACAACCTTCTCTATGGCACTGTGCTGAACATAGTGGAGTAGTAACTCTATGTATTGTTTCTGCTGACGGTAGGTAACATGGTCGGTCTTCCATCCTGTTTCACTCAACCAAATTGGTTTGTTGAATTTTCTGAGTGTCTTGAGGATAGGACTATACGATCCGCCTCGGAATGGTACTCCGAAGATAATCCTTGCTATCGTAGAGAGTGCTGTATCTCGGTAAACATGGAAGGATATTATGTCGAAAAATTCTGAATAAGATTCAGCGAATTTTATCCAGATATGCCAGTCATTATGATTCATTACGGCTACACAGGGGGCTACTACAAGAGAGTTTGTCTTCTTGATAATTTCATACGCAGGTTGGAGAATTGCGTAAAAGTAAAACGGCATTGACTTCTGATAGAATCTTGGTAAGTTCGGCTCGTTCCATATCTCGTAATAATCGATCATATCTCCGTAGCGTTCGGTGACTGCCTTAACGAAGTTGCACCACTTGATAGCGAATACGTCCAGGTCGTTATCAACCCATGCAGGAGCGTAACCTATAATTGCTAATATCTTGATATGCCTGATAGTACAGAACGATACAATTTTGTCAGTCATAGCCCAATCGTACCCTCCCTCTATTGGTTCTATCAAAAACCAATTAAAATCACATCTTACGAGTGGCGGGTTTAATTTCTCTAACTTCTTTAACTGCTCGTCTTGAAGTAGATGGACATTTATTCCATAGTCACGCTTGCAGGGGATAGGGAAGAGTCTTTGCCATACCCACATTATAATTGTTCTAATCATAGTAACCTCCAATTTTAATATTTAAACTGCTTTCTAATGAGACATATTCCAATATTTAGGTTAAAAAAATTTACTCAAATCGATAGTTCGGATATACCCCAATTAGATGAAATCTGGCTTATCTGGTATTGGCATCCACGCAAGTATGTCTTTTAATTCTATTGTAAATTCATCATCATAACACACATAACAACATCCATCTTCGTCATCACAATACCAGCCCGAAACAATACCAGTACGAGTTAATAATAGATATTCATTTCCATCTTTAGGAATGTGTGTTTTTCTGTAATCTCGCCATCCATCACCTAATTCATGCGTATGCAAAATGCTGGTATCATTTTGTAAATACTTAGCCAATTTCCTTAATTTATCTAATTCATCAATATGCCATTTACTATACTTTTCCATGTACCAATCTGAAACTTTTTTATCCAACTCTTTTTTTGTTAATTTCATATTATCTCCTTTGGCGCACTTCGCATACGCATGAATTAGATGAAATCACTACTATGCTCACAATCCTCGTTTTTAATGCCGTTGTAGTGTTCTGGACACTTCTCATCACAATCTTCACTATTCATGCAATCCCAACAACAACTATTATCTTTTGACAAATTACATTTTTGTTTACACCTTAACGTGACTTCATCTAATTCATGCGTATGTGAAATGCTGGCGTACTCTTCAATTAACAAATCCATTTCTTCACATCTATCAAAATCATTATAACTATAACCTTTCTTCTCCATCCATTCTTTAAACATTATTTTATCTCCTTTGGCGCACTTCCCATACGCCTTAGCCATTAAATGAAATCTGGCTTATCTGGCATTGGCATCCACGCTAAAACATTACGCCAGCCCTGCCACGTTTCGTTACTAAAATGACACATTGCTGTTGATTCGTCTGCTGTGTAAATAATATAAGTGCCATCCTTATCGGGATTGCCTTTTCTGCAATCCCGCCAGCTTGCTTCTTTTTGTATTAGATTTCTTATCTTTTTGCATCGGTTCTCTAAATCACTATCCACCATTCCTTGCATCGTTGAAATTGTAAGCAGTTTATTATTTTTTACGCATACTTGCCTAAAGCCCATCATTTGTCGTTCAAACGATTCTATAAATTGTAAATGTCCGTTTATTTGTTTTTTTATTTTATCGTTGTTCATATCTGCTCCTTGTCGAAATGCTCATTCAAGATTTTAATCAAGTCTGCTTTGGCTATTGTTATGTATTCTCTTTCAAATCCTGTATCGGCACAGTCTATCTCTGCCATTATTACGTTAATCTCGTTGAAGTATCTGGCAGGTCTTTCCGGTGCTTTGTTTTTTAAATGTGTCATAGTAGTCTCCTTAAAATGGATTTTCTGTTTCTTGTTTCCCGCCGACCAGCTGAAAATTGTCTATAACAATAACAACCTTCGACCGCTTATCTCCGTCCTTCTCCCATCTCTGTTGTTCCAGTCTTCCGTCAATAATTATCTGGCTGCCTTTCTTGGCGTATTGCATTAAAATCTCTGCTCCTTTAGCCCAGGCAGTACAGTCTATGTAACTAACCTTGTCTTCCCCTTTATATTTGCGGTTCACCGCAAGAGAGAAGTTGCATACTTCTGTTCCTCCGGCATCTCTTCCTTCGGGGTCTCTTGTGAGTCTTCCTGCTACTACTGTTCGGTTTATATCATTCATGTTTATCTCCTTTAAAATGAAATATCTGACGAATTAAATAAGTCTTCTACTATTGTTTGTTGTATATCCAGCTTCGGTATTTCTAATGTAACCATAGTACGAATATACTGCGACGTAGACATTTTTCTTTTTTTGGCAACTTCTTTAACTTGATCGTACGCCTCTGGATCAAGTCTTACTGCTATTGTTTTTGTATATTTATTCATTTTCCTTCTCCTTGTATAATTTGATACATGATTTATTGTTGTAGACTTCTGAACACCATTTACGTCCTTGTGCAGAACATAATAGGCGAACTCCTATAACTGTGTAATCAATTTCTGTATGCCATTCACATATTGAACAATTAGGTGTTTTCATAATTTTATTCCAGCCCACCGGAGCCGAAACCCCGGCAGGCCAGTTCCCTAAATTTAAGCTACTTCTTTTAACGCTTGGTATTGAGGGCAAAACTGCTTGACTGCGCAGTAATCCTCACACCTTCGATTGACTCCTGGACGATATTCAACTGAAATTTTCTTCGTGTCTAATTCGTTCTGCATAATATAATCATCTGCTTCCTGTTTGGTATTAAGTACCCTTACCGCTGACTTTCTGCCTGCCTTCATCACTGCGTATTTATCGCCACTATACCACCTCTCTTCGTCAGTACATGGCAGGATATTACCGTTTTCTGCGTCTTTAAATAGTTTAACTCTTTCTTGTAGGTAACGGAGTTGTTTCTCTTCTGTCCACAGTGGCACTTCTATTCTTGCTACCTGTAATTGAGGGTACTTGGGGTCAAATTTTGCTTTAGACATTTGCCAGTCACGGAATATCATAATAATCTCAAGTTTGTCCACTTTGTAATCATTCTCTGTTAGCAATAAAGAGTAGACATTTTGCTGATTAATTCGGTCTTGCTTTAGTCCATAGATCGCTTCCCATACAGAAGCAATTTTATAATCCTGTAACAAACCTGAGAACCCGCCCTCGGAAGTTATTAGTGCCAGCCTGTCAAATTTCCCGCCTATCTTAGTGTTCCCTATATCCATGTAGAGGCGTTTCTCAACGATTGCTGTGGCCTCTGCTCTTTCAAGAATAGTATGGACACTCTTTCCTAATAAGGCGTAAATTTCTTCGCTAACATCTTTAACTAATTCGTTTTTATGCTGACGAGTTAGAATGACTTTCTGAACAGAATCTATTATTTCTGTTGTGGTGTAATCAGAAAACCCTGCTGAGTAGTCGTCATTTTTAATTGCAGCCTCAAAAGCACTTGGTAAACCTAATTCGTTTGTGTACCTCATTCTATTTCCTCCATCATCGAATGGGCTAGTTGCTCTAAATCTGCCATTCGTTCTAAAATAGTTTCCATCGTTTTTGAATAAACGTAGTTATCATAAACAACATAACCAACTATTCCTATTAAGCCTATACATGATATGGTTAGTGCTAAAATCATATTATCCTCCCTATGCCGTTTCTTGAAGTAAGAAAGATGTTATCTCTGCGTCAATAGATGCGATTTCCCACCTATTGTCCGCAGAAATCTTGAACCTTTCTCCTTCCTTTAGATTTTCAAAATATTTTTTAACATCATCGGTGAGTTTTGGATTTTCCAGAAAAGTCTTGAAGAATGCCCTTGCGTTCGCCTGAGCGTCTTCTTTTGACTTCTTGGGTTCTTCCTTCTTCTCTTCCTTATCGTGCCTTTCTACCTTTTCCATTTCCTCACGACTGCACTTGTTATTGCCTGAGTACCCTGCGTTGTCTAAAGCACGTCCGATAGCTGATTCATCACAGTTTTCCATCCATGATGTCTTATTGGCGAACCCGCCTTGCCCCTGATACTCTTCTGCATACCCTATCCCTGTTGGAAGATTATCCTTCTGTTCTTCCTTACTTCTGTATGCCATTCCCATCACTATACAGTGACCTTTCTCATGGAATACAAGAACAGTAACTAAAGAACCATCGGGGTATTTCTTATACCACTTCTGTTTTCTTTCTTTAACTGTCTCGTAACCTTCTAATTTTGTCTTGACATTATTTGTACCCATGTTATATTACCTCCATCTTCCAGTCTTGGGTCGGTGTTTGATTACCAGTCTGCGCCGACTCTTGACGTAAAATAAAATCAATTCTCGATAAAGCAATTTGTACTTCAATATCCCTATCGCTTTCATCCTCAAAGTCTTCACCGAAAACTTTGATTAAAACTCTGCGGATTTCTCTAAGATGATATTTAATTTTGTCTGTCATGTTGACCTCCTACGCTGAAATTTCTTCTAAACATTCTAACCAAACGTCAATTTCGTCCAGTGCGTCTAAAATGTTGCTCACTCGTTGATTTTCTGTTTCTGAAATATCCCCTGACCACATTAAATATTCCAGTGATGCTTTTGTTTCCTGTAATTCTCTGATCTGTTCGGTCGACATAAAACCCCCTGATTACATCGTTAATTAGTTTTTTTTCTGCTTTTCTCACGTTGCCAAATTCATAACCGTATTCTGTTTTTCCATCAATCCTTGTTTTTCTTTTCCACTTCCTGTTGGGAATTGGTGTTGGAAAGAAATACATCTTTACCTCACTCATATTCTAACTCCTCCATTGTATAATTTCGAGGGCAGTCCGATTCCTTCTGGACGTGCAATTCCTCGTTTTCTAAGCATGAAGAATAAACAATTTCGTGACCGCCTCTTTCGATCACTTCCTCGTCTGTGTGGTAGTACTGATACTGGCATTCTTTACATAATTCTATTGCAGAATAAAATTGATTTCCGTTTCGGTAAGTACAATTCATCATTTTATCCTCCTAACCTTGCGCCTGATTGATTTCTTGCATTTCGTACACGCTATTTTTAGTGGTGCTTTTTGATCGGATTCGTGTACTATTCTGTAACCGCAGTTACAGTTGTACTCGTTTCTATTTGCTTTCACGCTATGCACTTATCTTTTCTTGGTCTTTAAGTCTGCGCTTGTACCTTTTGAGCCATAGTTCAAATCCTTCTACACATACTTGATTAAGATTAGTTCCAGACT
>JAAGZO010000568.1 GCA_024206195.1 bacterium | reverse complement strand
ATCCCAATTGCAAGCTGTAGCGGCCAAGGTGAAATTGTTAAGCCAGTCCTGCCAAGTCTCACTAATATCATCTCCTGTGAAAACCTTCAGAAGCAAACTCGGAGCTACAGTTGGCAACAATCCTGGGAGGTTGTTCTGATGTTCTGTTTCAATAGTCTGAACCTGGTTTTCAATATTCTGAACTTGCAAGTCATTAGCATTTTCCATATGGTTGTGATCATTTCTAAGAGCAGTAATTTCATCCTGAAGACCCTGAATAAGGTTCTGCAACTGTTGTCCATCCATCAGAACTACTTCTAGTGCATTTTCTGGAACAAAATCTAAAATGAAATCTTTGTTGTCAGCAACTACGGGATTCTCTTCCAGTTCCTCCTCGAGTACTAATACTATTTCTGGTTCTGCAACTTCTTCAGGTTCGTCAACTATGATGTTGTCATATCCTTGGGTTCCTGATCGAGAATTTCGTCGGGAGCGTCAACTACTGGTAACGGATGTCCTCTTAACCAATCCCTATTGTTAGCGTGGTCATCTCTACGTGCAGCTTCTATTGCTCTGACTCTGTTTGCTTGTTCTCTTTCTGCCCGAAACATTCACAAAGATTTCTATCTTATCTTTATAGTTTATAGTGCGCACTATGGTCGCTTACTCTCATCTGGGGGTTACAATTATCAATTTACAATGATTTTTAAACAGCAATCCTATTCTGTTCTTAAACAATTTGGTTTGGATACAAAAAGCTTCAATTCTTAATCTCCTTCTGTTTCTCT
>JAAGZO010000567.1 GCA_024206195.1 bacterium | reverse complement strand
TGATTCAGTACTAAACGAAAGGTTAAAGAGCATACTATTGTTTGACCACCATTCTGGTTCTTCCATAGGGAATTGTAAGAAAACTCCTCCTTGATATACAGGAAAAACATCTATTTGTAAGTTTTTCAATACAACGGGCGTTATTGGGTAAAGGCAATGCAGAGAACGAATAAGCGGCTTGAATGGAATTTATTATGACATGTCATCCTATTATCTCAGCGTGATGAGTGCCTTTGACTGTGTAGGGGCAAATCTTAGTCAAATTTCTCAAATGCCAGATTATGACACCTTCATCAGTTGAACATTGTCCATTGACAGCATGACAAGCACCTACATCACCTAAATCAGTAGCAATTTTATCTCCATCCATTGAGAAAATATGTCCTTGTTCTACTAGAAAATTAGTTACGGAAGAACACGTGTCAAAACAACACCACTTGTAAGCTAACTGAAGAGTTCGATTCATGGACCAAAATCTATCTCTAAGTTGAACTAACTGAGTTGTATTTTGACAAATATATCTCAGAGTGGATCTACAAGCGTGTGGAGAAACTAGTCGAGAATAGGTTCAGTCACCTACTAATCATTTACTAAATAATAATCCTGTTCATGTAC
>JAAGZO010000566.1 GCA_024206195.1 bacterium | reverse complement strand
TAACGGAATAGTGAGACTAAGACATCCAACTTATATCGATAAAAACGGAAAGACATGTGGAGGTGGGGCCGTATTTGTACAAAAAGGAGATGTCATTATTGGTAAGATACTTGTACAGAGCAACAAGTCTGGAGAAGAAGAATTAAGCGATAATAGTTTGGTATTGAGAAAAGGTGAAGATGGTTACATAGATCGTATCTTCGTATCGACTACTCCGAATGGTTACAAATTGGTAAAGATCGTCATACGAAAGCTACGAATTCCAGAAGTAGGTGATAAGTTTGCTAGCAGGAGCGCACAAAAAGGTACATGTGGTATGATATACCCTCAAGAAGATATGCCATGGACAGCAGATGGTATTTCTCCGGACCTTATTATGAATCCACATGCACTTCCTTCCAGAATGACTATTAATCAACTTATGGAGAGTGTACTCGGAAAGTCTTGTTGTCTAGAAGGAAAACTTGGAGATGCTACACCTTTCACTAGTAATAGTGTTAATATTGCTGAGAGATTGTGTGAACGTCTTGGGATGAATAAATTCGAGAGAACAGGCAAAGAATTATTATATAACGGAATGACAGGAAAACCCATGGGTATGTTCTTTATTGGGACAGTTTACTATCAACGTCTCAAACATTTGGTAGATGATAAGATGCATGCTAGAGCCCAAGGACCTAATGCAACTCTCACACGTCAACCTCTCGAAGGGCGTAGTCGTGATGGTGGTCTTAGATTTGGAGAGATGGAACGTGATTGTATGATGGGACATGGTGCATCTAGATTCTTGAAAGAAAGGTTATGTGATCAGTCAGATCCTTATACTGCTACAATTTGTAATAATTGTGGAAACTTCTCTACAACAAAGACTTACTGCAAAGCCTGTGATACTAATCAGATATCTCAAGTAAATCTTCCATATGTGAGCAAGCTAGTGATACAAGAGCTTCAAGCAATGCTAATCAAATGTAAAATTACAGCAAAAGGTGAGTAATTTTATAATGATATTATACCCGAAATAATAGAATATATATATTAATACTATTAAGTATTAATAATTTGTCTCTTACTTTACTTTTTTGTATTACAACAATTACGTTTTTTACACTTTTCAGTTTCTATTTTTCTCCAGTTACAGTGATTATATAACATTCTACTAACAGCATTAGCATAAGCAAAAGTAACTGATTCAGGTTCATCCCAAAAAAAGGCATGAGCCATTTCATGTATTATGGTATTTAATTCAGTTTG
>JAAGZO010000565.1 GCA_024206195.1 bacterium | reverse complement strand
TGAAGCTCTTGTATCACTAGCTTGCTCACATATGGAAGATTTACTTGAGATATCTGATTAGTATCACAGGCTTTGCAGTAAGTCTTTGTTGTAGAGAAGTTTCCACAATTATTACAAATGGTAGCAGTATAAGGATCTGACTGATCACATAACCTTTCTTTCAAGAATCTAGATGCACCATGGCCCATCATACAATCACGTTCCATCTCTCCAAATCTAAGACCACCATCACGACTACGCCCTTCTAGAGGTTGACGTGTGAGAGTTGCGTTAGGTCCTTGGGCTCTAGCATGCATCTTGTCATCTACCAAATGTTTGAGACGTTGATAGTAAACTGTCCCAATAAAGAACATACCCATGGGTTTTCCTGTCATTCCGTTATATAATAGTTCTTTGCCTGTTCTCTCGAATTTATTCATCCCAAGACGTTCACACAATCTCTCAGCGATATTAACACTATTACTAGTGAAAGGTGTAGCATCTCCAAGTTTTCCTTCTAGACAACAAGACTTTCCGAGTACACTCTCCATAAGTTGATTAATAGTCATTCTGGAAGGAAGTGCATGTGGATTCATAATAATGTCCGGAGAAATACCATCTGCTGTCCATGGCATATCTTCTTGAGGGTATATCATACCACAGGTACCTTTTTGCGCGCTCCTGCTAGCAAACTTATCACCTACTTCTGGAATTCGTAGCTTTCGTATGACGATCTTGACCAATTTATAACCATTCGGAGTAGTCGAGACGAAGATACGATCTATGTATCCATCTTCACCTTTTTTCAATACCAAACTATTATCACTTAACTCTTCTTCTCCAGACTTGTTGCTCTGTACAAGTATCTTACCAATAATGACATCTCCTTTTTGTACAAATACGGCCCCACCTCCACATGTCTTTCCGTTTTTATCGATATAAGTTGGATGTCTTAGTCTCACTATTCCGTTA
>JAAGZO010000564.1 GCA_024206195.1 bacterium | reverse complement strand
TCATTTATTATTAGTACTAAAACTACTATTATAGAAATTACACTTAAACCTTGTACCCAATTCAATATAAAACTTTCATCTTTTTCAAAAAAAGTAAACCTAGATAAATATTTACCAAAATAATAAGGTAAATATACAATAATGCTTATCTCTACAATCTTTAAAACAATAAATAATAACACTTTAGCTATCATATTCCTTCTCCTTTTTTCTTATCTCTTCAAGAGATATAGGTTTATAATTAATTACCTCACAACATACGTTAATGTAGTTATTGTCTGGTAACGATTTATAATGTACATGTCCATGAATGTTCTTCTTACCTCTTAACTCCGTAGGATGTATAGGACAGTGTGAGAGCCAGTAACCGTACTTCTTCGTTAACCCATTACGTACTACTATCTTGTTATGGTTGTAATAAGGTAGGTGACAATGGCTCCCTGTTATTAAGTATATAGTTCCGTTAAGTCTTGAGATTAACTTATCCATATCATAATCCTTGTTCTTAATACACATATCACCAAGTACCCATACAAAACTACGCTTGTTAACTACCTTGTTCCAGTTAGTAACAATTGTCTCATCATGTTCCTCTGGGGTTTTAAACTCTGATCTGTACTTACAGATTGCTCTGTGACCAAAGTGTGTGTCTGAGATAAAGAATACTTGGCTCATTCCCTGTCCCTGTTTATTTTAAAGTATTCATCTATGAAATCCCTACGTTTCTCTTTACACTCCCTACATATACACTTGTGTGGGTTAATACATTTTTTAAGTCCTGTACCGTAGTTAAGTCTTGTTTTATGGTTTGTTTTTGTTGCGTTTACTCTTGGTCTTGTCATTAGGCATACCCCATTTGTTGTGCTATTAATTGATCTTCTACTCCTTCATCTGGAAAGTCTATAAAAGAAGCAAGAATCGCTCCTTCGTGTAACAAATTAACTATCACTGGTAATACTCCTATGTGAAAAAGTAACTCTGTGCTCTTAACGGTTCCATGAAATTCTTTGTATTCTATCATTAGTTCTCCTTATTTCACCACGTACCATATAGGTCTTTTATGAGGGTTTAATCTAATTATTTTATCTTCTTTTACTAACTTTGCTATTGACTTACCAATAACTCCTTTTGATAAACCAGATAGAACTACCATATCATCTTGGGTTAAAGGTTTGTTCTCAACTTCCATAAGTCTGTATATCTGATCAGACCTATGTCCTTCGTCACTAAATGCTGCGAACTTAAGAGGTACTGGATCAAGTAACTTCATAGTAACCTTTTCAACAATCTTACCATTACGTTGAGTAGTACACATTAAGGTTCGGGTGTTTGTCTTAGCACATTTAGTCATACGGATTATGTGTGAAGGGAACGCTTTCCAAACGAAAGATCCCATGATGGAATTGTCACCTTCGTTGATATACCTGTTAGTGTTTAACTCTTTCTTAGGTCTATGTTCATGGTGATTGATTACTATTGAACAGTTAAACTCAGCTTGTAACTCTCTAGCGTACCTACAGAACTCTCTACAAGCATCATTGTCAATAAGATCACCACGCATTGATAGGTACAAAGGGTCAAGGAAGATTACATCTGGGACAAATAAAGTGTCTTTGATCTTTTCAACAAGGTCATCGTACCCTGCTTGAGTGTTAAGAGCTATGGATGGTGGAAACATATGATAGAAATTCTCAGGATCCCATTTAACTCCGTTCTTAGATGTCATACGTTTAAGCCTGTCGATGGTGTCGTACCTATCACCTTCAGCTTGGATGTAAAGAACCTTCTGTGGGGTACTTACTTCGAACTCGTCAAGAAAGAACTCACCACTTGTTAGTGCACAAGCCATTTGGAGGGAAAGGATAGACTTACCAACCTTTTCAATGGCTAGGAGTATGACTATCTGGTTCTCCCAAAGGAGCTTGTCAATTATATAATTGTTATCTTCAAAGGGGAGTTGTAGTAGTTCATCACCTCTTAAGATAGGTTTCTTTAAAAGTAATTGGGTAGGACTTTCTATTATCTCACCATTATCATCTTCTTGGTGCGTACATTCACTTGGTGCTTGGTCGAACATTATTACCTCCTCCCAGAGTTAATCTTGCTTTAGAACTATGTTACCACATCTAGGACATAGGTCTGTATCTCCACTGAATACTGTGTCACATTTAGGACATATCTTTGTTCTGTTCATGGTTCACCTCTTTATTTAAGAATATAGACTAGGTCCCGATTTGCCGAGATAGCCGAGCAGGTAACCCTACTCCAATAGCCTATAACTCGTATAGTCACGGAACAGTGGCTAATCTGTGAGATTTACACTCACTACGTACCTATACAGGCATTACCCCATATCTTTCGATGTGCCAACATCAACAGTATTATGTGTCTATCTATTCCACCACTAGCCTATATTCTTTATATAACTGTTATAAAACTCTACAATGTAAAGTTCCATTTCATTTCTGTTCTTACAGGTGACGAAAGGAACTCGGTGCTTTAGCATAAGTGTGAACAATGTACGTATAACACTGAGCCCTTTCATCTTACTGTATTTATAACCTTTAAGGATTTTAAGTAAGTCAACCTCGATGATTATAATGAGTGTTACTTCGTCTTTACTAGCACGATTTAATTCCTTCTTGAATCTCTTCATTTCCTTACCCAAAGTGCCGAAAAGGTCGCCTATGTTCTTACGTTCAAATACCACTGGTATTCTAGTGTCATTGACCTTGCAAGCATAGTCACCGTAAGGGAGTCCAGTAACGACGACCTTCTCGACTTGTTGGTAGGAGGTAAAGCTTAATGGTTTTTTTTCTCTTGTGTCTTGGTAGATTACCATTATTTACTGGCTTCTTCCAATCTCTTAGCTTCTGCTAGAATGTCGTTAGCATAGTTCATAAATACTATTTTATTTAAGAACGGTGAAGTACATGGCATGTCATTCCCAAAATGCTTCTGTACTAATAAAGCATCTTTTGTCTTTTCATATGTGTTTGATATGAATTTATCCATTGTTTCATTTCCTCCTTTACTATATTTATTCATAATATGATTATACAGTGTATAATCAATACTGGCAGATCCATTAAAACAAATATCGTTTACTGGCATAAAACCTCCTTTACCAATCTTCACTCGCTTCTGTTGATTCCTTTTTACCTGTTAGTTTAAACTCATTAACAATACGTACAGCTTGTCTCCCTGCTTTAGTTGGGTATGCTGATACATTAACTAGCTTATCAACTAACTGTGGAGCTATCTCAGCAAGGATTGTATCTGGTGTAGAATCTGTTTCCCGAGTTACGTCAAACTCAATACCAGCTGTGAACAGATCGTTCATTAACTTCTTACGTCCTTCAGTAGCATCTGCTTGGTACTTAGATACTGTGTTGGAATATGTCTTGTCCATGTACCTGTTAAACGATGGTTCACCTTCTGCATCCTCAACAACTTTCATCTTAAGTACGTAGAAATCATAAGGTTCGCCTGAGTTCTTGCCAATACCTTCCATTCTCTTTAACTCTTGTATTGCACAGCGGTACTTTCCTTTAATTGGTTTGTTGAAATCAATAGGTTCTGAATCTTCATTGATGATAGGTGCATAATCTCCTCCGAACAAATCTTTTACTTTGTCAATTGTTGCTTGGCTCATTTACTTCCTCCTTTTCTAATGTTAATGAAACTAATGTTTTACCTTCTATTACTTCTGATTCTATGTAGAGAAGCCTGTATTGTTCCCCTTGGTACTCTACAAGTTCCCTGTCTGGGTGTTTCATGGGTTCCT
>JAAGZO010000563.1 GCA_024206195.1 bacterium | reverse complement strand
TGAAAGTAGTGGGCGCATTAGCTTTAGTGGAAGAGTTGTTGAATGTTTTAGTATTCCGTGACAAAGAAGGTTTGTTATTTGACCCTAAAGATCCTAATAAATCTTTTGGTAACCGAGCCACTGATAATAAGAATTTTGCAGCAGGTTTAGATGCAGCATTCCCATTCTTTAACCAACTTAACACGTTAGGGCAAGGATTGCAAAACTTCTTCAAAGGTGGTTCAAGTAATAACCAACCTATTCAAAACAACATCACGCTTGAGATTGATGGTGAGAAGATTGGAGAAGTTGTTGCCGAGACTCAAGCCTCCAAGGATGCGGTTAGAGCACAGATATACCCACTACTAGTTAATTAGGAGATGTAATGGCAGTAGTATTTTTAAGAAGCTTAGATGGAAGCACAGTGATTAGCATGGATGCTGTCACTTCCGCAAGCTACACAAGAACAGTGGATGTTACAACGTCTACAGTGTTTGATGGAAGCAAACGTAGTGATCATGTACACCCTAATTTACCGTCCGTTTCTTTCTCAGGAGTAGTGACAACCTCTAAGGTTAGGAACACTTACCCTTCTCCATCAGATTTTAGACGTCTTGTTGACGAACTCATCGACAGTTTCGAACTGATGACTTTCTACGGGACAGATGACGGAGCTATCCCTGATATAGATAACTGTTATATTACAAGTTTTAGTGTTGAAAGGGATACCACTTACAGTGACAGTCTTCTTGCTAATGTGACTTTACAACAGCTTGACATATCTACAGCATTAACAGCCACAACAATCACAACTCCTAGGTCAGATACAAACGATCAATTAGCTGACAACCCTTCGAAAAGTAGTGATGGTACTAAGACAGAAAACACCACGGAAACCGACAAAACCATAGCTAAACAATTGGCAGATCAAGGTATCAACGCTGTAGACCTGTTGTAATAAGTATCTTGATAGAAACACCACTATATGATATAATTGACGGATTAGAGAAAATAATGACAGTAGCATTAAATATTGACGGAAGCAACCCTAACCAGATTGTAGAATTTCAAATCGAAGGGGTTGTATTCTATTTCCATGTTGTGTGGAATTACCGTATGGGGTGGAGTGTTAGTATTTACGATGCTGACAACAACCCTTCTACAGATATAGATTCAAGGACACCACTTCTCGCAGGGCTTAAGGTTATGCCTAATGGACTTCTCACTTGGAGATACTCCAGAGAGTCAGGATTGTTTGAAGGAGATGTTCTTGCCCTTGACACCGAGGCAGGTATTAACGGAACAATTACCAGAGATAACTTTGGAGAAGGTAGGCGTTTTGTCCCTACATACTTCACCAAGGATGAATTGGATAGTTCTGGTATTGAATACTTCACATCTTACAGGAGATAACTAGTATGGTAGCGGCTTTACAAAATTGGCAAAGACACTACCGTATTACGTTTGGTGTTCCTGCTTATGAAAAGGAAAGTTACTACACGGAAGGCAGTGTTATACCTAATAGTATTTCAGCTCGTATATCAGCAACACAGGCAATTCCCAGTGATGCGTTAATGATAAGTAACATTCCAGAAGATGGTAATGCTCTACGAGGTTTTAACTTTACATTTGAATCTAAAAGAACGTATTCAAAAACAGCAACATCATCTGAAATCTCCACACTGAACATCTTAAACCTTAATCCAGAAATGTACAACCTTTTTAATACAGAGGGTTGTGTTGTAAGGATTGAAGCAGGTTATCGTGATACAGGTGTGAGTGTTGTATATAATGGTTTTGTTCAACGGGTGGATGTTAATAAGAGCGGTGCTGACGTATCTTACAAAATCTTGATGAAAGATGCAGGATTTGACGTTAAGAACACTAAAGTGAGTGTAGATTTCCCAGAGAAGAGCGATATTGTTGAAGTGTTAGGTTCATTAGTTAAAATGTTCCCTTCTGTATCTTCACAGTCGCTTGCTTTGGAAGCTCTCAAAGGAACAGTGGTTGCAGGTGGATTTTCTTACACAGGTAAACTTATCGATGTAATAGAGAAGATCTGCAAAACCTACAAAGTTGATTACACACTGTTCAACAGTAAGTTCTCTGCTCGTATGAAAGAGATTATTCAAGGTGATGCTGATTATAATAAATTAGCTCCAAACACTTTTGTATTCCCACCAGAGAATATCAAGAGTTTAGACCCTGTTATTGATAACTCACAGAAAGCTTCTGCAGAACCTAACGTAAAACGTGACGTATTGTTATCTTCATTCTTAACACCTATAGATTTTGATAATTTTTTCACAGTACCGGAAACTGTTAATGAAAAATTAGCAGGTACTTATAAGATAAAAACTATCCAAACAAAACTTAACAGTAGAACAAACGTATGGGATACAGTATTGGTTGGTAGTCCTATGTAATTTAAGGAGTATTGTGGATGTCCTCTGCAGATAGAACTTTAGGGTATGGTATGAAAACCGTCCCAGAGGTGATTAAAGAAGTTATTGAAAATCACATGGACGAGAATGTCTTTATTAGTATCCCTGCTGTAGTGACACGCACAGATAACTACACAACTAAACAAGTGGTTGATGTTAAACCTTTGATAGGGACTGTGTATCCTGATGGAGATGTACTGAACCCACCTCAGATTAAGAGTGTGTTTGTCAAACTTCAGAGTGGTGGAGGTTTTACAATCAAACTTCCTATAAGTGTAGGTGATAAAGTCACCCTTCATTGGACACACAAATCTCTGAACGGGTTTCTAGCAAACGATGGTAGGCAAACTAACGAAGAGTTGTTGGCGAATTTCCAGCTTAAAGATTGTTATGTGACACACGGCTTTGGTACAAGACTTGTTAATCAATCTCCAAGTAGGACAGATATGATTATCGAAGCACCAAAATCTATCACAACAATTAAACCCTCTGGAGACATCATCACCTCCTGTACAAGTATCACTACCACAGCTACTGGGGACGTGACCATCAACTGTTCTAATGCGAACATTAACGCATCCTCTAAAACAACAGTTACAACTCCTCTAGCAGAATTTTCCCAGAATGTGAAGATTAACGGGACACTTGAAGTAGTCGGAGCAGCAACCTCAGCGGTTAGTTTCTCAGCTCCAAGCTTCGCAGGTAGCGGAGGTGGAGGTACTATGACAATTGGCGATATAACAGTCTCAGGAGACGCTACAATAGGCGGAATCGCTTACCTAGGGCATACCCACGAAGATGCGGAAGGTCGTCCTACAAGCACTCCACAGTAAGGAATCCTATGTCAGATTTTAAAATGAACAATGCAACAAAGGACTTGGATATAACTGGCGGGTTGCAAATTGTAAGTGGGGTTAACGAAGTTTCTCAAAGATTACGATTAGCTTTAAGTATTAACTTAGGAGAATGGTTTGTAAATGTGTTCGATGGGATTCCTTACTTGAACACACAAGACCCAAACCTTCCCAGCAACACTCGTTATTTCCTAGGCGATAAAGACCCTGCACAAGAACGTTACATCCAGAAAACTTTAGATAACTATATTCGAAACTTGAGTTACATTTCTTCTGTAACTAGTGACGTTTCTTTTGATCGCAGCTTAAGACAGTTTGAATATAACTATACAGCAACATCCACAGGAGGGGACACTATCTCTGATACATTCTCCTCTTCTATTTAATATTAGGAGACGAGGCGATGGCTTACGGAGTACAACCCGATGGGTTTGTAAGTAAAACACAACCAGAGATTGTACAAGAACTTACCGATGATGCAAATAGTGCTGAGTTCTTTGGGGCAAATTTCCCCACTTCACCTGATAGCGTGTACGGTAACTTAGTTCAAATCTTCGCAACAGCATTAAAAGATTCTGGTTGGGATTTGGCGGAGAGTGTTTATAACCAGTTTAACAGAGATAAGGCAGAAGGTAAAAACTTAGATGATTTAGCTGCTCTTATCGGCTTATCAAGAATACAAGCATCGGGCAGTACAGGGCAACTACTTTTTAAAGGTAGTAATGGAAGTACAGTACCTGCAAACACAGGGGTTAATAATACAGACCAGATCACTGTAACCACTGACGAAACTTTAGTGTATGATCGTCAGAATTGTAATCTTGTAAATATTGAAATTAACACTTTAATTGCAAACACAGATTATGATATTCTAGTGGAAGGAGTCACCTATACAGTAAATTCAGGTACTAATCCAACAGTAGAAAGCCTTATCACAAACTTTGAAGCAGCGATCGGAAGTCAACCTACGTATGTAGCAACAACAGAGAATGATGACACAACCCTTGTAATAACATACACAGCAAATAATAACGTATTGTCTGTGACAGTGGATAGTAATTTAGCAATTACAGTGGTGGGTAGTTATGTGAACGCCACAACAGTAGAAGAAGGTGCGATCTCAGTCCCTGCAAACACCCTCACTCAGTTTGAGACTGTCCCAGTAGGTACGATTAGTGTTAACAATCCACAATCCTTTGAACTAGGACGTTCAGAAGAGACTGATGAAGAGCTTCGTCTACGTATGTCAGAGAAAGAATCTTCAACAGGCACAGCTACAATCCCTGCAATCGAGTCAAGTTTATCCGAAGTTGAAGGTGTAGGTAGTGCTATTGTTATCGAAAATGAAACCTTAAGTGTAGACGGAGATGGCAGACCACCTAAAAGTTATGAATGTATTGTAACAGGTGGAACAGACCAAGACGTAGCAACAACTATTTGGGAAACCAAACCTGCAGGTATTAAACTTTTCGGTAACACCCTTGTTGTTATTATAGACAGTGGTGGCACAGAACGTCCTATCTACTTCAGTCGCCCAGATACCTTATACGCTTGGGTTAATGTCACTTACACCCTTTACGATGAAGAAGTATTTCCTTCTGATGGTGAACAAGCTATGGCACAAGCTGTAGTGGATTATGGTAATGGATTAGGCCAAGGTGTAGACATCATCCCTCAACGATTCAATGGTAAGTTATTTGATGCTGTGGACGGGTTAGAGAGTGTGGTCACAGAGATTGGATTATCCACTTCCTCTACAACACCCCCTACTTCTTACGTCACCACTCCAATCCCTGTAGATGACTCTGAGAGACCTTTGTTTGATGTTTCTAGGGTTGTTGTGAGCATCTAAAAGGAGACGGCATGATACCGATAGAAACAGACCAAATAGAGAAGGGGTTAAGCAGGTTAATCTATGAACTCCAAGGAAAAGAGAACGTAGAAAAACTCACAACTCTTTTCCTTAAACAAGTTCAAGATTTAGAAGAAGCTAACTTTTCTACACTACAACAACGAGGGATATACGAAGCAGTAGGGTTCCAGTTAGACCTTATTGGCAAGATCGTAGGGTTATCTCGGAAAGGTTTAGAAGATGAAGCTTACAGGGCAGCGCTTCTCCTTAAGATAGCTGTCAACAACGCAGACGGAACACCTGAATCAATTATCGAGTTGATGAGGAACTACACAGGGAGTAGTGATGTCCGTTT
>JAAGZO010000562.1 GCA_024206195.1 bacterium | reverse complement strand
CAACTTGGCCCGCACGTTCAATTATATGGCGGAGAGTCTCAAGGAAGCCTTCAATTTACGAGACCAGACAGAGATGGCGCTGCGGGAGAGTGAAGAAAATCTATCCATAACACTCAATTCAATAGGGGATGCAGTCATCTCCACCGATATACAAGGCATAATTACCCGCATGAACCCGGTAGCCGAGAACCTTACTGGCTGGAAAGTGGAAGATGCACAGGGCAAATCGATTACTGAAGTATTCAATATTGTCAACTCCAAGACAAATGAAAAGGTTGTCGATCCTGTGAGCCAGGTGCTTGAACATGGTAAAATCGTAGGGCTCGCTAATCACACCATGTTGATTTCCCAAGATGGTAATCAGTACCAGATAGCCGATTCAGCTGCACCTATTAAAGATGCAGGCGGCAAAATTGCCGGTGTGGTACTCGTTTTTCGAGATGTGACTGAAGAATACAGGATGCAGGAGACATTACAAAGAGAGAAGGTGCTTTCCGAGAAGTACATCAACAGCCTGCCGGGTCTGTTCTACGTCTTCGATGAACAACGGTTCATCAGATGGAACAACGAATGGGAGAGAATTACTGGTTACAGTGATCAGGAACTGGCAAGCAAGTACGGTACGGATTTTTTTAATGGTGAAGACAAGACAGCCATCGAAGAGCGAATGCTGAAGGTTTTCCGCGAGGGTGCTGCGGATACAGAAGCTGAACTCGTTACGAAAGACGGCCGGCGAATCCCCTACTACTTCACCGGACAACGCAAGAAGTTGAACGGAAAGGACCATCTCGTTGGCTTGGGAATAGACATAACTAAACGAGTGCAAGCAGAGGAAGAAAGAAAAAAAATAGAGGATCAGCTCATGCAATCCCATAAAATGGAAGCAATTGGAACTTTAGCCGGGGGTATTGCACACGAGTTTAATAATGCTTTATCCTCAATTATGGGAAACATTGACCTGCTTAAGATGGATTTGCCATATAATGAGAATATTGACAGTTATACGAAGCAAATGAAGGATTCATCTGACCAGATGACTAAACTGACAGCCCAGCTCTTAGCTTATGCCAGAGGAGGGAAATATCAAGCTAAAACCATATTAATTAATGAGTTGGTGAAAGACACGCTGTCAATATTACAGCATACCATTAATCATAGCATTAAGGTTGAAACGAATCTGGCAACAGAAAATTTAAATGTAAAAGCTGACCCGACTCAAATGCAGATGCTGCTGTCTGCTATTTTGGCCAATGCATCAGAAGCTATAGAGGGAAAGGGGTTCATGCAGATTAATACTAAAAGGAAAGAAATTGATGAGTGTGTAAAACACTATCCTGATCTTAAACCCGGTCCTTATGTCTGTATCACAATTGAAGATGACGGAAAAGGTATGGACAAAGAGACAAAAGACAAGCTTTTTGAACCCTTTTTTACTACAAAGTTCCAGGGACGTGGTCTTGGTATGGCTGCCGCTTACGGTATTGTCAAGAATCATGAGGGCTTGATTTATGTTTATTCTGAAGAGGAAAAAGGAACTGTAGTCCGTATCTATCTCCCAACAGTAGAAATTGAGGTTAAAGAACCGAAAAAACCAAAAGTAGCATCACATAAAGGTACCGGCACCATTTTGATTATTGAAGATGATGAGACAGTTATGGATGTTAACCGTTCATTATTAGAAATGATGGGTTACCATGTTTTGGGTGCTATGACAGGTGAAGAAGCAGTTAATATTGCAAATAATTTTGATGGTGATATTAATTTGGCCATTCTCGACATTATTCTGACTGATATGGAAGGAGGAATGGTCTACCCTCTTATTATGAAAGCCCGTCCAAATTTAAAAGTTATTGTTTGCAGTGGTTATTCCATAAATGGCCCTGCCCAGGATATTCTTGATGCAGGAGCTGAAGAGTTTATTCAAAAACCACTTACGCTGGCAGAATTATCAGAGATAGTGAAGAGAGTTTTGGAGGGGAAACAGAAAATTTCTGGGTAAAGCTTATATTCTATATCATGAAACCCATTGTTAAGAGAGAAATTGCTGAAACTATCGGGTAAGTCCTTGATAAAGGGCGGGAGAAATAACCAATCGCTTGTACAGATAGCGGCTATGAAAAAACAGTATTCCTTGTTGTGATATTTTGAGGATTGTCAGAAATATGCTACAATATCTTTTATAAGTCGCACTTCTGTCTTTTCTGGCAAGCAGTGCTCGGTTTTGATATTTCCAAATTACAACGCGTTGACAGCATATGATATATAAAATAATGTATGTCTATCTGCAATGGTCTCAATCGAGATAATAATGGGATAATCCTTATGAAAGTAATTAGATGTTTCTACCCCAAATTCTTTTCTTTGCTTTTTCTGTTGTACTTCCTTGGCGGCACAGCAACATTGATCAATGCCTCTCAGGAAAAACTGAAAAATCCAAAAGTACTTGTAGTAAACTCATATCATCCCGGCTATAAGTGGTCTGATGATATTATGCTCGGTATTCGGGACGCCTTCGTCACACAAAGGAATGTAGAATTGATTATTGAGCACTTGGACACGAAAAGACACTTTGATAAACCATATTTACAGCAAATAGAAGAGTTGTTTCGCCGAAAATACAGATCCACTAACATCGATATAATAATTACATCGGATGATAATGCACTGGATTTTATCATAGGTATTAGAAAAGAATTATTTCCAAATACTCCGTTAATTTTTTGCGGTATTGATCACATAAAACCAGAGCGGATTGCAGGACAAAAGCCTATATATGGGATTGAAGAAGCCGATAGTACTGCGAGCACTATTGATCTCATTATCTCTATGCACCCTGATTTAGAATCTATAACTTTTATTGCAGATGATACTTCAACCGGCAATTTGATGATCGAAAAAACTAAAAAGATAAAATCATCTGGTCAAAAAAATATTAATTTCAATTATTTAACCGGCATGACGTTAGAAAACCTGCAATCAACCTTAAGAAAAATTCCAAATAAGACGGTCCTTTTCTATTTGAGTTTTATTCGAGATAAAAATGGCAATATATTTTCTATTGAAAATAGTATGAAACTAATTGCAAATAGCGCTAACGTCCCTGTTTATTGTTCCTGGGGTTTTAGACCAGGAACAGGCGTGCTGGGAGGGAATATTCTTAGTGGATACAAACAGGGTGAAATTTCAGCTACAATAGCCCGGAGACTGCTTGATCGCAATTCGGTAGAAGACATTCCTGCTATACAACAAGCTCCACTTGTTTACAAATTTGACTATCAGGCGATGATACGGTTCAATATAGATGATAGCAGCATCCCTCAAAACAGCTTAGTTTTTAATAAACCTTCCTCCTTTTATAGCGACAATAAAAAAGTTATCTGGATCACCTTGTTTACTATTTTTCTTCTTATATTATTTATTATGTTTCTTTTTCTCAATATTGGACGGCGCAAAAAGGCTGAGACTGAACTTCAAATAGCCCATGATGAACTTGGGTGGAAAGTGGAGAAACGCACCACAGAACTTTCAGTATCAAACAAGATGCTAACAAAGGAGATAAAAGAACGAAAGAGTAAGGAAAAAGCACTTGCTGACTCAGAAGAAAAACATAGATCGCTTATTGAAAATCTATCTGACTTGATAATAATATTAGACAAAGATGGTATCAATGTTTGGAATAGTCCCTCTGTTCGTCAATATGGAATAGAACCTGAAGACGCTATTGGTAGACCATGTGATGAATATGTTCATCCAGATGATTTGGAAGAATTTCGTAAATTGTGGGATAAAGTAATTGCTAATCCAGGTAAAATATTTATTGATGAACATCGTGCGACAGGGACACCAGAAAACCCTGAAACATGGATTTATCAATATAATACTATGGTGTATTTACCCGAAGTGCCAGGCATTAACGGTGTTGTGGCGGTTTGTCGCAATGTAACGGAACAAAAACTTGCAGAGGAGGCACTGCGGGAAAATGAGAAGTACCTGCAACAAGCCCAAAAGATTGAGTCTATAGGCACATTAGCCGGTGGTATAGCTCATGACTT
>JAAGZO010000561.1 GCA_024206195.1 bacterium | reverse complement strand
TTGTCATGACAACAATTCTTTTGGCAAGCGGCGGCTGCTTTCTTGAATCGCGAAGAACAGATAATCCCATTCGCCAAATATGTCCCATGCCGTGTGTTGAAAAATAATGATACATAGAATACGGACAATCACGATTATCTTTCTTTATTGGATCCCACCACAAAAAACTATTTGGAAGAAGAAATGAAAGATTAATAAGCATCCGAACAATGCCCGGGAGAAAATACCACCCAAAACTTGGAACAAGAATGAAGGCATTATCGACATCATCACGAAATTGGGCATTCCATGATGCCATCACCCCTCCCATGGACAAACCCAAAACTGTTACATTCTCGCCCAGGCCGTGTGCAACATCAATAGAGGTATCGCACACTTTAATTAAGTCTTTAATTGTCAACTTACCAATTTCTTTTGTGTACCTGTCTCCAATTCCATGATGAGGTATCCTTGGAACATAAACATTGTAACCTTGATCAAAGAATTTTTTTGCTAACATTTCATACTGACGTGGGCAATTGGTAAAACCATGATACATAACAACAACACGTTTTGTCTTCCTACCATGTGTCATTAAGATCGCGTGCCCATAATCTGCTATATTCTCCGGATCCGTTGCAATAAACTTTTCAACCAAAGACACACTTGTTTCATAATCCGTAATGGCACGCGGTTTGGATTTCAAAGAAATTGTCTCAATAGGAAAAATAATAAGAACAAGAATAACAAGAATAAAAATAATCGCAGCAATATTAATAATCATTATGTGCATATTTTATCATAATAAAAAAGGCGGCAGATACTTTTTTTAAGAAAATAGCGGTAGCGTATCAAGCGGTGTAATGTTAATGATTACCGGAAGGAACCCTTCAATATTCATTTGTTCTATCGGCTGCTGAGGTAATGGCAAAGCAACGCCACTGCTATCACGCTTAATTTGAAGATCCAACTGATCAGAATTCAAATCAATACCACCGTACATAGCTTCATCGGTGGCAACCTCAGTTATCTCCTTGTCTAATTCAATACCAAATACAGCTGGCTCTTGTTGATAGTCACTCATATCAATAAGTTCTTGAGCAGTTCCTTGCGGCTCTCCATCTCCTTCTCTTTGCCGTTTAAGATCTTCAATAAGTTTTTTAATTTCCGGATGTTTCCTAAGGTTAGTTATGAAGAACTCCATTTGCATTTTGGCCACAGCATCCTTTGAGGATAACTGTGGATTATCCTCAATAGCCTGAAGCAATGCCAACATACAGGAATGGCTATCTAAAATAGAATGCTCTTCTAAACTTTCAAAAACATCCCACACTAATTTAAAAGAAAGTTTTTCATTAGCATACTCTTTGCCTCTATCGGCGACATCCCAGACATACTTCCAAGTAAAAAGTCTTCTTAAAACATCTTTCATTTCTTTAGTCATTAATTCATCTTCATTAACATCAATTTCCGCCAATTCTCTTAGGAGAAACTCCTTCAAAGCTTTATTTTCTTCCTCCTGTGATGTCCCTAATGTTTCTAATGCGTTGGAAAATCCCCGAGGAGTCCAATTATTCCTAATCAGCTCAGCAGAAATATTTTCAACAAGAACGGTTGCTTCCTTTTTCTTATTCAACCTTGAATACGGCCATTTCCTTTCTTCTAACTGCTCGCTATCTGCGTTCTCCCCAAGGGCATCGCTCTGCGGATCAACATCAGGCGCAACTTCTTCTATGTATCTGTATTCCCCTGTTAAACCTAACATATGCTCATAATCAAACCTTTGCCCGTTAGAAACAACAATGTTGTCCCCGTCAACCACATCGTCAGAGTCCATTTCAATCATCGCAAGTGTTTTAGTGCCATACGCTTTATCTGGATCATTTGTTAACAATTGAATAATCCTATTTTCCTGCAGTCTATTATGGCCAATCTCTTTATGCCTAAAATGCTTGCCTTCTAAATACAACACCTGCCCTGATTTCTTAAAATAATACTGTGTGACATATTGCCCGGGGTTAAATTTAAAAATCGTAGTTTCAATTCTCTCATCCAAAAACGGAGAAAGATTACCTTCTTCAACCGCAAAACTATCCCACATTTCTAAACGATTTTTCTTGTCGATAGCTTCTTCACTCCAATGCAAGCCTTCCTCTACCTTGACCTTACCAAAATCCTCAATATCTACTTTATTCTCGCTCGGATCAACCTCTAAAATAACGCTGGGTTCGACACCAAATCCTATTGGCATTAAGTCGTCAGCCTCTAAACCTATTTGGTATTTTGCATTCCCACCTTCATTTTCATAAAATAAATCAATGTATTTATGTTTTCCTTTAAGAAAAAACTTCTGCTGACCATTGTCAGTTTTAAAAGTGTATTCTGAGACATATGTGCCATCATCCATGCGAAGAACCCTAATTCTGTATGGCTCCTCTAAAGGAACATTAATATCAAGAACTTCTGCAACAAGCATGGCGCTATCATCGCCAACCACAGTTGAATCATTCTTATCTTCCACACCATTTGGAAAACTTTTCTGTATTTTGGCCAGAGCATCTTTGGATGATAACTGTGGAAATTTTTCAATAGCTTTCATCAAAACGTAAACACAATCGCCACTATTTAAATCAGAATGTTCTTCTAAAGACTTTAAGAAATCCCATACGAATTTTAAAGAAAGTTTTGTTCCCTTTCCAAGCTGAACATCAACCCTCCAGACATGCCGCCAAGTAAAAACTCTTCTTAAAACACCCCTCATCTCTTCAGACATTAATTCAGTTTCATCAACAGCAAATTCTGCTAATTCTCTTAAAAGGAGATCTTTTAACTCTTGATGTTCAGGGGCTCCTAGTGTTTCTAATGCCTTGGAAAAAGACTGCGGAGTCCAACCTTTATCAAACAGCTCATCAGAAATGCCCATAAAAACGTTTGATTCCCTTTGTTCCATCACTCTAGAACGCGGCCACTTTTTTTCTTTTAACTCTCCCGGCTCTGCGCTTTCCTGAAGGGAAAACCTCTGCGTCGCAGTCCCATGAGACTTTTCTTCTTCAACATATTTTCCTGTTAAAGCTAACATCTCTTCATAAGTATATCTCTTCACATCTTCAACAACAATATTATCCTTGTTAACCCAACCATTTTTCAAATTCACCTCAATAGTAGCTGATGCAGACACAAATTGGCTTCCAATATCTAGCTTAAATTTAATAATTTTTGTCTCTTGCTTTCGTCTTTGCCTCGGATTTTGCCAAACCTCTTCATGTGCCAAATGTTCACCTTCAAAATACAAAATAATACCAGACTCTTCAAAAGAATACTGCGTGATAGTCCTCCTTCTTTTTAAATTCAGCACGCTCACTTGAATTGTCTCATCCAGATTAGGCGCGACATTCGCCTTAACCCAAAAAGAATCCCAACCTGCCACATAATCTTTGCTATTGTTTGTTTCTTCATTCCACATCAATTTTTCATCCAAGGTCACTTCAGATTCATCAACAAGAGTTACTTCGTTTCTGCCTGGATGATACTCTACATTTACAATCTTTTCGTTAATCTCTTCTTCCTCCGAATCTTCTTTAGGCCTAACAACTATTTCAAGCCTTCCACCACCGTCATCATATTCCGCAAGCAAATAAATACCTTCATGCCTTCCTTTAAGAAAGAACCGCTCCTGACCGGCGTCAGTTCTAAAAACATATTCTGAAACATACGTGCCATCATCCATACGAAGAACCCTAATTCTGTATGGCTCCTCTAAAGGAACATTAATATTAGCAACTTCTTGAACTAACATGCTTTTATCGACCTCGTTAGCAAGTGCATTAATAGCAAAAAGATTCGACTTTGTGTTAGGTGTTAATTCCAGCAAATTGACACGCGCACTATGTATGGAAGACCGCGGGCTATTATGAGCAAGACCTCTTGTAACTTCAGGAGCCCCAAACATACTCCGATCAAACCTACTTAAAACCTCTGCTGTTCTTAATGCTGCTCCACCCGAGAAATACTTACGGGGAATCACTTGCTCTTTGGCAGGGTCATATTCTTCCTTAATATAGTTAAAAACACCTTGTTTGAAAGCGTCTAAATACTGGTCATAAATTTTGTCATTAATTTGTTTGTCTTGTGTGTCAACACCAACTGTTTTTTGCTGATCAACGTAAACCTGCCCCAAAAGCGATTGTTTTAGGCTTTGCTTAAACCATGCTGCAAAAATCATGGCATTGTAAATTTGCCTTAAATTGGCAAAATGTTTGCCTTGATTAACTTCTTTTTCAATGGCAGGAAGAATGACTTCACGCATGGTTGAAACGCTGGCAGCCTCTCTGTCATCCCCGAATGTTTTGATCGGGGATCCATTGCCCTGGATTCCCGCCTCTGCGGGAATGACAAATTCTTGCTCTTCACTATTCACTAGAGGCTCTTCACCAAGATTGTGCTGCATTGCCGCATAATCTTGCTCCATAAGGACTTTCAAATAACTATCAATCACATAAACTGATTGATCCTGCTCATAAACTGCGGCTCGCTCTGGAACAATCCATACTTTATTTAACGTATCAATTGGAATATCTGTTGAATTGTATTTTTCATAGGCTTTACTGTAAATTTCATCCCAAAACTTTTTCCCTAATTCATCTTCCGGATAAATTAGCGATGATGTTACCTGCTTAAGAAGGTAATCCTGCGCCAGCAAATCACGACCCATTTCTGTATCCCCAAAACCCTCAGGAATAATCCTATTCTCTTCATAAGGGGACAAGTTGACCCACATGTCTTTTTCTGGAACTGTTAAAGAAGCTAAGAAATATTTGATAAGCTTATTTGTTTCTGCTTTTAAAGACTCATCCTTTACGCTTGAATCTCCGGTATCAATAATGAAATCAAATTTTAAAGGATTTTGAGGATGAATGGTTATTCCTTTAATAAGGGCTGGAACATATGCCGAGCTAGTATGCACCATAACTCCTGGCTTAGGCAACTGCAATACTACTGATTGCGCATAAACATACTGGCTTGGAATAGATAATGACAAAAATGCCAAAATCACCCATACCGAAATAAGCCGTAAGAAAATATTTTTCTTGTTTTTATGCCCCATTGCTCCCTCCTCGCAATACACTTAAAGTATAATATATATTTATTGTGAGAATAAGAGCCTAGAGACTGTTTTGGGAAAACGTTTTCCTGAAAAAAAAGACGGCAGCTATTTTCTTATAAAAATAACTACCGCCAATTAAATAGTGACAAGCACTATTTATTACTAATTTATGACTGCGCTTGTTGTTTTGTTAAAACAAGCCATAAAGCATGAATAATACCTGGCACTCCGCCCAATAAACATAGAACAATGTTAATCCAAAGATGCTTTGTAAGGCCAACTTGCATGTAAGCTGCTACAGGTGGAATAAAAACGCAAAGAATAATTTTTAAAATTTCCATATTACTCCCCTTAAGTAATTGGTTAGTATTAACAACCTGCATAACTAAATAACTATTGTAAATACAATCATTTAATTAAACAAGAAGAAAATTACAGTCCCAATATTATCTCTTTTTCGTAGATCTTTTACGACTCCAGGGTGCTCCACTTGAAGGCTTTCTAGGTCTTGAGCTAGCGCCCGAGCTAGAACCTGAACGTGAACCGCCAGAACGTGCTCCGGCACTTGATCCAGAGCTTGAGCTTGATGTTTTGCGTGAGCTTGTTCCATCTGGACGAGCGCTGTAGCGCGGCTTCAAAGTTGACCCTGAGCGTGAACTACTGGAGGTAGCTCCCGAGTCTTGCCTTGAATATGCTTTAGATTTAGGACGTGAACTTGCTCCTGGCCTTGAGCTAGGCCTTGAACTAGATTTAGAATATGGCCTTGCCCCTGGCTTTGAGTCGGATCTTGACTTTGAACCTGACTTAGAATACGGTCTTGATCCAGAACTTGATCGTGAATCAGAACCTGATCGTGAATCAGAACTTTTCGGTGAACCAAAATATGAACGTGACTTTGCGCTTGGGCGTGAACTTTCGCCTGAACGTGAATCAAACTTTGATCCTGCTGAGCGTGCCCCTGCAGGACGCTTTCCAAAACTTGGACGCGAGTTTGATGCTGAGCGCGGCTTTGAACTTGAATATGGTCTAGAGCTTGAACCTGAACGTGAACTTGACTCCGATCGAGAATCAACCTTTGATCCTTCTGGGCGTGCCCCTGCAGGACGCTTTCCAAAACTTGGACGCGAGTTTG
>JAAGZO010000560.1 GCA_024206195.1 bacterium | reverse complement strand
AAGAGAATTAACAAAACTTCTTTCCACACCAGTTTTCTGCAAAACAGATAAAATGGAGTCCAGAAAAGTGATTGTACCTGAAGGAATCAGATGCAGATCAGTTCTCTGAATAAGTTCAGTAAAAGATTGTGCTTTGACAACAGTTTGATGAGGCAGAGATTCTCTCAGATCCTTTTCAACATCACTCAGATCTTCAGGTGAATCAAAAGGATAATATAAATGTAAAGCACATTTTAAAGTAGACGGAATCAGAGAACTAGCAGAACTCTGATCTAAAATAGCAGTTGAAGGTTGTGATTCTGAAGTTGTTGAAATTTCCATTGGAGTAACTGACGCCGAAATCGCAATCTCAGGTGCATCAACTAAGGGCATAACTTCAGTATCCATTGCAGTTTCTTCCCCTTTATCTGCAATGGGAACTTCAGTAACACCTTCGCTTTCTTCTCTTTCTATTTCCGCGACCTTTTCAGATCCAGCAGATTCTTTAACTTTAATTTCTTCTATAATTTCAGGTTCATCATCCGAATCAACCAATACTATGGTATCCGGAGATGATTTATGAGTTATTTTTCTTTCTTCGGTTCCATCCATTGGGATAGTAACTCGAAGCTTAGGTGCATTTTTGTCTATAATTCCTTTATAAGTTTGATCGATTTCAGGATCAACTCACAAGATAGGTTTCGAAATTTCTGATGTAACTCGTTGAATCTGTTCTTTTTGACGTCATTGTAATTCTTTTCCAGTTTCTTCTTTCTTCTTAGAAGCTTTATCTAATCTTTCTTGACATTGCTTTTGTAAGGCTTCATTTGAAATAAAGTCTCTAATAGGAACGGAAACTGGGGCAGCTCGGGATTGAACCTGAGCCATTCCAGTCACAGTAGGTTGTTTAGAAATTTGGATCACAGGCGATTGAGAGCCTGGTTTT
>JAAGZO010000559.1 GCA_024206195.1 bacterium | reverse complement strand
TCTCCCTTAAAATCTAAGGGAAGCTCATTAAGTGCAGCCATACGTCTACGATTACTCATAGCCATGATCAGCTCGCATTTTATTAAATCACTCAACAAGTCATGATAGTCAAGGTTTATGTCATCAAGTGTCCACGGATAAACGGTGACAACGTCGTATGTACCTCCTAAAAGAGTTAAATCAGGTTTCTTATAGTCCCACTGGATCATTAAGTTGTCTATACTAGGGTCGTAGTTAATCGTATGAAAATATATTCTCAAGACTGCATCAGGTGCGGTTCCTATGAATGTGTATGTTCCACTACCAGCTGCGTCAACAAGTTCTTTCTTGACGTTTGGACAATACTTGTTGTAATAATTTACTGCGTCCCTAAAAGAAGCTTGAAGAATCTCGTCCTTGATCTCCGATTCAACAAAAGGGATCGTGTACATATATCTTTGTTTAAGTTCTTCAAGTGTCATTTTTCAACCTTTACTCAGTGGTGAATCCCAATTTTTCCGCAATCCTTGCATGTAGCTTGGACTTGGAACCCTTAGTATCAATTTCAAGACTTTCTGCTACTGCTTTGAGAGAAGTCTTGTCCAGACTATTCAAACCGTCAATACTTTCAGGTACAACTTTTACGACTGGGTCGATTTCAACTGACTCTTTGACCACTGGTTCTGACTCAGGTTTTGGTTCTGGTTGAATTTCATCTACTGGTATCGGATCATCTTTCTTGATCCTGACACCTTTAGGTCTTCCAAGTAGAAGATCTTTGTACTCATTGTCAGCTTTTATCTGTTCTTTTGTACGTGGATTAATATCAATATCGAACGCCATTCTCACCTCCTTTACATTGATTTAAGAAACTTCTGAAATCT
>JAAGZO010000558.1 GCA_024206195.1 bacterium | reverse complement strand
TGGTGACGGAGGTCCGCCTGCTGTCATATTATAGATAACAAATAAAACAACTGCACAAATGATACCAGCTTTAATCCAGTCCTTCATTCCCCAGTCGTTCCATTCTTTAATCCATGACCACGTGTCTTTTAAAAGTTTCATGTTAACCTTTCATTAAAAGTTTACGAGCTTCGTCCAAGGATATCCCTGCATCAAAGCTCATTTGAGCAAGTTCTAGACCTTCATTAATTACTGAATCGTCTAGATATTGTGCCGCAATTTCAGGTTTGTTTTCCATTTTTATTATAGCCCTTACTACTGCGCCCAAATCGTTCTCTGTTATAGTATCAGAGCCAACTTGATCTTTAACATATTCATAATAGTTGTTTGTATCATTCTCATTATCAGGTGCGAATTGATTAATGATAGAAAATAAATCTCCATCAAATCTTTTTATCTTTGTCTTAAGATCTCTCCCAAGAGCACGCACTCCCATCTGAGGTGAATCAAATACAGCAAATCTATCTGCATATGTATCTCCAGTTTCTCCTGCATAACCCTGACCAATCTCTATATTGCCTGGGTTATTAAACATTGTAGGTTGTTCAGCTTCATCGTTATCTCTAGTCCAGAGATTAGCTATACCACCTATTATATCTTTAAGCATTATCTGATTTGTGTTCGCAGTTGCAACATTCGCACTGCCCACCACAACAAGAGCCACCACTACTGCAATGACATTCATGACCGCAATTAATACAAGGCATTACTTATCCTTGTTATCTTCTTCTTTAGGTTCTTCAACCTTAACAGCGTCTCCGCCTACTTTTAC
>JAAGZO010000047.1 GCA_024206195.1 bacterium | reverse complement strand
AATATTATATACAAAACTAAACAAGGCTCGAATTGCCTATATAACATGGAGGGTTGAACTGATTTCTCAACATCCCTCTTACCAATGAAAGCTGGTCCCCAACTTACACTTAAAGTGATACACTGAGGAGTCTCTCAAGGTAGAGCGGATTATCAAGTTCGATATCTATCTATACGGTACAGACAAAGCTCAATAGCTTACGTCTCATCTTCATCTTGGTCTTGTCATATCGTCCTGGTTTCCTTTTTCTCCTGCGCATCTCGATCCGCACTGCACATCTCGAACCGGCACATAGGCATCAGGGAATCATCCTCATTTGGATCCTCATCTGCATCCGGATACTCGTCCCTCATCAATGGAAGGGGATTGACTGGGACAATCAATAGACTGTCCGTGATCCCCTTCATTTGATCCAGCATCTTCTTCTTTTCCTCCAGCGAATTGTTGTCGGTTGACAACCTCGAGCCAGATTTCTTTAAGTGTGACCTTTTCTTGTGAGTTCTGAATTACTCTGGCTTTAATGTTCACAACTGAATCTTTGACAATTATTTGTTCAAATTTTCGCTCTGGTTTTTT
>JAAGZO010000557.1 GCA_024206195.1 bacterium | reverse complement strand
GAAAGATAAGACTGCTATCCCAAACTACGGAAAGGTACAATAATCGGTTCTTGCTCCTTGCTCCTTTTCCGGCGGCGGCATAAATTCGGACGGCGATAAGATGGATGCTGTCAAAAGCGCGGCATGGTTCGATGAATAAGGCGGCGCTGGTAGAAACAAATTGAAGATTTCTAGAGAAATACTTAAACAGATTCAACTTGAATACAATTTCTAGCAAGGATATCTCAAAAGCTTATGGATAGCCGAAGTAGCTTATTTTGGATGAACTCGGCAAGAAACCATAAACAACTAGTTCTTGTCCTCTACTAGTTCTAGACCAACTGATCAATCGTTGTTCATCAACCAACCAGCACATCTTCAAGGCTTTCTCACAAAAGCAGCGGTCCAAAGAGCCTATCAACATACAAGGCAAACAAAAGAAGCTCGCTGGTCGCGGAAACAAATTGAACTCCAATCATGTAGACTCATCGAAACCCCTGTCGACTCTAAACGAATCAAGTCAAACTTGGCCATCCTGACCCTTAGCTACGAGTGAAGAAAGTACATAAAGATAATCATAACTATGAAACAACTCAAGCTGATATCGAGAATGATTCTCAGAATCAGAAAGTCTGAAACCCAGTTAGCATCTTAAGAACAGAACAGTTCTAAGGCAGTACAGAAACAGACAAATCGACCTACCAAAAGAGAAATGAGAACACAAATCCTGAAATACTCCTGCAAGAAATAAAATGAATAATTAGAACATGGTTAGACATACGAGGAACCAAGTCATGTAAGAGGATTTTGAATTGTAAATTTTAAATTTATGAAATACACAGACAAGGGTAAGAGACTTTAACCCTTTCTGGCAAAACAAAATTTTCTGGCCTATTCAGGCCCAGCCTTCTCAAGGGCAACGGAAACTCTTGGCCTTTAGGGCCCCCAACAACGGGAAATAAAACGAAATGAACTGAAAGCATGTAT
>JAAGZO010000556.1 GCA_024206195.1 bacterium | reverse complement strand
ATTTCTTCTCTATGCTCTTTTGACGGGCAAGTAACCAGTCCATTGCATTATAAAGTTCATCAACATCTGCATCTGCTACAGACAACTCTTCTGCCAGGGTTGTTGTATGCCACAACCGTGTAGTTGCTAATTTTGAACAAGGATGAATAAGGCGCTCAGCAATCATTGCAAGAGCCAAATCTCTTTCTCGGCATGGCTTTGAAGAAATGATACTATCTATGTTAAGTTTTTTAATAGTGCCAAGTATAGCTTCGACATGTCCATGTGGCAATGACCGTTCAATTGAAAAATTGCTGTCAACAGGAACTAGCTTTTCTCCTTTAAGTAACAATCTTAAACCATCTATAACATTTTGAGGCCATTTGGTAACATTGACGAGAGTACGCTTTTTAATAGCACCATTTTCTCGATAGCATTCACGTACAAGTATGGCCGGAGGAGATTTTCTGTTTGGTATTTGCTCAATGTACATGGTTACAATATAATACATACCAAAGGCATTGTCAAGTTATTTGCATCTATTTACATGGGTACACTTCCGAGGGTAAAAAGAAGAGCTAATATCTTGTATTTCAAAATGTTAGCCTTATGTAGCTTTACTATTGGGGAAGTAACTTCAGTTTAGAATTAAATTTCGATGAATCTCATGCTGAAGATTCTATTACCCAATTGCTTACTGATAATCCATGGTTGATCAAGT
>JAAGZO010000555.1 GCA_024206195.1 bacterium | reverse complement strand
TTCCATTCTTCTATCCTGTAAGAAAAGAAGACATGCGAGGCAGTGCAGCATTAGAGCAACTATCTTGGGTGGTTATCCTTTTGGAGCCAGAAGAGTTACCTAACCGTAGCAGGGGGCGTGTAAGATTAGTGATTGCTAAGAATCGAAGAGGTAAAGTTCTTGGTGTAGCAGACACTTTGTGGCAAAATGAGGATGGCACTTATATAGATGCGTCTGAGTGGGAGGTCGAAGGGGAATGCTACACGTTAAATGGCGAAGTTGTTCACTGTTTTGGAGACTCTATCCCTACACCACAGAAGCCGCCAAGTCAAGGTGGTTCAGTTAAAGAGTTAATTGAAGTTCCTACTCAAAGAGAGACTCCACAAGTTACTCTATCACCTCAAGATGAAGATGAGCCGTTTTAAGGAGAATCAATGAAAGGTTTACATATTTTTGATACAGAAAGCGATGGGTTAGCAGGGAAATCTATCGCCAAAGAAGACCACATGACTAAATTCCACGTACTACTGTTTAAGGAGTATGGAATTGATAACTGGAATATATTCTTAGATAAAAACCACCCTGAATTCAAAGATGCTGAAGAGTTTATCCTCAAGAAAGGGGTTAATTTACATATCCATGACCTGAACGAGTTCAACCAATGGATTGTGGAAGAACCTATAGCTATCGGCTGCCAAAATTTAGAGGGGTTCGATATGCTTGCCTTTGAATACGCTCTCGGTACAAAGTATGAAAGGTTCCCAGAAGAAAAGATTAATGGTAAAAAGATGAAGGTTTACGATACACTAAGTATGTCACGTAACCTTTTCCCTGACCGACCTTTACCCAATGGGTGTCCAAGTAAGATCAAGAACCCCAATGGAGGTAAAGCTAAGACTGTCGGTAGCCACTCGCTTGAAGCTTGGGGATACAAAGTGGCAAACAAAAAGGTGGAGATTGAAGATTGGAAAGGATTGCCTCTTTGGAAATATTGTTCACGAGTATGGGAAGATGTAATCATAAACGAACTTCAGTGGAAGTACTTAATTCAAGAGATGAAGGATGGAGTCGATAAAGGGGTGGAGTGGCGACTTCCATTGCAGAGAGGAGCTAAACAGGATTATCTGATGGTGGTTCAAGAACAACAAGGTGTAGTTTTTGACAGCGAGAAAGCTTGGGAACTGATTGAAAAGATTGATAACCACATGAAGAATATCGAGGAAGATGTCGAACCTCACTTACCGCTTCGTGATGTACCCAAGTCAGAGCAGCCTAATTTTCCAGCTAAGCCCTTTAATGAGAAAGGTGAAATTACACACCACGGGTGGAACTATGCTAAGAATGTATTGGGTTACGGGTTGAACCAAGAGTATTTTGATTACAAAGCTCCTCCTAAAACAGCATTTAAGAAGGATGGTACTTTATCAGTAGCAGGTCACAAGTATTGCTTAGCTCACGGTCACGAAGATGAGTCAACAATGAAATGGTTCATCAATACTCAAAGGGAAAAGGGTAATACACTAGAACCCCTACCTAAAGACCAAGAGGTTAAACTTAGATCTCAACTTGAAAACAAATATATCCCTGAAGATAGATTAAAAGAACCAATGAAGCTTTCTAATCAGGATGATATTAAGAAGTGGTTGGTAACGGTAGAGGGGTGGAGACCCACTATCTTCAACACAAAAGATGTAACGAAAGGTTCGGATAAGAAGAAGTTACTAGATTCTGAAATAGAAGAAAAGGTGTGGCAGTATGTCGTGGATAACAGAGACAGTATCTATGTTGAGTTCTTACAGATTGAACTAGATGGTATTGATATCCGACAGGTTAAAGGACGTACTTGTAAAGTCTTTAATAAGTTACTTAGGAAGGCTCGTAACCTACCTACAACACCTAAATTTAAAGATGAGCGCGGTAAACTGTGTCCGATGCTGGATCAACTACACGGTGATATGGCAAAACAGATTGTAACTTGGTTGAGTTGTAGGAACCGTCGTTCTGTTGTTAAGTCTAAAGATGAGAAGAAAACTACAGGTTGGTTGAATCATCCAAGATTGAAACTGGACGGTAAACTTCCAGCACGTTATTCTGGACTAACCCCGACTTACAGAAGAAAACACTCAATTGTTGCCAATGTTCCGGGTGCAGATGCTCTGTATGGACATGAGATGAGAGATCTATTCACTGTTCCTGCTGGTTGGTGGCAGATTGGTATCGACGGAAGTAACTTGGAAGGTATGGTTGCAGCTCAAGCTGCCTACCCTTTTGACAACGGGGCTTACTATAAGAGTTTATCAGGAGATCCTCACACAACCAACTCTATAGCCTACTCAAAAGCTTCGAACAGGGAGGTGTCGAGATCAATGGGTAAAGGTATCACCTACGGTTAACAATAGCCTAGTTAAGCAGAAATGTTTAACTGTAACCTGTCTAATTCGGTGGAACTCTCTTTGAGACAATACCGAGCGAAGCTCAATATAATGATTGAGAACGTGTAACGACTATTATGTAGGGTCAAGCGACTCGAAACGGCAGGCATCTGACCATTCAGTTGAAGATGGAGATATAGTCTGGTCTTTGCAGTGATGTAAAGCAGCTTAATAAGCGGGGTAAGATTAGCGACCTTACTTGAACACAAACGATTATGTATGGTGCTCAAGCACCAAAAATAGCGGTGATGCTAGGGGTATCTAGAGATATCGGTCAAAGGGTAATAGACGCTTTCTGGGATACCAACTTTGGATTAAAAGGTTGTAAGGAATACCTAGAGA
>JAAGZO010000554.1 GCA_024206195.1 bacterium | reverse complement strand
TAGATAAACCTGTGGATGAAGATGGGATTCTTGTTAATGTAAGAAAAACCTTGCAAGCGACAAGGGCTTAAGGAAACGAAACCTCTTGATCCGGGAGTAATAGATGAACCAACCCCGACGCCGTTATATGGATAGAGTCATGGAGGCTCTGCCCGGTTATCTCTCTGTACAGAATCGAGACTTCAAAATTATCGAAGCGAACGGGGCTTTTCGCAAAGACTTCGGTGATTATGAGGAAAGATATTGCTATCAGGTCTACAAACAACGTCCCGAGAAATGCGAAGATTGTCCTGTAGAACGTACATTCAGGGATGGACAACGCCATCAGAGCGAGGAGGTGGTTCGAACATTAGATGACCGAGAGGTTTCAGTCCTGGTTTATACAACTCCTGTTTTTGATGATGATGGCAATGTTATCGATGTCATCGAATTATCTACCGATATTACAGAATTAAAACAGCTTCAAAAGCAACTCAGAGATAGCAAACAACGATACCTCCAGCTTTTTGAAGAAGTGCCATGTTTCATCTCAATTCAGGATAAAGACCTTTGTATAGTTGAAGCCAATAGGCTGCACCGTGAAGCATTCGGAAGCCATTACGGATGTAAGTGCTATGAAGTTTATAAGCATCGCAGTGAAGAATGTTATCCATGTGTTGTCCAGCAGACCTTTAGTGATGGTGAATCGCATGAACATGAGGAAGTAGTTACTACCAAAGAT
>JAAGZO010000553.1 GCA_024206195.1 bacterium | reverse complement strand
GATGTTGATGACTCTACTTTACGAGTGTTAAGAGTCTATTCGACTCCCTTGGAACAAACCCACAAAACACGCAATGTGCCAAATGTCCTACATATACTAGCTGAAACACCAACGGACAACAATAAATAATTGTTAGCCAAACTACAAGCGAAAGAGGACGAATTGATGATGTTACAAGGAAAAGGACCAGAAGAAATCAAAGGAACCATTCAGAAAGCTCATGAATTGATTAAAGAAATTGCTGAGATTCGAAAACGTCTACAAGCAATATGTTTTGAGAATAGACAACCAAATGTTGTCATTACCACTTGCTATGGTTCAGGAAGTCATTGGTTGCAAGGATATGATTTCACCCATGTTATCATAGATGAAGTAGGTCAAGCTCAAATAGTAGAAGTTCTTTTTGCATGTGATCAAACTTCCAAAATGAATGCTAAACAGATACATAGCTGCTCTAGCTTTCTATGACGCCCAGCGATGAGCAATAGCCTACAGGCTGTTAGAAGTAGGACTTCTTCAATCACTCGTCGAAGCACGCTTTATAGTTGCAAATGTGGATTCCTTTCAAGGAAGAGAAAAAGAGGTCATAATATTGTCTTGTGTATGCAGT
>JAAGZO010000552.1 GCA_024206195.1 bacterium | reverse complement strand
CTGTATTTGCTTTGTTCCGTTATCTTTAACAAACTGAACATACTTATGCTGTCAAATAGATCGAACCCATCTTTAAAAATTGCTGCCATAAACTGTTTATTCATTTGAAAAATAAATTTTGTTAAATTTTGAAAGTAATCCCAAAAGCTTTGTGTGGATAAAATAAAAATGATATAGAACAATGTGTACCATGAGTTATTTTGTATTCATTGATGTGTTATTCTAGTGTTGAGAATTGTGATATGTTTACATCACGACACATATCACCTATATAAATTGCTATTCTCATCATGATATGTGATCTTGACTTAAAGGATGCTGTATAGAAATTTTCCGTTGTTATGCGCCCTTTGGTTGAATATTTAGTCGGTTGAATATCTGGAATGGAATCCATCGGGTTACGTCCTCCTATCATCTCAACATGATAAATACCATTAACTATGTAGGTGCAGAGCTTAATCAAATTCCTTGAATGGCTATTGTCTAGCACCGATCTATTGGACACTATCCATCCTAAATCAGTGGCAAGTGAAACGCTATTCATTATAACTAAGAAACAAGTGCGGCAGTACAGTTTGTTAAGGTGGAGAGGCGCGGCAACATCATAGAAGAGACGCGGCATCATCAGATAAAAATCAATTCAGCACAGTTCTAACAGTGGAATATCACTACTGAGTATGAACACAATTCAGCACATCGAGGACAATAAATTCCAAAAGCTAATCTATTGCAAACTTCAATTTGTACGTACAATAGCTCAGTTTCCTCATCTCAAGCTTGAACTTAGAGAAGCGGATCAAAACCTCAGCGCTAAGTCACGGCGCGGTCACGGATCGGATGGTTGTTATTCAGCGCTGGGGCAGGCAAAACTGACATCACAGACAGAACAGAACAGACAGGTAATAACGGCAATAATCACAGCACTGGTGGCAGAGAAGTCATCGGCTTATGATAATAAGGGCAATTATTAATCGAGGGACGCCTAACAGGCACTGCTATAATGGCCATTTACACCACAAAAGACAAATGCATGTCACCCAAACAGAAAGTTCATGGTTAGTTTGGGTAGCATTGCTAAAAGTATTTTCTGATTACTAACCCAGTGATTGCAAAGCATCTTGTACAAACGCGTTAGCGTTTTCCGTGGCGGTTTTCGTTGCTGGTTATAAAGCGAGGTTCCCAGGAGCGGATAAAAGTTACAATAAAATTTGCAGAGCTCGCGACTTCTGGCATGGGCTTTAACGGATTAGGCGGGCATAAAAGATTTTTCTGGCCCTAGTATGCGGCGTACTCTAACTAAAGCATTCTCAAGCGCAATCGGAAGATCTATAAGTGGCAAGGAATCAACGATAATTGGCAAGATCG
>JAAGZO010000551.1 GCA_024206195.1 bacterium | reverse complement strand
GGCATAGGAATACCGCCGGAAATTATGGAGAATATCTGCACGCCTTTCTACAGCACAAAAGAAAAAGGCCAGGGCATCGGTCTGACTATGGTTCAGGAAATCCTCAGCAAACACAATTTCAGTTTCTCGATAGTCAGCGATCCAGGTAAATCCACGAAGTTCACTGTCTTCTTCAGCAATCCCTCGATTAAATAGCAGTACTGCTTTGATTTTGAACCACAAAGGTCACAAAGAGCACAAAGAATACAGCAATCAAGATTATAATCTTATCTGTGGATGAAGCGGCGCAGAAATTTATTACTGAGTAATGTATACCTGGTAGCCGCAGGCTTTAGCCTGCGTTCTTATTTTCTTATTACAAAATAGATGCTGCAGTAACAGCAAATGTTTCACTTGTAAGTAGAGTATCTATTAACAACTCCTGTTGCTGCCAGCAGTTGTATAGTCTCCAGACTTTGTGTCCTTTGCACTCTTTGTGGTTCGTTCTTATATTACTTCCATTGTGCAAAACTGTTATTAACAAGCAGTTCAATATAGCGTCTGACAACGTTGTGATCGACCGGCCCGTACTCGGCGCTCAGAGCATTACGAATATCCGTGACAGTCTTTTTCCCGTCGATAAAATTATGAAGTTCGAACTGCCTGTTTCCCCTGATCGT
>JAAGZO010000550.1 GCA_024206195.1 bacterium | reverse complement strand
CTAACTCTATGTTTCCAGATATCCAAGGAATAAAAACACTTTGCGCTACTTGTGCTGTTACACAAAAGCGCTCGTTAAATTCAGGTAGAAATACCTGTTTTAAAAATCGGTTGGCATCATCCATTGTGGTGATGCCTGCTGATTTAAGCTCCTTGGGTAAGCGATCTTGTAAGGTCCCAAACATCCTTTCAGAGCGCCCTCTAGCTTCAGGAGAATATGCCGCTATCATCTCTATTCCCAGGTGCTTCATAGCACGACCAAATTGAGTTGGTATAGCTTTATTAACTTTGCCTCCAGCTTTATCTGTTGTCCAATAATGTGTTCCTCTATCAGAATAAAAACTGGCAAATATTCCCTTTGACTCAATAACTTCTTTTACTCCACGAAAACTGCTCCAAGTTCCTTCTTGCTCTACAAAAAAGGCTGAATAAATCTCGCTTGTCGCATCATCCATTGTTACCACTAAATCACAATGAATTCCTTCAATCCACTGATGAGTTGAAGCATCTTGATGAATCATCATACCTGGCATTGGTTGCCTTGGGCGCTTTCTTCTATGCGCTCCTTTCTTCTTAGATTTATTAACTAACCCTTGGCGCTGAAGAGTTAATCTAACCCAATTATAACTTCTGCTTCCGCCATGATGCTGTCTATATTTATCATAAAAATGAGAAGGGCTATAATCCTTATAACGAGCGTCATAAAGTTCGGTTAAACGGATAACTTCATCAACTGGAGCGGCATTATGAGCTGCTTTGGCTAATCTTTTATCATTCAAGCCGTCTATTCCTTCTTCTTCATAACGCTCGATATAGCGACGAAGGTTGCGTTCTGACATAGATAGCATTCTGGCTGCCTCCTCTACTGTAACTCGATTTTCATTACGTAATTCATATACTTCTTCAAATTTCATACGTCTGATCTCCTGTAACACATAAGTCGGTTTTAGATTCACTGATTTCCTCCAAAATAAAGAAAATCAGTACCTTAACATCTCAATAAAACCGGACAACTTGCGTGTTACTTAGACCGGACAACTTGCATGTTACCAACATGGACAAGACTAAATATTGACCGATGATGCAGAATTGTGGTACAGTGATGGCCGTTAGGTTGGGCGTATTGGTATCCTGGCCTAATGTATTTTGGTGAGAATTTTGATTTTGACAAAAGGATCGATAACTAACAATCATCCCAGTGAACCATTGAAATAGCTCACTATCTGCAAGTCTGATACTAAACAGCCGATAAGGTTCTCCTGTTAGATGACGAGCGATATTGCAACGCAGGGCATGCTTAAATTTTTTATATTGGAAAGCAGCTTGCTTGCAGTTGTAGAATTTAAATGGATTGAGTTGATTTTTAATGAGATATTGGTTTATGGCTTCTGAGAT
>JAAGZO010000549.1 GCA_024206195.1 bacterium | reverse complement strand
GGTTTCATATTTTTCAAGCTCAGTCTCAAGCCATGTTAATGTAGAAGTAGAAGCAGAAGTATAAGGAGCTGAAACGTTATCATAACAGACAAAATGCCATGTTCCCTGATTTATTGTAAAATTCAAAGCAGGAGTTAAATTACTTTCACTAACAAATATAGCCTCAGTTAAATTTGCATAGTCATGGTTCCCTATAACAAAATAAGTATCACCAGAAAAAGTATTCCATATAGTCTCATATGCTACAATATTAGATCGAGCCTCAGTCACATTAAGGGCATCATTATAAGTATCACCTAAACTAAATGCTAAGGTTGCTCCAGCGACCTCAAGAGATGTAATTGTATTGTATGCTATAGTTCCTCTTTCTGGGTAATCTGCTAAGTCATAGTGACTATCTGTAAAAATTCCCACTGTCACAGCGCCCCAAGCATTCACCCCCAGGAGAACCAGGGCCAGAATTATCAATAATAATTTTTTCATTTGCGTTTCCTTTAATTAATTCCCGGTCCAGTAAGATTTATCTGTTTTTGTCCTACAGTTGGTGTTCCTGCTCCTTGATCTGCTCCGATGTTTGGTAATCTATAAAGATACTTCCCCCAAAGGTCTGATTGACTCTCTTTATTTGTTCCTATTTCCCAACTCCCTGTATTGATACAGGGTGAAGTTGGGAGAAGTTTACCATCTAATGTAATCAGAGGATCAGATATTAAATCATTTGCTCCTTGACTTGAATCATTCTGCCAATACCCTGCGCTTGCTCCAATTATATGATCTTTATCGTAGGTAGTGCTACTTGGAGCCTCAATCATTGTAGCAGAATCAAAAGCTGTACCATTTCTGTAATATACATTATTATCCTCTGTAAGACCTGTAAGAGAAGTTGTCCAAAAATCCCCACGATATGTGCCTGTTTGTCCATTCTGATAAAATATATTATTCTTTAAAACAGTGGCATTACTTCCAAACCTTAAAAGGGCAGAATTGCCATTATTATTCATTACAACGTTATTAACAAATTTACATGAGGTAAAACTTGTATGTCTAACATCTAATTGTACAGCATTTCTTGTGGAACCACTTGTATTCAAATTATCATCAATTACATTTGAATAAACCAAACTATCTGTATGTTCATCCCCTAAATATATTGCACCATCATGATTACCTCTGATAGTATTATTATATATCTTTACACCACCAACAGTCATTGTATTTCCAGTACCAAGATATATCCCGGCTCCACCTCCTGTAGTTTCTGTATCTGGTTCCCCATTATCAATAATTTCAGCATCATGAATAGTTATTCCTGACATTGTGCCACCATCACCACCTATGCCTATACCATCTCCATCTCCACTATAACTAAGTACTGTCCCAGTATAAAATAATTGCCTTCCATTTCTTGAAAATTGTCCTGTTAGATCAATCGAAGTAGTATTTCCTTCAACCATAACTCCAGATTGGTAGTTATCTCTTATTATTCCATCAAAAGTAACATTAGAGGTAGTTCCAAATGATGCTCCCTTTCTACAATCATATACTGTCATATCACTAAAATCAAGGGTACCAGTTGATACAGCAAAAATTCCAAAAGCATCGGCAGTATTATTATTATAATGCCTAAGAGTTATATTGCTAAAATTAAGGTAATTTTTTGTGTCTATATTCAATAAACCAGACAATCCATCCTTTGACCTATCAGCGGCACGGATACTGTGTGTAGAGGGGTCTGCTCCATCTGAGGCACGATAATATAAAACATCTGAATTCCATCCATACTCTCCTCGGGCAATGGATCCAAGACCTGCTGCTAATATAGGAGTTAATTTGACATTATCTTCAAGTAGTGTCCATACAGAGCGAGTGCAAGACTTAGTATATACCTCTGTTGCTCCAACTTGGACCCATGCTGCTGTTTCGGAATATGTGTTTGAAGGATTGAACGTCCAGGAACCATCAAAAGGGACTGTTCCATCAATAAGCGCATTTCTAAAAATAATGGGATTACCACTTGTGCCTGATGTGGGAATTACCCATCTTTCGTAAAAAGTATTGTTTAATCCATCAATAATATCATTACCAGCTAATGTTTTTGCAGCAATGAGTTCAGTAAAAGTATTCCACATTGTTGTTTCAGGAACAGAAGAATCGTAAAAGCTCAGTCCATTGACGGTACTTCCAAGTTCCTGATCAGCTCCGATGTTTGGGGAACCCGTAATTGTGTTACCAAAAATATCAAGAGTTGTGTGGGGTAATTCATTATTAACTCCATCTATCCATTCGCCGGTATTGATACAGGGGGAGGTTGGCTTTAAATGCCCGTTAAAATTATCACTTGTAAAAGTATACGCCCATCTTGCAGCATTTCCAGCAGCATCACTATAAACTGAATTAGCTGCAAGCCATGTAAGATACTCTCTTGCATTCATCAACAAGACATTATGTTTAGCAAGTTCGTCAAACATTTCTCCTAAACCAGTGGCATTCGGATCATCGTATGTCGCATTATCTGAGTGAAAATAAGACTCTCCTACCAATCCAGCTTCTGCCATATGACCACATAGTTGTGCTATATTGTCTGGGCTAACAACGGCCGAATCTTGAGCCTCTTTAAAAAACCTGGTGGCAATTGGCTTGACTGTATACACAGCATTGTTTGACAATAAAAAAGAGTCACCATCATTAACGCCCCCCATCCTGCCGAACTCGAAACCATCGGTTTTAATCCTATCAGCCAATGCAGTACTACCTTTATTTCCGGGGGATGCCCATATAATACATTCCCAGGTTTCATATCCTGTTATTTGTTGTATATATGCCTCAAGTTTTGCTTTAGCTGCTGTTATTTCAGTATCCCATAAGCCACTTGTAGGTAGGTTATCTGCATCTATTGTTATATCATTGGGGTGATTCTCAGAATGACAGCCAAAATCATTTCCGGCATCTAAAAAAGCTTTTGCTTCTGCAAGTGGTAAATCTGCGTCATCGGTTCCCACTGTGAGTGAATTAGAATGGATATAAAAAGTGATATGGTATCCTCTTGCATTTGCAACGGCTGCGAAAGTTTTTGCATAATCCCAATTATTCAAATCATCAACAGATAATAGTATTATACCAAATCTTGTTTGTTTAGTTAAAAGAGGTGAGGCAACTGTAAAACCTGAAACTATTTCAGTGTCCATGTTATAGCTCCAATTGTCAGTTGAGTAACAAGCAGATAATGTAAAGTTTGCTGCATCACCCGTTATGTGTCTTTCCCCAAACTCTGTATTGTTCCCATTACCCATGAATAATGTATTTTTAATAGTTGCTGTGATCTCGTCTAATGCCTGGATAGCTATTCCATTATGACCAGCAAATATAGATTGATTCACAGTTAATGTGGAAGCAACATTGTAACATTGTAAAGTACTGTGTAAATAGTTCTCGCTTGCCCTAAACACTGAATAATTTATTGTAACAGCCCCGTTATTTAATACGCCACCCCTTGCTGTGTCTCTTATGCCCGAAGATTCACAATACTCCATCAAAAAACCAGTTGACCCTGACACTACATTGATGAGTCTTTGATTGTCTTTGAATTTTACATTCCTAACCGTAAAATTATCTGCATCACTGACCTGTAGAACGTATTTTGAAGATGCTTGGAGATTCTTTACGGTCATATTTTCTAATGTGCCATTGTCATCATTAGATGTCGATAACTGCACCCAACTCCCAGTGATTGCAGAAAGATCCACTACAACACCAGTTTTACTTACCCCCGATATTATATTATTCCCGCCATTGGGCCATGTGAGGTTTGCTGTTTCTGCATATGTACCATTAGCTACATTTAATGTATCATCACCATTCATTAAACCCTTGCCAGCAGCTATTGTTTTCTTTGCAGTCTCCCAAGACGTTCCTGCTCCTGTGTCATCAGGTCTTGACGCATCAACATAATAAACAGTACCCCAAGCAGATCCCCCCAGGAGAACCAAGGCAAAAATTATCAAAAATAATCGTTTCATAATAATTACCTTTTAATTATTAGTTTGGACAAGGATCAATTCTAAAACATCCGTAGTAATGTCGGCTTTTACATACCCTAAAATTTTAGTTTTTCCTGTTATACGTGTAGGTAAAGAAATAGTAGTATTTGCCTTTATTGTCCAATAAACTGTATCAGATAAGGATTTTTTAAAATAACAAGGAGTATCTATGCTTCTTGTTTGTACTGCATAATAAGTTCCTTTGACACCATCTTCAATAGTAATAGGCACATAAGTAGTACTGTTTATATCAACATTCAAAATCTCCTGAACAGCAAAAGCAGGAATAGCAAATAAACAAAGCAAAACAATAGAACCCATAATACTTTTCAAAAACTTCATAATAGTTCTCCTTAAAAATTATTCTAATTATATTTTATGAAATAAACAGTTCAGGGAAGTCAGCATTTGCATTTTTGTTCTTTCTCCTGTGTTTCCACCAACTCGGATACCCAGCAATAAGTAACATACCTGTAGCTAAACTTGTACCTATAGGAAGTTTATTCTCCTCTATACACAATCCATTAAATATCTTATCAAGTTCAAATTTAGTACACGGAAGAAAGATAACTTCAAATTTTTTATTAACAGTAAGCAACCCATTATACCTGTACCCAAAATCATGAGGACCAGATCCCATAAACAAAATACCAACACCACTATAAATACTTTTAAGAAGTTTAAGGACGCTTGCTGCATCATATATAAACCCTTTTGGAATAAAAATGTATCTTTGAAGTGAATCACTCCAAAGAAAATAATCTTCCATTACTTCCCATTTTCTACTATAAGTGAAAATACTGAATAGTTTTCTCCATCCTTTTATAGGATTGAGAACTGCCCTAATAATAGGAAAATGCGGTTCCTTAGTTAAAGGATTAAGATTTAGTCCCATTTTAATTCTCCTTTTATCTCTTTAATACATGTTGGTACATCTTATAATCGTAAAGTTCTCTCCAAAGTTGAGGATCTTTTTGAGGGTACATATAATTGTTTACTATCTCCTCAGTAGTATTGTCATATTCTTTTTTTACTATCCAGACCCAAGGAACATTTGTCCTAAATCCTCTGCTCCTAATATCAAGATGGAACATAACCCAAGGTAATCCATCAGGTCCTGTTGTGTCAATATAAATACCAATACCGTTAAATCTTCCACTGGCAAGAATAAGACTATAATTATAGATAGGAACTCCTTCCATAAAAACATCACTTGCCTTGGATTTCTTTTTGTTTTCTGTAATAGAATGCTGAGAGGTTCCTCCTTGTCGAGCCAGAGAACCTTCTACTGGTGAAGGAAACATTCTATTGTCTGTTAATTTTCTAACATCAGAAAGGGAATAAATTAATGAAGGTTCTGCAAACTCATTTGGATCCTCAGAGAATTCCCCAGGAGATAATTTGTATACTTTTGACCAATTTATTTTTTCCATTTTTCTTATCCATAATTAGTGAGTTCTTCTTTGCCAAGACGTATTTTAGACACGGGCATTATTGTTTTAAAAATATCAGAGTCTCCTTTGTGAGGGACTATAACATAACTAAGTATATCATCACCCTTGTAAACACGAATTGCTTTATGGTCCTGTATTAGCTTGTTTAGGAGAGGCATGACAAGATGAGCGGATTCTGTTATATCCCAAGCAATGCCACTAATTCCTAAAAATTCTCCTTCTTTATTTTGTTCACCTGTTTTCATTACATAAAGGAGTTTATCTTCTTTGTTAATACATGCTGCCTCTATAAAATGGTGTACACCTCCTTCCATTCTAACATATTCATCAGATAATGAGCAAGATATACATAATTCATTAGTAGCTATCTCAGGAGTTTTATCCATAAGTTTGGTATATGCTTGCCTATGTACTTGCTTTAAACATGTTACCTTATTTGTGAATCCGAAAAAAGTGGAACAATGCATAGAATTAGCCAAAACAAATCTACACTCAACATCCTCTTTGGACCAAATCATAGAATTAATGGACTCGGCTATGCCCTCCATTATTGATTCTTGTGCATTGAAAGTGGTGTGTTTAGTCTTTTTTATTTCCAAAAGAAGTTCTTGAATTCTGCCCCTATCACTTGCAATCTCCTGTAATAAAGGACTCATTAACTTCTCGGGGGACCATATATGGTAAAAAATTGTCCTTAATATTGAGGTCCCGGCGTTAAACTTTGCTCTTACTTCTTTGTAAATAACACCCATGTCAAAGCTACCATCCCTGAAATTATAATTATTATAATTTTTTGCAACACACCTATTCTACCCTCCGAAGAATGAACAGATTTTGCAAGATCCCAAACCTTATCTGATAAGGCATCAATTTCAGTTATTAATCTCTGTACTAATCCTGTTTCCAATATCCTCTCCTATAGATTATAAGAGTTAAAAAACGGTTATATTAAAATATAAATAACACATCAATTTTGGATTGTACAGAAAAATATTTTAAGTATTGCATTTTTAAGTTTTATTCATAGTTATATTCTCCTATTTTTTATCTTTTTTTGGTTTAGTTTGTTTTGGAGACTCAGGAGCAGGAGCAGGAGTAATCTGGATAGTCTTGACACTTTCACTAATCTCCTGAATAAACTCTTGTGCTTGTGCTGGTGTGTGATTAACCATAATACAATGATTATGAAACTTATCAATAATTTTGTTCATTGTGCTTAACTTGATAGTCAAATCTTGATCTTGCAGTTGTTCGGTTGTGTTCTCATTTTGATTCATTGTTTTCTCCTTAATTAAATTATTATTATTTACCCTCTTGCAGTTATTGTGGCATACCTAACAGTTTCTTCTCCTTTATTTAAAATCTCCATTAAATCCTGCAATCGTCATCTCACTTTGACTTGTGCTTGCAACTCTTGCCTCAATTTGAAATTCATCCCCTGGCTGTAAAAACCCAGAAGCCTTAACAGGAAAGGATGAAACTCCAGAAGATATAGTATGCTGTTTGATCACACTATCAAAAGATCCTGTTCCAGAAGTAACATTTATTCTAAAATCGTACTCTTTGTCGGAACCAGACTTTTTAGATGTAAGATTTGCCTCAAAGACTCCCATTAATGGCGCTAATGTTGTTACCTTAAAAGTATTGCCACCTATATATTTGAAACGACTTGTTGCTACACCTTCAACAACTGTTCCTAATTCCACAGTGTACCAAGTATTAGCTGCGGAAAATGTAGTCGTAGTACTATTTGTATTGACATAGGCAAATAATGAATCATGACTATCCTCCTCATCTCCATTACCCTGGGCATTTATATATTTACTCTCTTGAGTCAAAGAGCCAGTATCCCATGTCCCGGTTGCCGTAGCTGTCCAAGTTTTATTTACCTGTACACTATTTGTCTGTTTGTTATAAACATAAGTTCCTGTATCGTAGGCGGCACTCTCAGTAGTATCTAATGATATTTCGTCACCATCTGATAAACTTGTCCCTGTGTCTGTTAATGTTACCGAGTTGCTTAGAAAACTTCCTGTTTCATCTGAACCATAAGCAATATTAGCTATCTCATACCAATATACACCACCTCCAACAGCCCCCACATCAGTTATAATATGTGTCCCGTTGTACGTTGTGTTCGTCGTAAATGTTGAGTTTACAACCTCTTGATATTCATATGTCGCTATCCCGGTATATGTAAACCTGGCAACTCCACCACCATTTGTCACACTTACAGAAGTTGCTAAAATACGGCCTATGCTGCCTACCGCTGTAAATGTCCCGGTTGTGCCTGTTGTAAAATAATCACCTGTGCCTGTATTATGGGCATCTTTAATAGATACCTGATTCTGAATTGTGGGCGAAATATCAATACAACTACCACTTGCCCCTGAACCAATTCCTGCTTCGGATATAGTAGATGGTAGTGATAATGCACCAGTTAATTTTATTGAAAAGGACGTACTACTTGCATTTTGCACAAAATTAGCATTGCCTATAACAAAAACCTCAAGATTAGTTAATGTAAATCCTGTGGTATACCCTGTGAAATCCGACCTTCTTGCTACAAATCTGGCATTACCAGTACGTGCATCAACAGCCTCACCAGTTAAAGTTCCTAATGTTTGATTTGTCCCAAGACAAATTATACTTACAAAATCCAAACCTACTGTACCATTAACGTCAAAACATTTAGCTCCTGTGCCTGTCATACCTATAGAGGCATTTATTATTCTTAAGCCAGCATTAGAAGCGCCTGTAATAAATGTTCCTGTCCCTGTGTATAATAGATAAGTATTAAACCCATATTCAGACATTTTTAGAATAGTTGTTGAATCATCTGGAATAACTAATCTATCAGAAAAAACCACTATATTATGAAATACATACATTTTTGCTTCGAGTGTAATT
>JAAGZO010000548.1 GCA_024206195.1 bacterium | reverse complement strand
TTGTTGTGACTGTACTAACTGTATCAGTTGTAGCAACTAGGAGGTTCATCATATTTTCAAAGTTTTAGTGATAGTACTAACTATATCAACTGTACAAGCTAAGAGGTCCAAATGTATCTGTTCGAGCCCAGGATGAACCCAATTACCATATACTGGGTAACTGATAGAGTTACCCAGTCTGTACTAACTATATCAACTAAGGTCCGAAGGTATCTATTCGAGCGGGTGAGGAACCCCTTTACCGTATACTGCATTGTACTAACTATATCAGTTGTACCAACTCGGAACTTGGTATTCTAGCAACTGTACTAACTGTATCATTTGTACCAACTAGGAACTGCATTAGTTTCTGAAAGTCACTTAGTCACTGACTGTACTAAGTGCAGTTTTGCAGAATTGCTGAATTCAGAAGAAGTTATGGATTTGACTTTGACCGAGAATGCAAAGCAAACTTTACCGGAATTGGAAGACATACTTTCATTCGAAACCGCTACTGAAGATGGTACAGCATATTCTTCATATTTTGGAACTATAAAAATTGCATAGTTATGCACAATAAATGTTTAGCATTCGAGAAATCGCAGATCATTGAGGCTAAGAAGCCGATGAATTCTGATGACAATTGGTAGTACGAAGATGGAAGTGAAGATCAATTCGGAAACGTTCCAATGAAGAGGAGAAGCATAGAATCATTGCAAAGAATGAGGAAGCATCTGAAGTTAAGAGAGCCGAAGAGACAACTGAGTGATGAAGACAAATATAAAGACTACGGTATGTTCAACAATTATTTGGCTCCCAGCATATTTATGAATTATATTCATATTTATATTCATGCATCCTTGTATGGGACATTATTTTCAGATCTGAACACAGCTGGAGGCTTTCTGACACTGAAGAAATAAATCGTTATGAACATCGTACATAAGCAGGAGTAACTGTTTTGAACAGCTTTTTGCTGGTATTACTGTAAAATTGTGATCTAGTCAGTCTATTGTACTGATGTACAGCTGTACTGTTGTATCGATGCAGTTTTTTGATATGCTTTCTGATCTAAGCATAAATGTTCTAACAAAAGCTCTAGTAAGTGTGCGGTAAACAATCGGTAAAGTTTCCGAGAATATTTGCGTAGTAACTGTACTAACTGTCAATATCTGCAACAGTCTAAGATATCGTAATATTTTTTATCTGCCTAGCGCAAAACGTAATGGTTTGCCATTTTCGTTAAGCTACGCTGTGCAAATAGAATAAAAGATAACCTAAGGGTTGTTCATTGAGCGAAATTCACATAAAAATCTCACAAATTGCTTAGAAATGGACCCGAATTTGAATTTGGAAGATGGGGACGCCGAACGCTTGGAGGATGCGGACGCCGGACGTCGGATTCTGCTGGATACAGTGAAAGAGAAACCGCCGGATACCGATATGCCCGATAGGGATATCCAGAAGCTGGCAGAGGAAGATGAGTTCACAGTCAAGGAGAAACCGCCAGATACCGATATGCCCGATAGGGATATGCAGA
>JAAGZO010000547.1 GCA_024206195.1 bacterium | reverse complement strand
AATCTAAGTGAAGATGTTTTCAAGCTCTACCGATTAGATGAGGTCACCACTCTTCTGGATCAAGCAGATTTTGTAGGTGTACAGATCAAAGAGAAAGAGGCTGAACCTTTCTATTCATACTGTGCAGTAGCTTTAAAAGCCAGTTAGCACTCTTTTAGTCTATTTTGTTTGTTGTTAGTAAATTTTAATTAGTGTAGTTAGTTTGTACTCTTTACAGATAGTTCTCTCTAGTTAGACAATTTGTCTGGTTTGTATCTATTCCTTTGAGTTAAAAGTCTATCTCAAATAAATTAACTGAGACAGTGAGGTCATAATGTCATGGGTGTTTTGTGAGTAGATATATCTATGATATTAATAGTTAAACAACTATGTAGTGTGTGCATTGGTTCTAGTGTAGGGGGGCAGAGTCTGAATCTTTCTTTTTATCTTTTGACTCTTCAAGAATCTCTCGTCTTTCCGCAACGGCAATATTGATCTCAACCCTTTCTAATGCTGCATCACCTTGCCAAGGTAGTAGGTGGTAATCATCATGGAAACCATAATCGACATAGGCATATTTGATAATTTCAAAATAGGGTGAGTAATCAAAGTGGCTGGGAACGCACAGCTTGGGGTTCTGGCGAAACAGCTGCATATTGTTATTTTCATCCTTTTCAACTAGAGGAAGAATAGGGAACTGTACAAAGTTAAATGACTCGGCAATCATGGTAGAGCATACTGTTTTGGTGGTGGCGCCAATATTGGTTTTGAATAGCGATGAGCGCCAGCGTCTTGGCATAATCCACCAAGGGAAGAGGAAGCGTGCTAGATCAAGGATATGCCTTACGTCGTAATCATAGCCCAGCCGGCTTAAGGCATAACGAACAACATCCTGTGCATCATGGTACATAAGTCCTT
>JAAGZO010000546.1 GCA_024206195.1 bacterium | reverse complement strand
GTTATTATCACTCCTCTGTCTCCTGAAGGCGTGCATGATATCGTGAAATTATCCGATATCTGAGTAGCATGCGCCGCCAGCGCTCCACATAGCACTAGAAGTACTAATAATAATAATTTCTTACTCATCTCTCTCCTCCTTGATTGTTCTACTAAAAACTCTTTTTTATTATTCAGCCTCTCCAACTGTTTACCTCCTTTTTTCTTCTCCTTTACTATTTTCTCTACTACAAATTCTCATTATTTTTTACTCCTCCTTTCTTATGGCTTTAATGCCTTTACTTTTATTGTCAGTTCCTGTGGATCTGCCGTATTACTTACTGTTGGCAGTTTTATCAGGAACCACGCCTGCCTTTCTTCATCTACAGGTACTTCTTCGCCTGTTTCATTATCCATACTGAACTTGGTTGTAGTACATGTCTGGTATCCGTATTCCAGGATATCTTCAGAATCAAAATCATTTATGCTTGGTTTTGTTGAATTAATTACACAATAGATTACCATCTCATCCATTCCGGTATTCGTCGATAACTGCCATGGTGTATCTACCGTGCTTGTTGTTGCGCTTATCGCAAAATTTGCTGCTATATTACTGGCATTCTTTACCGGTACGCCGGCAGGTACTATTGTTGATTTACCTACCTCAAGCGTACCTAATGATATGGTTATGGTTGTTATATCTACTGCAAGGAAAAGTTCTGTACAAGTCGATCCGATAAACGCATAATTCTCTTCATCATTTAGGTTGTATGTCCCTATACGGAACCAGTATGTTGTATCTACACTAAGATCTGTTACTGTTAAATTATTTTTATTTGAATCATATGTTGTTGATGAGTATACTGTCCCGCCGGTACTTTCTGATCCAAAGTTTGTAGATGAAGCTTCTACTACATAACCGCTGCAGGTTGCGCTTGACGGTTCAGATTCAAATGCTGTCCAGTTTACTGTTACACTGCTCCAGTAGACTGAATATATATCAGCATCACCTACTGTTTGAGCTAATGTTGTTGATGATATATTTGATGCATAGTTTGCTGCATTATGCCAGTTTAATGAACCTGTACGGAAGTAATATGTATTATTTGGATATAAATCTTCTACTGTTAATGATGTCTCATCACCATTGGTTGTTGCCGTTGATTGTATTTCTCCGGAATAATCCGATGCTGTTGACGCATATATACGGTATCCTGTACATTCCACATCTGTCCAGCTTATGGTTGCACTTGATTCATATACATTCTGTACTGCAGGAGATACAGGTTTATCCGCCAGTGTTGAGGTTGCTATGTAATTACTATAGCTGCTTGATTCTCCGCTCTTATTTGATTTTACAAACAAGTAATATGTTGTATTAGGATTAAGTACACTTGATTCATGTACTGTTGCTGTTGTTACGTTTATTCCTACTGTTGTACTTGATGAATGTATTTCCAATGGAGGACTGTCCGCTGCTGTTGAAGCTGCAAGTGTATATCCGGTTGCATTTTCTAC
>JAAGZO010000545.1 GCA_024206195.1 bacterium | reverse complement strand
TAACATAAGGTGTTCCAAAACTTCCTGCAGGCAAGCTAATATTATGAATAACTAAAAGGTCTATAGGTACATCAGGCCGATCATTACAATATAGTGACTGTAATTTTTCAGCCTTTTTATACCAGCCGTCTTCAAATCCATTGGAACATAACACCATACTTAATGCTTATCTCTCATCGAACCAATAACAGACTCCAGAGCACGTTCAAATCTTTGCTCTGTAGCAACAGTCTCAATTTCGCCAGTTTCAAGCAGAATAATCATTTCGTCTTCACTGAATTCAGCCACTTTAGCACTGTTTCGATCCGTTAAAATATACTTCTTGGTGTGTTTAATAAAAGCCGCAATTTGACAACGAACCTGTTCATCCTCTCTGTTCCATAACAACCAACTACCCTGGTTCAGCATTGCAATTTTTTCTAATGTTTCTGTACTAATGAGTTTTTCCGGTTCCGGTTCCGGTTCCGGTTCCGGATCAACTTCTATATTTTGTTCTGGTTCTTGTTGAATTTCTGGCTCAGACACTTCCACACTACTTGGTATTACATCCTCCTCTATAACTGTATCAGCTATTGTTTCACTCTCCATCACTTCTTCAATCGGTTTATCTACGCTTCTAACAAAAATCTCATCTGCCGCCGCTGCACCACCAATAGCAACAGCTAAACGTTTATGCTCCTCTTCAAGATCTTTAAACAATTGCTTAATCAAAGATGAACCCATATCAATCGAAGAAAATCCCTCTCTCAAAGAACGCAGCAACTCCGGTAATGCAACTAACAACTCTGTACGAGAAGAGTACTTCTCTGCTGGCTGTAGTGTAAATAATAAGCTATCAATCAGTGCTGCAGCTTTAAGCCATTCATCACTATCTACACCATGTTTGATGGCATACATATATAAAACATGATTCCAACCTTCAGTAAGAATTCTCATTCCTGCATCAGGCACAGCAATATCTTTGATTTTTTCATCAAGAAGCTGACTAACTTCTGCCCGCATCTTCTCAGATGCAGTAACACCATACTCACTATCTACCATACGCTGGGTAGACTGAACACTCTTCTGCCGTTGAGCCTCTTCATAAGCCAAAAACTCAAACAATATACCTCTATAATCAATATCTGTTGTTCTTTCGGCTTCAATAAACACTTGAATTGCCATCACAATTTTTTTGTAAAGCATATCCAAAGCTAGAGACTGATCATTAGGCTGCCAGTTAGTACAAAGCTTGGTTATTATTCCTAGTAGCTCTCTGGCAGGGTGATTATCATCTTGAAAAAATGCACTATCTGCTAATGCAATACGGGTATAAGGTAACTGCAAGTTAGCTATCAAACTTTTAGCAACAACTGGCAGCTCATTATCTGACAAAATATATTGGAAAAGAGTACCTACCAACTCAACTGACTCTAACTGCATTTGAGCCTTTCTACTTAAATTTTCTGGCGCCAACTGCTTCTGCTTAAGCTCAGATAACAAATCTCTTATAGATTCACTACCCTGCCAACTCAACGCTCGCTCAACCGAAACAAGTCTATCCATCTCCTCAAAATCATCTACTTGCAGGTCGGCAAAAGCTATTTCAAGTTCGGTCATTTCATTTAACTGGACACCACCTGAACTTTCACCTAAGGCATCATCAACAATAGCATTCATTATTAATGTGGTATCACTGGGCAAAGTATCCAAATCTGGCAAAATATCCGCTGCAATCAATACATCATTCACTTCACGAACATAACTTTCCAACTTACTATAAACCTGCCCTTCAAATAGGCGTAAAACCAGCATTTTACTGTGAATATCAACATCGGCATCAGATAAACTGGTTAAAAAACAGTTCACAAAATATTCAGGCATAAGCGGATTGGTTAAATCTTTATCAATTGCTGCTATTCTCTCTT
>JAAGZO010000544.1 GCA_024206195.1 bacterium | reverse complement strand
TGAGGATCATTCTGAGACACTTGCATTTTGAATATCAAGTTTACGCATCAGCAGCTCACGTCGATAACATCTGAACGGCTGAGGGTTGAAACTTGGAACTCTAACCCCCGCCCCTTTCAGCAACAAAGGACATTTCAATCCATTCGGCAGTTGCGAAAGTTACAAAGCTTTTTTCAAATGTGCCGAATAAAAAAACACACTAAGTATAGTGAAGAATTTTCAAGATGCTAGTGGTCATGTTATGGAACCCGTAGCCTTATGTAGGAGTAAGTTATTAAGTTTATCACGAGTAGGCTTAGTATGATCGGATAAAACTGAACCATACCGAAGGACGGATGCGGCTAAAACGGCGAACTGTAACAGGCACACAAGAACGCTGATGGCGGAAAAGATGAAAACTCTTGCGATATCCAGTGTTGTGGGATGCGGGATGCGGGATTCACAGAATATCTGAAGATGAAGAATGTCTTTATAATTGAAGAGAGACGGCGATCATGTACATATATATATAAGGTAAGTTTGGATTAAATTTCGTTCGTTTTTTTACCAGTTTTAAAGTTGAGAAGAAAGGAGGTCAAAAAGTGCAACTAATTAAATGGAAGAATACGGAGGGCAGCTGAAATGAATCGATCTAATCCGCATAGTCTTTTTCGTGTACCGGTTTGATAGGCCGGCGAAAATCTGCTGTCTTGTATGCAAATT
>JAAGZO010000543.1 GCA_024206195.1 bacterium | reverse complement strand
TGGTTGGAAAACTGGAAAAATGATTACTTTGAGACCGTCACACCCTCACCACCTTTGAACGAGCTCAAACAATTTACTATAAAGGAACCAAACATGACTATGGTCGAACTAGGAGTGGTGGGATGGAAAATCGTCAAAATAAACTCAGTGATTTAAGGTCAGACGTTGTAAATGAACTCATTGAGCAGGTGAGGTCATATTATGATGATTCACACATTTTTACGGCATTTGATGTTTTTGATTCAGTAATGCTGCCCAGCACTTTGATTGATGCACAGACCTATGGAATGGACAGGATTCGGCATTTGGCAGTATACTATGATGAAAGTGTTGCTGCTCTCCAACGACAGTGGCGAGAAGCTATTTCTATGATTGTTCCAGATTCAATGTTTGAATCACTGCAAGCCTCAAAAGATCCAGTTACTTTTTGGCATTATTACCTGAAAACAGAAAATCAAATTGTAGATTGGGAAACCAAGCAAGAATTAGAGAAGATAATACAAATTAGTCTAATTATATACCAGCCAGCTAGCTGATGTAGAGCGAGGATTTTCCTTTTTAAAATATATGAAATATGACCAGAGGTCAAGATTAAAAGCTTCTAAAATAGACCACATAATGCAAATAAGGCTGAATGGACCACCACTTGGGACGTTTGATGCAGAGCTGTATGCTGATTCTTGGATCAAAGCTGGTCATTACAGCAGCGATACTGACACAAGACGTA
>JAAGZO010000542.1 GCA_024206195.1 bacterium | reverse complement strand
TAGAGAGAGAGAGATATTCGGAGCAAGAAGCGAGCTGGATTTGGGATGGCCAGTAGGCACACGCGCAGAGAATAAGTCGCGCAGGATTATTGCTAGCCACGTTAAGATGGGACTTCTTGGTTGGCAACATTGCTCACGCATTTGCTACGTATTCTCCACTCTGGTAACAAAACCTGTTGTTTTCGTATTGGTGTTATTTCGTGCAGTAAAAGATGTACACTTGAAAGGTGCACAAGTAGATTAATTAATGGACAGAAAGAAAGACGTTTGGCTTGTAATATGATGTGCTCTAGTAAAGCCTCATAAAGTTCTGGTATTTAGAAAACCTATGGACTACGTAAAAGGGCATTGTATTGGAAGTACAGTATGTAAGAGCCCTGTGGTTATACAAGAGTGCTAAAGAACTCTTAGGCTACGAATTTCTAGGGTGCTATCAGTATCTATACTATAATGATTGGTTGGTAATAAAATGTTGTCAAATGTGGTGCCTTGTAGGTAGACCAGGACTGACTAACCTACAGTTACCTTCTTCTTACCAGGAAGTAGTCCTTTATCTGAGAGTTTATAACCTAAATAGGTAACAAATTTTCTCAGAAAGTGACACTTCTCTAGTTTAATCATCAGATTATATTGAGCAAGGCGTTCAAAGACTTTGTCAGCAACTTTTAAGTGATCTTCAAAAGTCCTTGTCCTTAGTAGCACATCATCAATGTAAATTTCAGCTTCAGTCTTAGGAATTCCTTGGAAAACATTGTCCATGAGTCTCTGAAAGCAACTTGGAGCATTCTTCAGGCCAGATGT
>JAAGZO010000541.1 GCA_024206195.1 bacterium | reverse complement strand
GAAAGACAAAGACGAGAAGAAAGGAATGACTATGAAGTATAATGTAACAACTTGGGAAACACTTGAGTGTACCTACGAAGTAGAGGCGACCAGCAAGGACGATGCCTGGGAACGAGTGCTTGACAACGAAGGAGAGCAGACAAGTAGGACATGGAAAGAGAATGGCTCTTACATAGTGGAGCCCAAGTTCCCTGACGCATCACCAGAGTTTCCTGGTAATGTAGTAGACTTTAAGACAAAGGTCTTAGAGATAATGAAAAAGAAAACCATTGACAAGGAGAAATAATTATGCTAAACACAATGGACTTAGTGAAAATCAAATGGCTTGATGCAATGTCAGATGATAACACATGGCAAGAGTTGTCTGAATTAAGGCAACAACAATTAAGACCTGTCGAAACTGTGGGGTGGATACTTACAGACTTCGGTGGTAAGATTGTGACTATCTCATCTTATGATGAGGAGAGTAAGACAGGTGGTGGGGGTGCAGTTATCCCTACTAATTGTATAACTGAGATTCAATATCTAGAGGGAGGAAGAATTGAGCAGTACGAAAATGGCAAACCCACTGTTGCAAGAGGCTTATAAGACTAGGCTTTTTACATACGGCACATTAAAAAAAGGGGGCAGACTAGACGAACTAACTAAACGGTCTGATTATATGGGGGAATACTTTACTTTGCATTCTATCTTTCAGATGAGAGATTATGCTAATGCATTCCCTATTGTGTTCTTTGATTACGGACAAGCTGAGGGCAAGTCTATCAAAGGACACCTGTATGAGTGTGATGTAAGGGCAATGGAATGTATTAATCAAATGGAAACCAATGCAAACTACACACCACACATAGCAGATGTTATTAATGAAGAAGGCAACATCACTAATGCATTGATGTTTGTTAACTGTAACATAGGTGGTCGTGCTGTGAATGATTCACAGTTATCACTAAACAATATCATTGAGGAGAAAGGATACCAAGAATGGCAACACTCGGTGGGATTTTAACATACACATGTGTGTATGGATTTTATATTATGGGAGCATTGAGTTTCTTCTTTGCCCCCAACATAGTAACATTCGGTTTTCTATGTTTCACAGTTTATATATTCATAAGGAGTAAGAATGAAAAAGAAAAAGAAAAGTAAATGGAGTAAAGGTGTAGGCTTACGGGAAGCAACACCAAGAGATGAAGACATCCTGGATGAAGGAGACTTTGTAATGGATGGGTACTCAGTACAGATACCAAGTGGTCAATCGAAAGTAAACATAGATGATTTAACTCTTGACCAAGACGACTATGAACTACAACAAGAGGAGGCTACCAATGGCATGGAATCCGACGACGCAGAACCTATTGCAGTTGACAGATATTTCAGACGCATTAGATAAAGCAATAGAATATTTAGACACATCTGAATTAGATGAGCCTAAGATTATAATAAAAAATGATAATGCTTTTGCGTTGCGTATGCGTATGTATAAATTTATGAAAGCATATAAATTACAAATGGTAGGTAACGATAATGTAGATGAAAATAAATACAATCATTTAAAGGTAGTATCTACAGATGACGAGGTAATTATTACCTCATCACTTGAGCAACAACCTTTAACATTAATGACAGGGGAAGGAGATATACTATGAAGAAAGATAAACTAGAAGATATGTTTACTAAATGCATAGAGGAAATGCGAGAGCCTATAACAGAACTGTCAAAGAAATATCCTGTTGATATTATTAACAGTGCTATGTTAGAGTTAGGCTTACGCATGTTACTTATGAGAACAGGTACAACAAGTACCTTGCATATGTTTAGCAGCGCTGTCGCTACTATCCTGGAGAAAGGTCCACTCGTTGAGGCATTCACAAGAGACAATGAACTTGATGAGGTAGATTGGTTAGAGAATGGGTCTCTAATTAAACCAACATTACATTAGGAGAGAGTATGGATAAAAGAATAATCCATGTACCTACACGAATGAAACATTGGGAAGATGAAATGTACAATGCAGAGTTTGAAGATAGGT
>JAAGZO010000540.1 GCA_024206195.1 bacterium | reverse complement strand
TCCCTTGGAGGACAGTCAAAGCATTGGTGGCATAAGTCTGAGCGTCTTGTTGAGCAATGGGTAGGGCTCGATCCATTGCGGCTCCCTGCGCTGCACCAGCTGCCATAGAGGAACTAAGCAAACCCCTGGCTTGAGCTGTACGCTCACCAGCTTTCGCAGCCTGTTGGAGATAAGGACTATTCTTGTCCATTAAAGATTCCATCTGCCCGGCCACAGTAGCGGTTGCTTCGGGTACATAAGAGTCTATATCAACATCACTATCAGCAACAGTTGTTGGCTTAGCCAATGCAAACTCAGACATTTCTGGAGGTGTAAAACCAGGGCCTGGAGCAGGTCTTGCTGGAGATGCATAAGGAACAACATCGTCAAGTGTAAAAGCTGTTTTATCTGCTGGATCTGGCATTTCCCATGACCGATTTTCATCCTGACCATAGCGATTCCAGTGAGTCGTAGCAAAATCTTGAACAGAACTACCAGCACCACTTTTGTTATACTCTCGCCATACGTCAGGATTTGCATTATAGTAATCCTGAGCTGTTTTACCTGTCGGAGCAGCCATGCCCCAAGATCGATTTTCAGCCTGCCCATAGTTTTTATAGTGCTCATAAGCATACTGTTCTGGAGTTAGTTTAGATCCAGAAGCTTTATAAGCTCTAGCTACATCTGGGTTTTCTAGTAAATAATCCGCAGCTACTGGCATTTTATAACTCCTTTTTAGTTACCTGCATTACAACTTTTGTAAGTGTTTTTAAGAGTGTTTTAATATTTACTATTGTAGTTATATTATCATTGATGTAAGAATCAATTTGATCAAATGATTTTATTTTTAAATCGCTTAAAACAGTATCATTTAGTAAATTATTTTCATTCTGTTCTTGAGTTTGCTTAGCTTTAAGTTTTACTTGCTCAGCTAAGAGAAACTCTGCTTCCTGCTCTTCTTTTGTTTTCTGGCTAGTATCTTGGAATTTAGACTTAACTACCCAAGTTTGTTGCCAAACCCCAGAGTCCAGTAACACTGGAATGTCTTCAACAACAGTTTGTAAGTTTGTACTCTTAGGTACTTCTCCAGCATATACAGCACTATAACCTATTTTTGAAAACGGCTGAGAAAAAACAGAACTCAAGAAAGAAGACTTAATCTCAGACTCTGTTAAAGGATAAAAATTATCTTCTAGCCTAATGTATCCGACTATGGTTGATTTTTGTTCCAAGGGCATTTTATACTCCTTATGCTGAAATAAACTTATAGATATATTTTTTTGATGCTGTTAGGCCAGTAAAATTAAGCGTTGTTCCAGTAGCTGATAATCGAGCAACAGTATCTTCGACAGCTGTTGAATTAAGTCTTAACCTATCATCATTTCCAGTCCATCCAGATGTTCTAGCAGTATCGTATACTTCCCAATCACCGGTAGTATCAGCACCCTTTAGCATGACATATTGGACACCTGCTGACCAGCCATGATCAACTGAGGCGGCACCACTACCGTTAGTTGTAAAAGATGAGCATTGAATAACACCGTTATCAGCTGAGTCATGAGCAAAGGCTGTGATAGAATAATCTCCGTCAGCTATAACTCCATTAACAAGAGTTAAAATTGTACCAGAAACAGTTATCTCACCGAGAGTTGCTTCTGCAACAGTTGACTCTCCGATTAAAAGTTTCCCACTTGATAGTGACCTATGCCATGTGTACCAAGATCCTGTTGAGTCTATTCGTTTAACCTGAACTAAACCAACCGTACCTAGAGAGGCTAAATTAATTTCTTTATCCGCACCAGATGCTTTTGTAACTTCTTGTACGTCAAAAAACCTAGGGGATTTTCGAAATGTCCAGGTTGCAAATAAATTATTTGTAGTAGTAAAGTCATAAGTAGAACCTGTAGTAAATCCGTCTGTATTAAAAGAAGCAATCTCTATTGACCCTGTTACAGCTGCAGCAATTATTGTCGATCGAAGAATAGATGATCCGCCCCTCACAGTATCTACCCAACCTGTATGCCATGAAGCAGTTCTAATTTTACAACGTACTAAACCAGCATAAGTGTCAAGATCGATGTTGTTAACAACATCTACGGGTGTACCGCTTGAAATACCTGTAGTATCATAAAGATAAGTACTAAATACCTCGTCTATAACAACAGGCTGAACATATCCAGCAGCAGACATCATTAATTTCATTAATTGGTCTTGATACATGATTACACCACAATCTGACTGGATATGTAACCATCCCATTGGATGCCATCACCAGTGTTTTCAAAAACATAAGTGTCACGACCAGATACTGTGGGATTTGGCGTTGTTGGCCAAGAGACAATTGATACGCCTGGGGTATTCGGATAGTTTATAGTCTGTGTTCCAGGATTCGTAAGTTTCAAACCGAAGAGAGTATAAATACCATTTGCCGGAACATTGGAAAATGTAAAAGTAGTTTCCGCCGTAGTTATTGTACCGTAAAAATAAGTGTATTTGCCTACATCAAGATCAACTGTACCACCAGTTAGAGTACCTAAGTCTTCGGGAATGTTTATAAAACTCCGAACCCATTCAGAAGCTGTGCCAGGTTCTTTTGCAGTAATGTCAAGAATATCAGTTGTTAATCTCCAATACTGGCTTAGATGATAAACGGATATGTTTGCCGAAGCAGGGCCAGTTAGTGCTGACCATACGCCTGCAAAATTAGCACTCGAAACAGCTGAGTTTAAGCCATTTAAATCCGGTACAATATCAAAGGCAGTGTCAACAGAATCAATAACCTCGTTTATTTTTACTGACCTTGCTCGAGTTCCAGCAACAACATCAGCCGGAGGAGTATAATAATCATTCATCGTTGTAATCTCCTTGGAGTATAATGCACAATAATTCCATCAAACTTATGCCCGAGGTCAATAGCAGACTTGCTATAGAGAGTTAGGTTCATATTAACACCAGTACCGTTAGCTCTAAATGATGGACTTGAAATAGTTTCTTGATCGTAAAAGAACTCATCCCAGTTATTGATATCCCAAAAACCGCCAGGGCCGATAACAGTTTGATCAAGAGCATCATTTGCAGGTAAAGTAGCTATGCCGTAAGAAAACTCAGTTGATACTTTAATTTGGGTGTAAGATTCACTTGACATTTCTAGCGTAACTTTGCGATAAGTCTTCAATGTTGTGGGAGATTTTGAGTTATTAAACGGTAAAGTTATGAAAGCTTCAATTTCAGCTCCATCAAATGAGGTTCCTTTATCAGCCTGCATAACCATTCCATCATCTGTGCCAAAGAAAACAACAGATTCGCCAGCAACATTTTCGCCGTAAGTCATACAAGCAACATTGTCTGGATAAGAAAATAACGTAAAATCATAACCTTTGCCAACCTGGGTCATGCAAATTCCAGATCCATCAGAGCCATAAAAACGAACTTGATCATCTAAGCGGTAGACTGTAGATGCAATAAGTACAGTTTGCATGTTGTTGATCAAATCCTGGACGCGCCGACTAAGTACAGCTTGCTGGAAATTACCATAAGCATCAGAAGTAACTGTTCGGACAATCCCACGATCATCAAAGGCAAATGTATTTTCCATCTGCTGAATTGAGTAAGGTAATGCTCCTATTTCATTTGAAATATTATTAAGTACGAAATCATCAACATTGTTGCCGACTAGTTGCTTTGTGTGATTGCGCCCGAAGATGCCAAGAGCCTCACCAGCTAAATCCTTATAACCATTTATGGTATCACTAATGGCAATTTCACTAGCCCCAGAAATAGCAGACCACTGATAAGGGTAGCCTGGAACAGAATTAAAACTCGAACTACGGAAAGAAAAGAACAACTGAAGTTTATGCGTTTCAACATGAAGTGGAGTGTCATCAGTGAGACCGGTCTTAATAGGGACATAAGTCTCTCCGTCGAACTCAAACCCTCTATTAACTCCATCACATCCGTAAAGTCGTGTAGTATCTACATCGCCACCAAAATTGTATTCCTCAATCTCATATCGTCCGCCAGCCGTGATTGTGATTGCAGTCGCCAGGCTAGTTGATGTCGCCTGGGTTACAGCGCCAACCTGGAGAGCATTTGTAGCATCAAAGGTGCCAGTAATTGAATCTAGGATCAACCGACCTGTTGCATCTGTTTCCCAGGCTCCGGTCTCTAGCACTGCTCGTTTAACAAGTGCTGTAGCGCCAGAACTAACTTGGGTTATTGTATCACCATCGGAAATAGTCCCCACACCAGTATCGAAAGAAATCTCAGTTAGTAACGAAACAGCTGACCAACCACCAGTCGTGGCTTTGTAAATCTCACCAGCGGTCCCACCAGAATTATCTACAAAACAATAAAGAGTACCCTTCAATATACCAAGTCCCCGAATGGCTAAAGACCCAGAAGGGGCAGAAATATCTGCTCGGTAGTTATCTGCTGCAGCGGCTAGAACAGTAACGTCGGCGAGAATAGTATCGATTCCAGCATTAAGTTCTGTTATTGTTCCCATTGGAGATCCGGCAACAGTAAAAGCTTCAAGTTGAAAATCAGCTGAAAGCTTAACCAACTGCATTGACGTAGCATCAACTGCAATAACAACTCCAGTGGAACCACTAGCAGATCCTGTAACAATATCATTGACTGAAACTGTGTCAGTAAAGGTTACAACAAAACTAGTATAAGTAGCTTCTGATGGGCAAGGCTGTCCAGAATAACGTTCATAACCATCGATTCGCTGATACCCACCATCAGTAGTAGGAACATAATTTTGGCTTGCATAAATTGCACCTGGAGGAAAAGTCATTGCCGCTGATTTCTGATCCAGACCGCCAATAAATTTAGTATACTCTGCCTTGACTGGAGTGTTTGGTAGTCTCATACTAATGGTGCTCCAAATGTTACTTGAGGCAATTGATTAAGTTCAAGTCGTCTCATTAGTTTCTTAAACTCATAATTGCCGGTAGCATATTTTTCATTTGCCGCATCGAAACCGGCATAGTACATTAAGGCTCTCCAAACAATTATTAAATGAAATTGACTTGGAAAGTCAGGCGTATCAGTATCACCACTCAGCTCAGAAGGAGATTTATAATATTCTCCGTTAACAGTATAAATTGCATCAGGAACCAGGTAGAAGTTAAGGCCCTTGTCTGGTTGAACAGAATAGTAACTCGGAAGTCCCTCAGCAGTTCTTGTGGCTCCGAAAAGATACATCTGGCGAAAGACAGGCCATTTCAGTGGATAGAGATACTGCTCATTGGCAATACCACTTGAGGTTAGGTAAATCCTAAATGTATCATCAGTATTAATTTTCCAACTCTCCAAATCAGTAACACCAGTCTCAGTTATAGAATATTCACGCTTGGATGCAGTTGTATTGAAACTAAAATCATCTTGCATAAAGAGCCAATTAGAATGCTGGGATTGGATATCAACATAGGCTGAATTTATCCAGTCTACGATCTGGCTTTCAATGCCAGTCTGCCCAACTGTTGTTGCCGGACCATTACCAGAAAGACCAGCTTCTTGACGAAGTCTTTGACAGAGTTGAAGAAAATTCATAATTAGGCCTCATTTACAATTCTAGACAACCATTCGGATCCTCTAGAGTGTGGATCATGCTTGACAACAAAAGGATCTTTGATAACCATCGAAGGGACCATTACATACTTATGGGGTTTAGTTACATCAGGGACACTTTGTTCATATCCAGTGTGGCGATTCCGAGCCAAGGCTTCGACAAACTTACGCTTTACTCTACAATCACGGCCCCGAATAATTGGCTGATTAACGCCATTTACGCTTGGAATAATTACAGGATTCTGTTCTTTATCAGATGTAGGATGAACATTTATTGTAAGAATATCATTCATGAATTCTTCCAGTTCTGCAAACTTGATTAAATCACTTGCAGCTACAGGCTCGATTCCACGAGTATCTTGACCGAGTTCATGGCCTCCAATTGGTGGAGCCTGTCCAGCTAGGTCATGATGGACCTCAGTTTGCTGCTTAAAGAGGTTTGACATAGTATGGATTATTTTATCTCCAAAGGAATTGAGTTCAGTCTTGGTTACAAACTCACCAGACTGGAGATCTTGAGACTCATCAACTTCAACACTTGCGGAGGCTTTGAAATCAGTATCATCAACCTGATCGGCATTACCTTTAAAAGTATCGACTATTTTATCCAGGGTGGATTTTTCTTCTTTCGGCTTATTTTTAGGCATGGTGGGGGGATTCCTTTAAGGGGGCAAGGAAAAATTAAGTTCCTTGCCCCAGTAATTTAATTAGGTTAAAAGATTAGGTCTGCTGTGTAGTTGCTAGAGCAGTTAGTGGAGCCGCTGGAATTGCCCACATGTCATAAACATCACAGAAGATGCTAGTGGTATCTAGGGTGGTGGTGCCTGCAGTGAATACACTTCCAGTTGAGTTGGTAACCAAGATGCCACAGAAGGGACAGGAATCAGCAGTAGGCTCGGGCCATGCAAATACAGCCTGACCAGCAGTAACATCGGCATTAAGTACAGAGTCACCGACAACCACAGATATGGTACCATCGGCAATCACACAGGCCAGATAGAGTTTAGAATATCCGTCTGCAATGGTGTTGGCCGTATCATCGAGTTTGACGTCACCGTCTCCGCTGGCTACAGTATAATGTAGGCCCTTGATTACATACAGCATGTCTGTTGGAGTGATTTCCAAGTCTGCCTTGGCACTTGCGTCTACAATTACGGCAGGATTAGTAGTGCAAAAGATTCCTGCTCGCGCATTGTCATTCAAGTTCATAGTCATAACATTATTTCCTTATAATAAAAGATTAAAGCTTATCTAGTCTGGGCCGCATACCACCAGTCTACAGAAAGAGTATTAGCCACACCGGTTCCACATTTGGTAGCAAATGCAGGGACTACATACTTATCAACTGGAAAATTAGTAGTGGTTTCATCAACAGTCTCGGAATCCTGAACTCCATCTACATAGAAACTTACAGCGCCCTGAACAGACTTCATACCGAGCTTAACATAAGATGTTGAGGCAGTTGCCAGGGTTGCATTGACCGCTGCCCGGCCGGTAAAAATCATCATAGACTGCCAAACAGCAGCAATATCCGTGGCTGCTAGGATTTGGAATCCAATCATGTCCTGGACTTTCAGGGCCATGGTGTCGTCAGTCATGAAGTCAGTTCCCATTGTGATACTGTCTTCAATTAGACCGAGAAAAACTCCCTGGGCCGTAGCGATCTGGTTGATCTTAACCCGAGCTTCAAACCACCAATCCTTCGTGGCGTCAAGCTTGATGCAACCTGGATCCATTGCATGGTTGACATTGGCCTCATCGTTGTCAGTCCCAGGAGCACTTATCAAAGCCACTCCATTAGGATCACTTGCAGTTGCTGCAAAAGTCCCATTGGCACCGGCCAGCACATAATCATTGGCCGTAGTATAACTGGTGGCCTTGGTGAATGTGAAGTCATCGCCAATGAAATGGCCACTGGTCGGATCAATAGTCATCAGACCTCTTGGACACGTATCCCATATGGCAGGACTCAAGCCAGCTCCGGAAGCAGAACCCATTGCATTCGCATCAGAAGAATCGTAAAGTTTCTTCAGGAACTCTGGTGCATTACTTCCGAAGAGGCTTAACAATGCTCGGCCAGTTCTCTTGTTTGATAATGTATTAAATATTTGTTTAGTTTTACTCATGAAAATCTCCTGCCCAGGAATTGGCACTGGGTCTTTGTAAGTTACCTAACCAGTGGAAAGTCCCTGTTGAGCGTGTTCAATAATGAACAGCCAGCAGAGAGCTTCTCACCGATTAAAGGAAATTAAATATCAGTGACACAATGCTCGATACGGAGCATCCAGTTCTCGTTTAACCGGACACTTGCATACCAGAAGTCAGCACCTACATAACCGAACATACCAGATGGGTTGGCATGATTCTTGATTTTACTGGAAATAATCGTGGGAGAGATTCCAGTGTAGTTCTTGCCCTTCAGGGAAATATGACCCCAGGCATCCTCTGCCATGATAATCATTGGATAAACATCACAGTTGGAACCGCCCGCAGATTTCATACCACTACCAGTTGAGGAGGCTCCAGCGGCTAGGAACGGGGCAAACAATGGGGATTTGATAAATCTAAAATCCTCAACTGCTCCGAACTCACGCTCATGGACTGGCTTGATGGCACTTCCATATTCTACACGTTTAGTGAATCCTGGAAGCCCACGAACATCGGCCACGGAATCAGTATGGACAAACACACAATAAGAAGGTTCCACTGGCGCTGTGCCGAAATTTGGCCCGGCTGCGATCTTAGTGTTAACATAGGAGCCACGGTTACTCTCAAGAGCTCTGGCCGCAGCCTGGAGTTTAGTCAATGTAATAATAGTATTCAGGCCGACACGCGTTGACCCATTGGAATAGAGAACAGAGGAACCGGCCTTAACAGCTCCGTAACAGACTAGCTCTGCAATTTCAGCAATAGTTTCTCCGGTCTGTTTCTTCATATCATTAGGAATGTCATCCTCGTACATCAGCTCTGCCTTGGAGGAGAACTTAAAGAGTACGGCATATTGTTCCAGGGTGACAGTTACATCTGTGTAACTGATGGTATTAGGTGTGGGGGTTGTTCCCTCTGAGGTGACAAAATTAGTGGGTGTGATTTGGGGAGTTTCACTATACCCATCAGCTGGATTACTCTGCACAGCTGCACCAAATGGACGCAGACGCCGAAAGACTACTGTGTCGGTCTTGCGCAAAGGATGTTGTCTCTGTGATCCGAAAGTACCAAGAACCTGAATAGGCATTGCATGCTTGAGCATTTCCATCTCAGCATAAATTATGTTCCTGGAAGCTATCGGAGTACTATATTTTTGCATAGTCATTTTTGCCTCACTTAATTATCAAAAACCTCAGCAGCAATGTCGGAGCGAAGTTCATCCTCAGACATTTCATCTCTGGATTTTTGCTTAATAGTTTTGTGTTTAGTTGAAGTGGTGGTCGACGCCTTGAGGCGCTTGGTTCTTCTTTCTTTGATCTCATTTACCTCGGAGGTAGGTGTTAGATCACCAGACGAACTACTATTGGCTTTTGATGACTTGTATCGGTTAAAAACATCAATAGCTTCTTCAGCAGTTGTCCCCTTATACGCTTTGTGCTTAATTACATCATCTTGAGCATTAAGCCAGGTGGCGTATTCAGGATCTTTGGTAATTTCTTTCCAGTCTGGATGCATAAAACCTACGAGCCGTGTTTCCAGTTGGCCAGTGTCAATGGATGGAACGTCAGAGAGACTCTTACGAAGCTCTTTGAAGTCTTCCATGGTAACAAAGTTAGTGGCCTGCTCTGCGATTTTTGATTTAATTGCAGTGGCCCAAGTTGGAAAATCTTTCTTCAACTCTTCCCAGGATTCTTTGTTCTTTGCAGCAACAGCCATTTCTTCTGGTGTTGGTGCTTTAGGCTGGGACTGAGCGGCTTCCTTGGCAGCGTGAAATTCATTTGAGATTCCTCCCACACGCTTCTCAGTTTGCTTGAGTCGATCTTCCATACCAGTTATACTACTGGTAAGTTTGTTTACCGAGTCTACAATGGCCTGCATTTCAGGACTTAAAGTACCAGGATCATCAGCAGGTTCAACAACATCAACAGGTTCAACAACATCAGCAGACTCATCATCATCAGGCTCATCATCAACAACTTCCTTAGTCTTTGATTCATCACCATCAATGGAGTCATCAAAGTCTGCAGGTTTGCCTTCAAAAACATCGGCTTGAATCTTAGCTCGGATTTCGAGCGCTTCAGCTTCAGTAGTAGCCTTATTGGCTTCCTCTTCTTCTGAGGTAAAAAAATCATTCATTAGTAAATCCTCCATCAGCAGGCATCATACCTGGTGAATTGTTTGTGGGCGAAACATCATCTATTCCGGCCAATTTGTTAGTATGTTTAAGGAGAAGGTTAATCTCCTTGATTTGACCACGTAAAACTTGGGTTTTGTCGAATGAACGTTTAGGACTTTCGAGGCTTTTATGTATTTCAATAATGCGATGGTTAAAATAGTTTTGTAAATACTTCCAGGTGGCAGAGTGATAGGAGAATTCTCCAGGCACACCCTGGGTAGGGGCTACTACCTCTACAGGTTTAAAATCATTAACTATTCTTGGTGTAGCAATAGCCTTAGATTCTTCAGGAGTTTTAGCCTTATTGTTTACTGGTCTTCTTGACCAAAATTTAAACATCTTAATTACCTCACAAAAGCTTGGCCATCAGGAGCTCTGCCAGGCGGTTCAACAGCTGGAGTAGTTACCTGAGGAGCAGGCTGGCTATTATTAGATTGACTAAGAGCAACCTGGGTTTTTAGTTTCATAGTATTGGAGCTAAGCTTTTCCTTGACATTTTCAAGTGCAATGTTTTCCTTGCTGGCAAAGTCCATCATCTTAATATCTCGGCGGATAAGTTCAATATTAAGATCATGATCACGTTGGAGTTGGGCCTCGGAGGCTTTAGCTTGAAGTTCAGCTTGTTGCATCTTTTCCTTGACCTGGAGTTCCTTCATGTTGGTTTGAGCTCTCATTTCCTCAGCCTGAACTTTTGGATCTTTAGGCTGGCCTCGTTGTTGATCTTCCTTCAGATCTTTCTTATAATCAGTTTCGGACTTAAGAATGTTCAACCCCAGGCTCTTAAACATTTCCTTCAAGGCCTTGTCCCAGTCAATTCTAAGCTTGAAATCAGGGTCATTCTTAAACGGCATAATCTGCATCAAAGTTTGAATATATTGTTCACGCTGATAAAGGGCAGAGACTCCCCTAGCATCAACAGCGTAGTCACCTTTAATCTCATCCTTGTCATTGTACTGCATATTCCAATGGTAGTACTTGGTAAGATGAGGGTCAGTGATTTGATCATCAAAGATCTTAACCCTACTTCTTAAGGCAACATTTGAGGCATCAACCATTATGTTAGTGGCCCCAAGGGTTTCCGGCATCTTCTGTTGTTCGCCCTGGAAAATCATCGGAATGCCAGTTTCAAGGTCAAGGAACTTAAAGGCTAGGTTGATGATTGCCTCAAGATCACTCTGATTATTCTGGACCTGGAATTGAGTAAACAACCTCCTAACATCAATGTCTTCTATTGGATCATCACCCATGTAACGCCATATTTTCTTGCCCGTCAATTCATACTTACCGTCAGTTGGTTCAAGACCGCCTCCGAGGACAACATTAACTCCACTGGAGTCACCGGCATTATCCATCATGGCCCTCATAGCTCCATTGATCATCCTTTGAATCCAGTACATCATCCTCACAAGGCCAACGCCCCAAGGGGAATCGGTTACCTGAGTCCACTGAAAAAAGTCATAAGGTAGATCACCAGAGTCAAGAGGATTCAACATTACTTTAATAGGCCGGTCATTGGCAAACACAACAGCGACTGAGAGCATCAAGGCTTCTGGGTGTTCAGATATGTCAATGTCCAGAGCCTCTAGGTCTTCACGCCCGAGGTCACCATAATAATACCATACTTCATATAAGTCTGAGGAAGATCCAATCAATCGTTTTGTCTTCATCTGTTTGTTGGATTTTTCCTGGGTGACAACGGTTCTAATAGGTACTTCCTTGAGAACCTTTCGGATTTGTTTTTCATCATACCCCTCGACACCGATTAGGTCAACCAATTCTCTTGACCTCATATTACCAGATTCGAAGATATGCCCCATTGTCTTTTTGACATCCTCGGTAGTGTCCGGGTCAGGATAGAGGTTCCAACAAGAAACGGACTCAGAAGCAGGCTGGTGTTCTTCGACAGCCTTGAGTACATAAACAGAGGACTCACCGTCAGTCTTACGCTGGAAACTTTTCTTGATTCTTTTAACTACATTCGGGCCCTTCATAACTCCTGTGCCAAGCCGACAGGAATGTTGAATCATCTTTCGACTCTCGGAATTATAATTGCACTCGGTTAGCTGATCATCTACTTCTGTTTCCATTAGACTCATAGCCTTGGATGCTTGGTCGAATTCCTTTCTGGCAATGTCAGCCATTGTGGCTTGTTCACCATTTGGTTCAATCACCGGTTGGTTGGTTTCCTTGGCAAGGGCTGGCCGGTCATCTTTTAGGGACTTAATTACATCTGGAACCGGAGTCACCTTGAAGGCCCAGTTCTTGGAGTCTACAGGAAGCATTATGTCAGAAAACCTACCCTCGGCGGTCTCACACTTGTTTCGGATAATATTAATCTCAATCATACTTCGATTTGGTGCGCCGGTATCAGGTGCGGGAGCTACTCCAGTGGCATAGTCAAGCATATCAGTTCGACCAAACCCGGCATCAAGAGTGCCTTCAAACATGGTTTCATCTTCACGCCAGCGTTGTTCGACTCCAGAGGCTGCACGAAAAGCCACAGCTTCATCACGTTTCTTTAGTAGTTGGCTTGAAATTGATTTGATGATCTTACAATATGCTTTTTCATCATCTATTAAACTTAGATCTTCATCTTGATTATTATAAGGATCGTATTCGTTTATTGAATGATCTGTTTTAATTGCTTCTAATGGCATGGGCGGCTTCCTCTTTTAAAGTCCGATTATAGAGTCACGCGGACCGTAATGGAGTTGGGTAAAATATGGGTCATCAACTGGCCGGATTGGAGGTTTAATAACAGCTCGGATTAAACCAGACATAATCAAATAACGAAGGGCGTCCATTAAATGATCGTTTTCTTTGACAATCTCGCCCTTTTCATTCCTATGGTAAAGTCGGTATTCAGCAAGGGTATTAAGACAGGTTTCAAAAATTTTAATCTTACCAGTACTTAGGAGGTTCCAAACTTTCGTAAGGCCGGCCTGGACTGCATTGTCGGCTTTACGAATATTAAGACCAAGCTGACGATATTCTTTAAACAGTTTCTTTCCATCGCTTTGACCCCTGCCTCGGCTGGCCGGATCAATGACACCTGGAATCCAGTCGCCCCGGGCATTAATGGAAGATACATGCACAATTGGCTCAGCCTCACTCCGGTAATAGTCGGAATAGATATAGATGACGTTCGTATCAGGATCGATTGCACACCATATAGCCGCTGTCCGATTCCAACCAACATCCAAGCCGTAAGCATGTTTGTAATGACTAGGAATTTGAAATGGCTTACAGGTAACATCTTCTTCCAGCACAGGATAGATAACGCCGGAACCCATACTTGGAATACCCCTAGACCTGGCGGCCCGTTGAGCTGGTGGGAGGCCAGCTAGAAGTTTTGCTTTCTGTTTCTTTGTGATGTGCGGAACATCGTCCCAGGTAGCCATGATTAGGCATCTAGACCCCTCGGACCATTCTTTAATATTGCCGCCTGGAAGGAACATTAGAACCGTTTGCGTCAGCCCGGCCAGAGGCGTAAAGGTCAAGATAATGTGCCCATCTGTGGTCATGGTTCGAGTAAGGCACTCAGTATAAATATCTAATGGACACTCTTCATCGAGCCAGATAAAATCTTGTTCGGTGCCTTCAAATGACTTTCGGCCTTCTGCGTAGGACTTGATCTTTATTCGAGAAAGACCGCCAGAGATATGTTTAACCAAGATGGTATCAACTGCATTCGGTACGCCACCAGCCTTGGGAGTGGTTTTTGCAATCAAAGCACTAGGGATCATTCCAGTGCCTCTATTCTCCGGCTGACCGAGCAATTTGAATTGAACAATATCTCTAGCAGTCGTCCCCGTAGTCCCCGCCGCCCAACAGGTAACTGGTTTATTAAATCTCTTGCCCTTCCACCAATGGGGATAATTTCCAGTGGCGTGACAAGTAGTCTCATAAGCACCAATACCCTCGGACTTGCCAACCCTGTTTGCGGCCATTATACATCGTTCAGGATAGGTAGTTCCTTGGGCAAAGAAAAAGGTGTGCTTTTTATAATACTTTCGAGCCAAAGGCCCAGTGTCAGGATAATACTGATTGAATTTATTCGTTTCAATACGCCGATGCTTTTCATTTAAAAGAAGTAAAAGCTTTTCTTTATCAGCGCGAGTTGGAGTCATTTAAATTTGCTCTTTATAATCTGTTTTGGGATTTATCCGAGTTGTAGGTTCGTCCGGGGCATCTTCTTCAAGAATATCTGAAGTGTCTGTATCAAAGGCAGACTTAACATTTTCCATGGCGGCTTCTATTTGGGCATCGATTTCCTCATCGGATTTGTGTTGGAGGGTGTGGTTGATATCAATTCTATCTGGAGCCTTGTATCCTGTGCGGTCTAGGACATCTTTGCCTACACTTGCAATTACGGAATGCGGTGCCTTGGATTCTTTACCCATAATTTCTTCAAATCTATCCAGGGTGCTAGCGTTAAGATTCATCAGGCGTTCACGAACACTCAGGACGGTCTCATCAACTTTGTCACCCAGCCCACCTATGTAGGCTTGGCAAATAGGATCACGTAAAATTTTATAAACAGTATTCATTCCTATGTTTGTTTGCTTTGCGATATCAGCGGGCGTCAATCCTCCAAAGCTTAACCGAGCAATTTCCCGATGCTTAGTTTTCAAGTTATTTAACATTTGATTATCACTAGCCATTTTCAAGACCTCGTTAGGTGGTTTTTATTGATTATGCTTTCATATTAGCATATGGCAAGAATGTTGTCAAGGAAACTTATTGGAGTTGTTTGGAGTCTTTTGGAGCCAACTACCTGATTGCGCCCTATTATATAGGGAACACATACGGGCGTGAATAGTAGCCATTAACACTCCCATAACCTCTTATGTGAACTTAGCCATTATAGTATTTTTTAATCTCGTGAATGGTGTAACTGTTGTGTTGTTTGGTGATTTTATTATTTGATGAGTTGGAGTTGTTTGGAGGTAACTGAAAAATTGCCTTATTGCGTTTCTCCAGGTACATATGAGTTTTTTTCCTTATTAAAGCGGGGGGTAGGGGGGTCATTATGTATGCCCAGCAAATTAGGAAAATTTCAAAAGTTTAAATTTATGAACAAATTAAAGTCAGTAAGTATCACCACCACATGGGGCAACAAATTATTAGATGGTTGATAACAAGGACTGGCAACGGTCTTCATAGTTTAGGATAAAAAGATTTCAGCTATGGCACGCTATCTGCATTGGTATTAGGGCAGATGGCGATAACGTCATCACAAACACATAAGGAGACATTAACATGGCTAAATCATTTCACGACATTATCAAAGGCGGAAAATTGGACGTAGACCACAAAGGTGAAAGTGTGACACTTGAATTACCGGAATGGCTCAAGGAGAGTACAGATTATTTGATGGATAGTGAATTGTTGACACAATGGGCAGAGGAACATGAAATCATCCATGGATTGCTTCATGCTGGGATTCAAAAGACTATCATTGATTTGAGAGCTAAAGCCAGGCCCAGTACCAACAGCAAGACGGGTGAGACCAAGTCGATTATTGATGATTTGGTAAATGCGCAACAAAGAGTGAATAACTTCGTTGTCGAACCGACTAAACCGCCAGGACATTCTAAAGGCAAAACCTTCCTCAAAGGAGAAGAATCGGCCCTGACAAGTGCGATTGAAGCACTAAGAATTGCTGGTATGGATGATGATTTCATCTTGACGACTCTTGGAGCGAAGTTCGACACCGTGAAAGTCCAGATGGTTTTGAAGGGGCTTGATGATTAGCAGATAGCCAGAGATTAACGGGAGTCAGCAATGGCTCCCATAACCAATACTCCGTGTTCATTATTGAACGTTCATCTGAAAGGCCCTTTAATGGCTACTATTCACGAACCTGGATAGCTAAATAGTCATTTTAGGGCCTTTCCAATGGATTTGAGGATTATATACGTAATACCTACTCCCCCCTCGGGTGGGTCAAAAAGGCTTCGTCTAATTCTATATATATAGATATTATACCACATACAGCCCATTATATATAGTAGATAATTAGAAAGAGTCTAACTCATATATAATATCTCTACTATATATATACTCTCATATTTAGAAGAAGGCCACCAAGCAGAGGACGATTTCGACCCGCCAGAGGGGAGAGTAGGTATTACGTATATAATCTTCATTTCAAGCCCGCAGCCTTCAACAGACAAGAGTACCTAACAAGGCACAGGTACCCAACAGGTAAGGACACCCAACAGGTAAGAGCTCTAACAATATAACAAGCCCTAACAATATAACGAGCCCTAACAATGGACCTGACAGTAAGAATGGACCTGGCAGTAAGAATGTACTTGACAGTATACGGTAAACGTGGTATAGTGTAAGTGTATGTAAGAATAGGTTTACATTTCAATAACTAACACCATTTAACAACGTAACACCATTTAAAGGCAAGACAACCATTAAAGGAGACAACCATTAAAGGAGACAACCATGAGTCACTACGATGTACACTTTAACACCGCAGGCCAGCAAAAAAGAGAAGATGCTTTTAAAGCCATTGAAGATTGGCGTGAAGGCCTGACAAATAATTTATACGATTATGCCTGTGATTGCATAGGAGTAAGTCAATTTTATTTTGGTGCCTTATTCGCTGGAGTCCAAGGCTGGCCAGTAACAGCTATTTGGGAGCAAATGAAAGATGATTGTAGGTCAATGACAACATAATGACAACAGCTAACATTTAAAGGAGCCAAGCAATGAAGACAAAAACCCCAGATCAGTTCAAAGCCCAATATCAGACAGGCCTAGCAATTACACAAAAGTTAAATGATGCACCAATCTTTCCAGTTGAAGAGGAAATGTATGTTTATATCTCAGACAACTACTTTTGTGGTACAATAACATTGCCACAATCAAGCCATCACTCACAAATGCCAATGGAATTGACTATTGGCTCAACGCACTACATTAAAAAGGAGAACCAGCATGAATTCTAGAAACCCATTTATTGACTGCTTATTAGTTCTTAATGGGAAGACTTTAGTAATATTAACACTAAAAGGAGAATAGAGTATGTTTAATCGTGAAGGACATTTCATAGGACACTCACCAGTTCAGCAGACTTACCTATCATTATTGAAAACCAACAGACCATTTAACATCAAAGGCAAGACCCTGACTTGCGCTGGCCATAGGTTTCCATTAGCAATGGCACAATTGTTAAGAAAGATGCCCAAGAACATCAGTTATGAAGGCAAACAGATTAGGAGACATAGCTAATGGAACTTAAAGACTTAAAGCCAGCACGACTTGAAATGCTCAACCACCTTAAAGCAGAGCTAGCCAGGTTGGAAAAGTTAACCATTAAATAGCTTAGAGGCTTGATTAAGGTCGGTAAAATCATTAACCATCTTACCGATCTTTTTAAACCCTTTAAATAAGAGGATCTATTATGAGTAAAACAATTCAAGTTACTTTTAGGTTATCATTGTATCAACTGGCCCATGGGCTGGAAATTATCCAGGCAATGGAACCAACATACAAACCTGTTAGCATGAATGCAATGGCTAAGATAATCTACCTGGACTATATATCAAAGATGTCAATAGTTAGCAATCCAGTGCCAAGTACAAAGTCACTTAATACAATCAAGCAAATGAGAGGAAGATCAAAAAACACTAAACCTCAAGACAATGACAAAGAGTTATTAAATAGGATCTTCAAAGAAAAGGTAGAGTCAATGACAAAGGTAAGGCCCACTAACATAAAGGATATTGACTTCAGTAAGTTTGAGCAACCATTAAAGGAAGTATCTAGGAGTGAGGTTAAGGTAGTAACTGATTTTAGTCCACCAACATTAGAGGACCTACAACAAAACTTTCAACAAGAGGAGGACCAGGATGAATAACACAATCAAAGCAACAGATGCAACCTTTATAACTTGTGGTGCATGTAATAAAAGATCACAAGGAGAACCAATCTGTAATAGTTGCAAGCACAATGCATTGTTGATCCTTGCCCTTAGGGAAGCCCTCAGTGAGGTTAAGGCTAAGCTAAATGGTAAGACTAATGGCCTTGGAACAGACACAGCACTTCATCAAATGATAGAGGATGTATTTAACAAAGGAATAGGAATGGTTTACATAAACATTGATCTTTTAAAGGAGGACTATAATGACTAATTCAGTTAC
>JAAGZO010000046.1 GCA_024206195.1 bacterium | reverse complement strand
CTTCAGTTTTAATATATTCGACAAAAATATTATCGGAATTAAAGAAATTGCATCCCGACTGCGTAGTTAATAACCGCCAAATTGCCGTATTTCTTGGATCTTCATCTCCTTCTAAAGATTCCAACAAAGTTTGGTAATGTTCGATTCGAGTAGCATCCTTATCAAGAGCCATGGACACATATGAAGCATTCCATCCATTCATAAGAGGAATAGTTCTAACACAGCGTTTTGGAGCCACATTTGGACTATCCTGATTTTCTTGAGTGAATTTTGCCCATTCGGCTTGTCTTGAAATATAAGTAGTGTCCGCTGCCGGATAAAAATTTGGATGCCAATAAAATGACATTATAGAACTTGGTTCCGACACTTTACATTGGCGAAACACTTCTTTGGTAATTAGGACAACAAGAGAGTTTATAAAGCTTGTTTCTGCTTTAAGATCGTATAAAACAGACATAATAGAGTCCAGGAAAGCGACTGCACTTGAAGGAATCAAATGCAAATCAGTTCCCTGAATAAGTTCAATAAGAGATTGCGCTTTGGCAACAGTCTGATGAGGTAAT
>JAAGZO010000539.1 GCA_024206195.1 bacterium | reverse complement strand
TATACCTGGATTTTCTTCCAATCTTATTACCACCCGTACCCAATTTTTATTTGAACCAGATCAGGAAAAATTGGAAAAGCTTGGGATTTTTGCTGCCCATACCTTACTCTTTCCTTGCAAAAACTTCACTATACCTTTGAGATTGCTAAATACTGGTCTCACTCCTATTAGGTTATATAAGGGAACTACCTTGGGGCATTTGGAACCTGATGTTATTCAGATTTCAACAAACTCTACTACCCCAGTTGTGAATGCCAGAGTACCTACTGAAGCTTCTCAAAATTCTGCTCAAGAAGTAATCAAAAACGAATTTTTAAGTGCCATAGACTTTATGCAATCTGACCTTACTCCAGAAGAGAAAACGCAACTTTTGGATTTGTTAGTCAAAAATTGTCACGCTTATGCCATTTCTGACAAGGAATTAGGAACGTGTACTACACTTTATCATCGAATTGAGACAGGAACTAACCTCCTGGTTAGCCAGAAAGCTTACCACATACCTGTTGCTTTCCATCAAGAACTGGAAAAACAGATTAGGGATTTGGAAAATGCCGGAGTAATCCATCCGTTGCATAGCCCTTGGGCCATGCCTGTTATTCTTGTCTCTAAGAAGGACCAGTCTATATGTCTAGTGGTAGATTATTGGAAGCTTAATTTAGTCTCCGCTAAGGATGTCTATCCGCTTCCCAATATCAC
>JAAGZO010000538.1 GCA_024206195.1 bacterium | reverse complement strand
TACCGGTGTTCACAGGTTTAATTAATGTGGGTGGATCAGGAGGTGCTCCAGTGGGAGTTTATCAATATTCAATAGCGTATGTTGATTCCGATGGAAACAGAACATCTCTAAGTGAAAAAACACCACCAATACCTGTCGTAAGAGCTTTGTCTGAGGGTAGCAGAGTGTTTCCTTGGATGAAAACATTTGGTGATGACCCAAACTCAGAATCTCCAACAAGCTTTGCTCCTAGAATAAGATTTAGAATAACAAACTATCTTGACTATGATTCAATTGAAGTTATTAGATACGCTTACAATGATGGGGCTGGTGTTAACTTTACTCCTACAGCAACTGTTGTTGGTAGGGTAAGTATTGGAGACGGACAGATAGATGTTGTTGATTTTATCGACTATGTAGATTCGGACAGAAACATAGTTCTTTCGGATGAAGAAGAACTCACTCAAGGATATTTAGTTAGAAGAGCAAAAGGCATTCGTTATTTTAACAATAGACTTGAGCTTGCTAATATAGGAACTGTAGAAAAAGAAGACACCAGCAC
>JAAGZO010000537.1 GCA_024206195.1 bacterium | reverse complement strand
TGGCTACTAAAGTATTAAGGTTAATCGCACTACCACTTAATAGTTGAGCACTCGAGTCTTTATTAAAAAGCATGTCAGTGGTGACCAATGTAGTATTGAGCGTCATGTTCACCATATTACTCAGGGCAGTCTTCATGTTCTTTCTGCCGCTTTGAGAAGACCAGTCCGGATTCTTATTGAACCAATCCTTTAGTGCTGGTTGCATTGATCCGCCGTCGAGTTGTCTCATTACGTTATCTGCTTCTGCTATAATGCTATCTGCAGTCTTATACGTAACAAATGCACCTTCTGGAAAAGATATATTATTAGCACCGAATATAGCGGAGTCTTTACCTGGAGCCATAGCGTAATAGATCTGCTGGATCCATTTCTTAAGAGCCTCACTCGATCTACCTTCTGTCTTTCTGCCGGCTAATGCTTCTTTATAATATAGCTGATACGACTCTAGTTCTTCTTTTAATGCAGTAGTTCCAGTTAGACCTGAAGTATAGTTTCCCATTATCTTATGACCAATATTCTGACCTTGTATATCAGCAGGTAACAGCAGGCCGGCCATACTTACTTCGTGTGAACCATTAGCATTTCGTCTAATATCAAATAGTCTCTTTGTACTCTCTACTCCCTTGATATCACGACCGCCTTGAATCTGTTTAAGGATACTCAGCATTGCGTCTTTATCAATGGGCTCTCTGGTAGGATGAGACTTATTAATCTCAGCTATCATTGCGTCTACGTTACCCTTGAAGTTCCCACCGTATGTCTTGCCGCCTTTATTGAACTTTCCTGGTAAGAACCATAACTGATCTTTCTCTTTAGCTAACTTTGACCACACAGTGATCTCTTTAGTGTGCATGATGTTGCGTCTATCTAGTACACGCTTCAATCTTCCTTCGGTGTCACTAATTTCCATCATCTCTACTCTATCTAGCTCGGCTTCATTTAATTCAAGTGAAGAAAATGAC
>JAAGZO010000536.1 GCA_024206195.1 bacterium | reverse complement strand
GAGTTTGTGGTACTAGTGGTAGTTGTACTTAGCTGTATATGCTGTATAGGGCTCCGCCCTTTCCAAGAAGGGGGAGAATGTTGTAAAGTTGCATTTATACAGCTCAAATAAGTGCGATAAAAGAGCACTGAGTTTGTATTCAAATTGGCGCCATAAAAGAGCGCGTAATTGGTAGTTATTTTGTATGCTTTTGGTAGCTAAAGGTGTTAGCTATATATTGGTGAAAGTTCTATAAGAATTGGTACAGTAGTATTTGTACAAGATGTACATGAAGATACCCATAGTGTTGTACATTGGTGCAAGTTATGTAGATTTCCCTCGTGGGAAAGTGTATATGTAGATTTATGGGTGTGAATAGTTGCTCTGTTAGTACTGGGCCGACTATAAAGGCCGTGATCTGTATAGTTGGTTTGTTCTCTTGCCAACGATGTCCATGGACGGCAGATGTAGGCCGGTCAGGCCGAACTGCCAGAAGATCACCTGAGGACGTAGGCCGAGAAGGCCGAACCTCAGTGTAAGTAAAACGGTTTATCCTTTGTTCTTTGTCCTTACAACTCACCAGTAGCAACACCTCTTTCTCTAATCACTCTCTCTCTCTAAAACATTGTAACATAAACACTTTTTCTCTTTGTAATATATTAATATGATAATGGTTACTGTACAATATTATGTTTGTGGTATTAGTATTAGTCATGGTACAGTATTGGTGACATTATTAGTATTAGTACATTGCTGGTACTCTAATAATTGTACAGTATTAGTGGTGTTATGATACGTGTAGTATTGGTGGTGATATTACTGGGTTTGCGTACTGTACATAGAGATTATGATATCACATGCAAATATTCTATGTCATGAGGCGTTTTGTGGAACTGTGGAATTGTGGCGTGATCTCAGGAGAAGAGATTCATTGTCACTTCAAGTTCCGCGTCGAGAGCTGCCTTTGGGATAAGGAGCTCTGAAGTAAAGGATCGCCGCCTCGTTTGTGCCTTCTACATCTCATTCATCCACGTAACCAAGTAACAACTTTACAATAACTTCTTCTTCAAATTCTTCAAATTCTTCCTCTTCAATCATTTTTAATTGAACACGAAAACGTAATATGTTTCTCTACATAGATAGTGGAAGATTAAAAAAATGGAAGGGTGGAGCATATGTGACGTGTTGGCGAGTGAATG
>JAAGZO010000535.1 GCA_024206195.1 bacterium | reverse complement strand
TATTTGCCTATTGACAATGTTTTTAAGTGTAATATGAATATGCCCTATTTGGATAGAACTTTCCCGGAGCGACGAAAATAGTTGGGTGTAACCTCTTGTAATTGGTTGTTGATCCGCTCTAAAGTCGTCTAAAGACAATCAATTTTCATCGATCCGGGGTAGCTCTAAGGCTGTAGGACCTAGCCACCCCACCCAAAGGTAGAGCTTGCTCTCTACCGCCCTCCCCTCCGTTCGTCGGAGGGGAGATCCTTATTATTTTGGGATTCTAATGCTTCTTCATATTCAGTTTCCTTTTGCTGACTCGAGAAAGTTTCTCAACAATACTAGATGTTTAAGTGTTCCAGGCTGGCCTTTACCTACTCCAGACATTGAGTTTGTTCGCTATTTTGGAAGTGTGCGGACTCGCAAGGCGAGTGGACTGCATGACTGGGTAGGTGAAAATGAGGTTTGTGAAGGAAATAAAGCACTTCGGTTTCATAAAAACCCTGCTTCTATATTTCATCAGGCGAAATATAGAAAGTTGTTCCGATCCACCAATCGATATTTATATTTTGATGGATGGGGTGTTGGAAAGTTTGAGGTTAGCATTGTCACTAAGCATTACAGAAGAATAAGTTTGTCAGAAGATCAGATTACTGATCTGATAAGTAGTTTTCTTTCGTTACCCATCCAAATTCAAAACCCTTTAGGCAAGCGACATAATTGTGAACTAGCACAGGCAGGCAAATCTATAACTCAACTATATGCTATTGCAAGTACTAAAATATCTTCTTCTGATTCAATCAGCTTAGAAAATTGGTGGGTGAGTCCTGGTAAACCCATTCTATTTGTAGAATATCGTGGTCAAACTAGGGTAGCCTCTTCACTTAGAGAAAGTCTTCAACTCCCTTATAGGCTTAAGCCAGTACAATCGCTATCAAAAAGCTCTGGTCTTCAGCTTTATCACTGTTTCATTCCACATAGAGGTTCAATAATTCCAATGTGGGTATTAAATACTGATGACTCTTTCGATACAGAGAAAGCTAAAACTTTACGAATGCACTTGTGCCGCTTACATGCTGAACACGAATGTTTAAGGTTAATACTACGCAACATAATGACAGATAAAATCAGCGTTTCCCCTAGAACCAAGGAGGCTGATCGTCTCCAATACTATCTAAATAGGGCAACAAGAAGAATTAGAAGATCGGATTCTAAATGCACAGAGGAGATAGCAGAAATTGCCCGCGCATCAGCAACTCTAATTAGTCCAGGACATAATGAAATCCTTTTAGAGTATCTTGAAAATCTGGATATTCGCAGGAATGTGCTTCTCAATGTATATAAATACAACCAGGAAGGGGATACAGAATCCTCAAAGGAAAATGTCAAGCGATTAATAAGTCGCCATGAACGTCGTTTGCAGAAACTTAAAGAGCAGGAAGCAGTCTTTGGAATGTCTACCGCTCCTGAAATCAGAATTGAAATAGAGGATATAGAAAAAAAGATCATTGAATTGAAGGAGCAATAAAACCTCACAATCTGATTACAAAAGTAACCCGTTGCCTAACAAGCCGCATGCAGCCGAATTGCTAATCCTGCGTTATTTGAAAGTCGGTTTGGCAGCAATTATTTAGGTGATTGAGTGTATTCTTGCTAACCCGCAATCGGCTAATGCGGAGCGTTAGCTGGCTGAAACAATAGTCTCCTACAAAAAAATATATTATAAACATTTATCTAAAAAACAATTTATTATGAGTAACTCTAATCTGTCATCTCGTTGGAAACAATGGTTTAACCCTAATCGTTTAATTCCACTCCTTACAATTTTGGGGGCAGGAACAGCTATTGTTTTATCGTTCCTAGGAGTTATCGTATTAAGCACAGCCGAGAATATCATTATTGCATTATTGGCATTACTGGCTATTGATGCACTTACTGAACGTCTTAGCATTCTTGAAAGAATAGAATCCAGAATTAGTAACTTGTCAACAGGACAGACACTAACTTCAAGAATGGAGATTCCAGCAGTCGAAGAACAAGCTGCTAAAGCCTCAGAAATATGTGTAGTTGCAATCTCTGGAATTTCGTTAAGTGTACGCTACTTTGCTTTTTTTGAAAGAAAAATAAAACAAGGATGCAAAATACGAATAATTTTGCTTAATCCTGATACGACATCACTCCAAACTTGGGACTTACAAAGCAAAATTACAAATATCAATTTTTCATTTT
>JAAGZO010000534.1 GCA_024206195.1 bacterium | reverse complement strand
GTGTCATAATCCCCCCATGAAACGTAGCGTCGCATTTACTTTTCCAATCGTACTGCTCATAGCTATCCTCAGTGCCACTCTCATCACTGGCTGCGATTCAAGTGGTGATCCAACACCAACAGTTACACCAACTCCAACAGTTATACCAGGAACACCGACTCCGACAGTTATTCCTAGTCCAACAGATACACCTACACCAAGTCCAGATGTGCCTGCGGAGTGTATTAAAACGCTAAAGGTTCTGCGCGGGTACAATGATCCCCTTGTTGATTTTATCTACGACTCCGGATTCCTTGAGAATATGACTGAAGAAAAAGAAACTTTCATTGTTGATGGGTTGGGTAGAAATGGGCTGTGGGGTGTTGGTTTGTACGCTTCAGAAAATGATATTTTAATGAAGATTGTTGAGAATGAACAGTTTGCAATAGAAACTGTGCAGCTTAAAGGCGGTGAAAAAGATATTTTGGTCATGTATGGGGATATAAGCTTGCTTGAGCCATACATGGAATGGGCTAAGGTATCATCACCACTCACTGAAAAATTTTTAGGGGTTCCTTTTCCAAATGATACTGTTGCTGTATATGTAAGAACTATTGATAGCATTGCTTCTGGTTTTAATGGAACGCTCACTTTAACTGCGAACTTAAATAACCCCTATGCTGTACGGCAGGACACACATGAAGAGATTCATGCTTTTTGGGAAACATCAAAAGGGGAGTCTCCTGGCGGTGGAACTTTAACTTTAATCAATGAGGGTCTTGCTGAATTAGGAGCATATGTTGTTTTAGAGGAAATATCACAAACCATGCCTGGGTTTTTAGATGAAAGTTTTTCTATACAAAGCAGGTATGATGCTATTGTGAGACATCTTAAAGAGGATGGATTATATGGGCTGCCTTTATCTGAAATTCTGACACTCAATTATAGTGCTAAGGAAACTGGCTTTTATATACTTAAAGATCTTCGTGATTTAATGGGTGCTGATGCATTTACTGATGGACTTGCTGCGATTTATTATTATAAGGAACCTAAAAAAGGTCTTGCTGTTGATCAAGAAATACTGCATGAGTACATGAGAGAACATGCTCCTGATAAAGCGGCTGTAGATCACTTCTTTGAAGAGCGTGTTTTCGGCAACTAACTGTTTCTAATTAAAATCGAAATATTTATACCTATTCGTCACTATTTACCCACGATGACAAACCTGAAGAGCTACATAGCCGTCTGCTTCAGAAGTGCTATTGCAGACTCAACATC
>JAAGZO010000533.1 GCA_024206195.1 bacterium | reverse complement strand
TGGGATTCTTGGTTTGATAAATTTACAGAAGGGCATAACACTCTAGCTCGATTGGTGAAAGAACATACTTATAATAAAAGAATCCACTTAACTAAAGAAGAAAAATCTGCCCTTCAAGGGGTAGTAAGAAGTGGTGGGGATTTATTAGAGGGGTTTCCTGATCATAACGATCTTTCTGGATTGCAGGGTGGAACAACTAACGAATATTATCATCTAACTCAAGCGGATTATTTAGAATCAGTAAACTTTTTTGACGGCGGCTCTACAACTAGAACTGGAGTAGATTCGCATATTGCAGATAGCGCAATACATAAGACTGAATTCGATGAAACGGTTTATACTCACACTTCAGGGAAATTAACTCAAGAAGTGGACAAGTTAGCTACTGCAACCGTCGGAACACATAATACTACTTATAATTCTGAAGGCCGAGTTAATACAGTCGTTGTTGATTCTGGAACTTGGACTTTTACATATAATGGTGATGGGACTTTAGCTGGGACTATTAAAACATGATTTATGAAATGGTAAATGCCTCTTTTTTGATTAATGAAGATTCGGGAGAAGTGACACAAAACCCATTACCCACATTATCTAATAATGATATTTGTATTGGGTGTAATTTCGCACAGTTTGAAGATACTGAAGTATTCCAGGGTTTAACCGGGTTGAAATTTATTGATTGTAATTTAATGAATTGTGAGCTTCCGTTAGATTCCGAGGTCGATGAAGGTTCAAATACTGCTCAGATAGCCTTCGAGGTTGAGAATGTTTAAACTAAAAGTGAAAAAAATAAAAGGGAAACGAACCTTTAAAAAAACTAAAGTCAAGAAAACTTTAAAAGGCATTACCATAAAAGATGAGAATTTTAAAAAAGTACTAAAGGAACGGTATGGCTGATAAATATGCTAGTGTCGCCGGTGCCGGTGCTAAAACTGGAGCTGATTGGGCTAATGCTTATGATAATACTCAAATTGTAGGAACTGCACTTCCGGCGTTATCGGGGGGCACTTTATACGTCGAAGCAGATACTTATAATATTACTGGCGTATGGTCAATGGGTGCTAATAATGATGCAATCGTAGCTGTAAATGCATCATCACACGTTGAAGACGGTTCAAAAGCCATTTTAAACGCCGCTAGTACATATGCCAGTTCAATTGACGGTACAGCAAGAACAAATCCGCACGTTAGAAACATCGACTCAACAGCTAGCACAAGCGTTGGGATTTATTTGTCATCAACCGGATCTACTTATAATTGTATTGGTAGGAATGGGGTTTATGGAATCGCGGCGGGGTATGTTGTTAATTCAACAGGGTACGGAAGCACTTATGGGATTTATCCATTAGATTTAAACGCCGTTAACTGTAAAGCATATACAAACAGCTCCAGAGGATATACGGATTGTGGATGCATAATTAACTCACTAGCTTATGATAATGCAACTGGAATAAGAAAAGCGCGCTTAGTTGAAGGGTGTGTATTAGATGATAATACTACTGGCTTTGATGCTGTTTCTATACCCGCTATTGTGATGAGTAGCTCGATCACAAACAATACAACAGGTCTAAAAGCCGCGGCGACCAACTATATAAACGAAATTAAAAACCTTTATTATAGCAACACCGCAAAATTTGGTGGGACCACGGCGAATATATTTTCAATTGACGGGAGTGTTGATGGTTCAGCGACTCCGTATAATAACCAAGCGGGCCGAGACTATAAACCGTCTTCAGGTGCTGAAATGTTGGGAACTGAGTTTCCTTATGGCGACTTGAGCGACACAACGAATATTAGTTATGCTAATGCTGGATTAGAACCCGAACCTTTAGCCGTTATTACTGTATCCGATATAAATCCGGTAAGTGGGCTTGTGGGGGCTACAATCACAATTACAGGTACTGGTTTTACTGCTAGTGGAAACATTGTAAAGCTAGGCGGAAGTGGTGGAACGTCTTGTACCGTAACGTCTGAGACTACAACTGAAATACAATTTACTATACCTTCTATTTCAGCCGGTGTAAAAGACGTATATATTGAAAATTCTGATGGGGCTAATAATCTTTTCCCTAATGGTTGTGAAGTAATCGTATCATCTGCTCCGACTTTTGGGGGTATAACAAAATGGGAAGCATGTACGAATGGGGTGTTTGCGTTATCGTGGAGCGCCGCGACTGGTACTGTTACAAACTATAATGTTTATATAAGTGAAAGCGCAATTACTTACTCTGAAGTACCTTTGATTTTTGACGATACAGTTACTGAAGTATACCTTAAAACATTGGGTGACGGTACTACGTTCTTTAAAAATGGCACTACTTATTATTTTGCGGTTAGGGCTGAGAATTCAGGGTCTGAAGAAACTAATACAGTAACAGCCTCAAATGTTTGTGTTGGTGCAGAAACAATCCAAAAAGTTCAAAATACTATTGCAGTGGTGTCTAAATGATAAGTTCAAATAGTATACCCCATATTCATTCTAATCTTGCAGGGTTTGTAAATGCCGGTGATTGGGATGCTTATATGGATCTTGTGATTCCTGTTAGAATTACAAATTCAGATAGCCCTTACACTTTAGATAATACTGAAAGACGGGTTATAGCTGATACAGATGGTGGGGCTATTACAATTAATTTACCCGCTACACCTGACCACGGGTATAAGATTAAAAACGCTGGATCAAGTGGGAATAATATCACTTTAAGTTCAAGTGATAGTATAGAGGACTCAACTGTTTATGATGGTGAAAGTGCAGATTTAGAGTTTGATTCTACTGAAGGGTGGCTTTGGACATGAGTATCATTAGAAATGTTGATATGTACGGTGTTGGTGTACCTAGTACATTTACACGAATGACAGAAAACGCAAAAACTACCCAATTACAAAAAGGCCAGTTAAATAAAATTAGAATGATCCCAAAAATACTAAATGAACATGCCGAAAGTTCGAGAGAAGAGCAGGGGATTGTAACATCTTCAAATATTGTGGGGCAAGTATTTAAAGCAAGCCATGATAGTATCACTTCACTTGGTTTAACTTTAGAAAGTGCGGCTGGCGTTCAATTAGATAACTTTGAAAGTTACGCAAATAGTGCGGCCCTCCAAGCTGTATGGGTTGCTTCCGGTAATTTGGCTTTATTGGAAACGACGATTGTAAAACCAAACGGTTCTAAGTCGATGAATATACCTGGTGACACATTAAATGATGAATGGATAATGACTATCAGTTCAACTGATTACACTGATTACGTTGGCGATTTTGATGCTTATTTTGATAAAGAGTATAATAAATTTAAAGTAGCGGTTTTTATCGGTGATGGAACAAACACGAAAAGCCAAAACCTAGTATTTGCAAATAAAAACGAATGGAACCACTTTCAAATCGATGAAGGTGCAATGTCTGAAGATGGAGGCGGAACGACTAATGTCGCGGCCATCACAAAAGTTGGCTTTAGAATTGTAGATAAAGAGGGTGGCAAAAATTGTTACATAGATAATTTAACCGCGACCCCACCACCTGGAGAAATTGAGATCAAACTATGGGACATGGGCGCAAGTATTCCAGTTTCAACAACTACTTCTATTGATGATGGTACGCAATATACGCAAATAGGCGATGCAGAGGCGGCTAGTTACACGCTACAACTAAAGGGTGGTAAAAGGTTATACAATATCCATGAATTTCATTGTGGTGCAGATAAAGCCGTTCCAACAACTACATTATTAACCGCTGGAAACTATTACATACTTGAATTAAAATACATCGACACGGATACGTCTGTTTATGGCCCAAATACAGCTTATTCAATAAATTATTACGCAAGCGGGTACGCGTTTACTGCACCCGATGAAGCAACCGCAATTACGGCTATTGGAACTTATAGCGACTGTATGTTTCAAATATTTTCGAGGCAAGAAATCTACATCAAAAAAGTTGAGTGGAAATTTAACGCAGTTCCAAATGGCTTATCAGATATAAGCGTGTTTTTGGAAGATACAAATATGGGTATATCTGATATTATAATTGACCACGAAGAGCAACCGGCTCAAATTGAAGAAGAGGATGTTTCAGATCGGCCTATGGTTCTTGAAGATGGTGGTAAATTAGAGTTTTATTATAACGATGATTACACTGATAGCGTGTCACAATTGCAAACAGAAATGACATATTATTTTGAGCCTCCAGAGGCTAACGGATGATTTTAAGAAGGAAAAGATATGCAAACGACTAAAAATCCTTTGGATTTTGAAGAGTATAAAAAGAAGGTGGCTCTCAAGACAGGGTTTGAACCAAAAACCCCCCCTATGGCTAAGGCAGGAGTGGGCACTCCCGAGGCAATTAAATCTACTGTTACAGGTTTATTAGATGCTACCAATAAAGGAGAACCTATAGCGAAATTCCCTGCACCTGTAATGCCTTCGCAGGGTAGTACGAAAGCTGTGGTAGGGGGCCTGTTGAATGATAATAACACTACTCCTATTCCACCCACCTCTCCACAACCAGCAAAAGCTACTGTTGGTACTCCTACTAAGGCTTCCATCTGGAAGCCAGAATCTCCTACCACAGATGTAACCTCACCCATCTCACCCATCACTCCCGGTAGTATGGCAACAACAGGTTTTCCAACACCTGCGGGGACCACCACTCCTAATATCCTAGATACAGGGCTTACGGAAGATGAGAAATCCCTAGATATTGCCATGAGACAAGATTTTGAGGGAGAAGGTGCTTCGGTTAAGATGGCTAGGGATAGGTTAGATAGAGAAAAAGCTCTAAACCTAGATAAAGCTAATCGAGATGCCCATGACTCTGCTGTAAGAGCAGGGTTTCAACCGGGATCCGCTCAGTATAATGAAATGGTGACTAGAGCTAGTATGGCATCTAGGGCTCAGAATATAGATGCTGAGAACAAATATAATGAGTTTGCTCAAGGTGTTAGAGAAGATGCTTATAAGAATATAGCAGCCATGGGTGAACGAGACTATGGTAGGGCAAGTGAAAGAGAAGCCTATAGTGATCGACAATTCGAGAAGCTATTAGACGCTTTACCTAGCGAGAAGGCTAGAGAACTAACCACCCTAGCTAAATTCCATGGTCAAGACTTAGCTAAAGTCCTAACCTCTATGCAGAATGAGGATGGCTCTTGGAAAAAAGAGATGACAAGTGAAGGTGCTATGGCTGAGAATATCGGTAAGTTAGTAGACCTAATGGAATTCGATTCTCCTGAAGAAAAAGCTGAGTTTAAGAGAAAAACTATAGCCCAAGCAGTAGAGAATATTGTCAATCCTATTAATGAGGAAGGTATTAGAAAAGGTAAAGAAGCGGAATTAGCTGCACCTTTTGTTAGAGATGATGATACTACTGATGCCGACTTCATAACAAATATAAAATCTGCCACAGGTACAGAATGGGCTAATGCCGTATCGGACCGCAACACCTTAAACCAGATAGAAAAAATAATAACCCCTGTAGATTTTACTGCTACTGGTACTGGATCTAATGATGCTTTCTTAAGGTCAGGCCCTTGGAAAGAACAAGGTATTGAAAAAGGGGATATTATTAAACTACCGAATGGGGTAATATTAGAGTATGATAATTGGGACTCTAGAACTGGTAAAGAGACTACTTACAAGAACTTCATACCCTATAATATAACCTACCGAGAATCATGGGTAGGGGGTAAAATACTATATGACCCCAATAATCCGGCTAGGTCTGGTACGACTGTGGAAAGAGCTTATGAAACAGGTAAAAAACACACTAATTAGGAGAAATTATGGCTAGTGATATACCAAATTTTTACGACAAGCCTCAATATCTACCAGAGGCTAATTCCTATTCAACCGCAGGGCAAACTATGTCAGGTGCTGGAGATGTAATGGGAGCTGCAGCAGCCGTGCCTAGCCCTGCCACTCCTTTCTTAGCAGGAGCTAGTCTTGCAATGAAAGGTGCAGGCACAGTAGCTGATATTTACGGCAAGTATCAAGATCGTAAGGAAGCTAAAGAGCGATATGAAAAACAATTAGCTATGTGGGAAGAAGCCGAGCGAGAGAGAAAAACTAGACAGGCTATGGAAGACCAGAGACGATCTAGAGAAGAGGCTTATTTCGCAGCAGATTATAGTCAAGGATTCCTTGACAAAATGGCTACAAATCCCTATGGTGGATATGGAGGTTAATCATTATGGCATTTCCAGGTAGAATACCAGTTCCGGCTCAAAACCCCTATCCAAATGAACCTGTTTATGGTAATATTTGGTCCGATGTAGGCTCTGGCTTAAGGCAGACAGGTGGTGACGTAGATGAATTTGCGGAGCAGAAATCTGTTAAGGCTACAAGACAAGCTCAGATACAGGACATGATTGAGAAGCGTAAGCAAGCTCTAGCTGTGCAAGCGGCTAAAGAGGAGTATGAGCGTAAGCAAATGATCTTAGATGAAGCTAAACAAGCTGAAATTGAGAGAGAACATAAAGCTGCTGAGACATTAGAGACTCGTAAATGGGATGAAGCTAAGGCAAATCGTGAAGCTAAGGAAAAAGCTGATATTGCTTTAGCCGGTCAGAGAGATCGAAGCCCTGTGAGTAGGTCTGGATCGGGTAGAGGCTCCAATAAATCAACTTGGGAGGATTTCTCCGACAAGCCTAAGATTGTAAAATCTGCTTTAACTAATGTTGTAAATAAGGAACTATACACTTCACAGCAAATGATGAAAGCTAATACTAAACGTATGGTGGACATAAAACGTAATATTAAAAATGAAGAGGCTCTATTAGACAAGGAAGGTACTTCTCAGATACGAACTACTGAAGGAGACCTACCCTCTACCACATACGCTAATCCCGATTTAGATGCTTTATCTAAATTACAGGATGAGTTAGAACAGAGGGAGATGTTACAGGTAGAGCTTCTGAAAAGAATGGCTAATGGGTCACCCGATCCGACAACACTTACAACTCAAGCACCTACTCAAAGTGATAACTTAAGCCAGTTAGCTATTGACCAAGCTAGAGCTGAAATTGCAGACCCTAATACACCTCCTGATATGAGGGCAGAGTCTGAGGCACTATTAAAACAACTACTTGGAGAATAGATGGCTGTAGATATAGCTACATACTTGGCTAAGAGGGGTAAGAATATTAAACCTGCCGGCGACACTTCGGGTAGGGCCCCTATGGAGGTTTACGAGCCCTATATCCAAGAAACAAGTCGTGAATTTGACCTAGATCCTGATATGTTAAGAGCCCAATTATATCAGGAGAGTAAAGGGGATTCATTAGCCGTATCTCATGCGGGAGCTGAAGGTGTAATGCAATTTATGCCGGCTACTGCTAGAGAAGTAGGATTAAAGAACCCATTTATCGCCAAAGATGCTGTTAGGGCAGGTGGTAAATATATGAGGCAACAGCTAGATAGGTTTGGCGGAGATTATGATAAAGCCCTAGCTGCTTATAATTCAGGTGCGGGTAATGTTAGGAAGGCTGTGCGTAGAGGAGGAGATGCTTGGTTAGATAACCTAGTAACTGCCCCCAAATACGCAAAAGAAACTAGGGGTTATGTAAAAGACATAAATAAAAGGGCGGGTAAGACAAAAGAAGCTCCCAAGGGAGTGGATGTAGAAGCATATTTAGCTAGAAGACAAAAAGACCTCGCTGTGAGGGATTTTCTAGCTAAACGAAACCCTCCTATTGAGGAACAACCTACAGTACCCTCAATTACTCAAGAAACTCAAGCACCAGTTACAGATATTCCAGGTATTCCAAGAGTAGGGGAAGTAGAGCCAAGATACCCTATTGATTATACGAGTGATGCGATTAAGCCCACAGAAGAATTAAATCAAATAGCTCCTGAGAAATCAGAAACAGGCTTAACCGAAGCATTATTACCTTCTACCACCGCCACTACTGAGGAAGAGTACGTTCCAAGATACGATAAAGAATCAGGTCGAATAGTTGCTTGGGATAAAGTAGAAGGCTCTGAAGTGATGAATCAATTATCAGATGTCGCAGGAATACCTACCAGATTTTTAGGTGCAGTTCTCCATCAAGGAGAAGGCGAAGATATTATGTCAAGAATGGCAGATCCAGAAGCAGGTTTACTTAAGGCTCCTGGAGAAGCCCTACAAGAAGTTTATAACGATCCAGAAACCAGTACAGCTATTAAAGCACTATCTAAAACAGGCGAAATAACCTTAGATATTCTTGAAGATCCTTTGATCCTTGCGGGGATATTTAAAGCAGTTCCTTTACTAGCTAGGAAACTTTATAAGCCTTTGACTAAAAAAGTAGCTACTAAAGTAGAACCAACAGTAATAGCTAAAGAGACACCTGTAGCTAAAGAAGCTCCAAAACCTAAAGAAGCTCCAGTAATTAAAGAAGCTACTCCTAAAACACCTGAAACTCAAATAGAAGAACAAGTCCAAAAATCATTTAAGGAAATACCTCCTGCAAGTAAGTCGCCTATTAAGGTTGAGGTCCCTAGGCAAGCAATTAAACCTGCAGTAGGAGAACTCCCGACTAAAATAGAGTATGGTAAATTACCTAAAGAGAGAGCTGAGACTTTGCATGAATCTGTTAAGAGTAAGTTAGCTAAAACTTCAGATCCTGCTCAAAAAACTAAACTAAAAAACATAAAAGGTAGGTTAGAAAATAGGATCAGGGTAGTTAGTAAGGAGATAGATGAGAAAGTAAGAGTTACCTCTCTCAGAGAAACTTTAACTGATGAATTCTATGATAGAGCTAGTAAGCAAGTCCCTGTAAAAAAGAAAATGACTCTTAGGGAAGTTAGGGATAAAATAGATAAGCTAGTAACACCTATGTCCTCAGTAGTAGAGCGAATCTCTAAACCAGTAATGTATCGTGTAAAAACCCATGCAAAAGATGTGGTGCATAACGCCAACAAAGATAAACAAATAGTGGATGGCTTCTTACAGAAGCTACTCCCCTTGCGTAAAAGTCTAGGTAAGAAATTAAAGAAGAGTTCAGCAGAAATCACTTCGGATCAAGAGAAACTTTCCAAATTAGGTTATGCTTTAAGTCATAGGGATGAAGTAATGAGTAGGAAACTCCTACGAGAAATGGGAATAGAGAAAGAGTTCAATAAAGTAAAACACTACTTAACTAAGAAGGCATCTGAAGCTAAAAAAGCTGGATTACCTGTTAATGTATTAGAGGACTACTACCCTAGAAGCGTAAGGGATTTTCCTGGGTTATCTAAAGAGATTAGGAAGAATGACAAATGGTCTAGTCTTCAAAAACTACTTGATGCTGAGAATGCTAAAGCAGGGAAGGTATTATCTCCTGAAGAACAGGTTGCTGTGATTAATTCCTTCTTTAAGAGAACTAAACCAAAAGGTGTGGCAGTTCCTAAGAATCTAAAAGCTAGGTCGTTAGAGATAATCCCTCCAGAACTCTATAGGTATTATGATGACCCTATAGAGTCCTTAGTAAAGTATATTGACAGTATCAACAAAGGGATAGCAGATAAGAAGCTATTCGGTAAACATGCTAGATTTAATAAAACAGGCTCTATGGATTTGGATGCATCTATAGGGGAATTAGTAAATAATACTCAAGTAAAAAAGGGTAAAGTTGATATGTCCCCTGAAGATCAGAGGGAATTACAAGGAGTCTTAGAAGCATATATGAACCCTGGAAAAATGGGAAAGTTCAGTTCTACTTATAGAGATGTTGAGCTTATGTCCACATTGGGATCATTCAAAGCAGCATTGACCCAGATATCCGATGCTTCCTTTGCATCCAAAGGTTCTGGTATTTTAAATGCTATGGAAGCCTATATTAAAAGTATTGGTCGCCGTGTTCCTGGGTTGAAAGATAAAATTAAATGGGTTACTGCTGAAGATGCGGGTGTTTATAGAATGTCTCAAGAATTTGCAGAGCCTACTAAAACTGCGGCTGCTCTGGATTTGTTATTAAAATCAAACTTAATGTCTACTGTGGATAAAATAGGTAAAGAGACTATCATAAATGCCTCTTTAAAGAAAGCTAAACAGTTGGCAAATAAACAAGGGTCTACTCGATTGATGAGTGAGCTAGAGCCGATGTTTGGGAAACATGCTAAGAAGGTGTTTAATGATCTTAAAGCGGGTAGGATTACAGATGAGGTTGAAACTTACGCTAATCACAAAATAACTGAGCTGCAACCTACATCTTTATTCGAAATGCCTGAAGCGTTTGCTAGAGCTGAGAAGGCTAAGTTATTCTACACATTACAAAGTTTTACAGTTAAACATATAAACGTCACTCGAAATGCTCTATATCGAGATATAAAAAATGCTAAGAATAAGGAAGAGACAATCGCTGCTGTGGGGAGCCTAGCTAGATTTTTAGGTTCTTTTTTCGCCTTAGGTGTAGGTGTAGGCACTATGAAAGATATAGCTTTTAATAGAGAGGTTGAGCTTGGTGATACTGTCTTAGATAACATCTGGAAACTAACAGGTATTTTTAACAAATATACTCTTAATAAACTATCTAAAGACGGACCTGTGAAAGTAGGGTCGGACATACTACTACCTCCCTTTAGTGTAATGAACGATGCCTGGAAAGATTATAAACAATCTAAAAAAGATGAAGGGTTATCTGCTAAGAACTCAGCTCTAATTAAACGATTCCCTTTATTTGGTGATATTTACTACTCATGGGGTGGTAGAGGTGCTGGACTCAAAGAGAAGTATAAACATAAGAATCGTTGGGAAGGATACTCCGACTTAAAAGATGAAAACCCTGGAGCCTATAAGAAAGCCCAAATTCTCAAGAGAAAATATAATAAGCTAAAGAAGAGGCAAGAGGAAGTTAGAGGAGAGGCTTCTAAAAAAAGATTAGAAGCCCAGATGAAAAAAGAAGTAGCGAAGTTCGAGAAACTTCTTAAATAAGAGAAGAGTTTAATCTCAAGAAGCTATTAGATATGGCTTCTTTCTTATTTAATCTCTTAACTATCTTATCCTCAAAAGTCTCCACAGTACAAATATCTATAATCTCCACAGGTGTTTTCTTATTCACATTTGTAGTACGCATACTTGTCTGCTCTCTCGTATTTAAAGAGAAGGCATTATTCAAATAATAAGTTACATCTGCTCTAGAGAAATCCAAGCCCTCCGAAACTACTGCACTTTGACCAAAGACTACACTTAATTCCCCCTCTTGAAATCTATATCTAATCTCCTCAGCTTCCCTTTTACCAACAGTCCCGTCAATATAGTCACAAGCTATCCCTGCTAATCTAAACATCTTAACAGCTATGGGGAATATCGCAACATAGGTGCTTAAGATTAACATAGGTTCGGGATTATCTAAATAACATGATAATACGTCCTCTAATTTAGCTGTACTTACTATCTCACCTGTTCTAGGATTAATCCCAGAAGCTATCATATTCTCGTAAACAGCATAAACCATATCCCCTACTCCAGTAGTCCCAGGATCTATAGTCCAAGCTCTTGAATTTAGATCATCCTTGCGATCCCTAGCCCAATCTAATAATTCTAATTGTTCATCATTAGCATGAACATATCTTTGATTATATAGTAGCTTTGATCCCATTCCCACATCTTCCATAGATAGAAAAGAAGCATGTTCATGGATATATTCTTTAATCTCGTTTAGGTGTTCTATCCTATTAGGGACCATCTTATTCCCATGTCTAGATGGGGTCCATTCTGTATGAAGGTAGTCATGGATATTTTCGTATCCCATAAAATGTCCATCTACAATAAAGAATTGACTAGCATACTGTAAAGGAGATTCACTTGCGGGTGTTCCAGTTAATGCTAGTCTCATTTGATCTTTAGCCTGTGCTTTAATGTGTCTTTGGATATATCTAGTTACTTTAGCAGATATATTTGAGATAGCATGACTTTCATCAAAGAGTATTGTCTTCCAGCTTTGTGCATCCATTATTCTTAATGGTACAACAGCTTGATAGTTACAAATTACTACGTTCTTATCTTTCGATACCATTTGTCTTTTTAGCTTAGGCCAATTGGTTTCACATACACCTACATCTTCTTCATTCATACCCATTTCATTAACTAAGGCTTTTCTAAAGGTTTCCATGATAGAGGGCTTAGTTATAATAAGGATAGGGCTTTTTTTACTCTTAAGAATTGCACCTAATGCAGGGAAGGTTTTACCTACTCTGGGTTTCCAGAATAGGTATCCACCGTTGCGGGTTATTAGGTATTCTTCTCCGCTTTCTTGGTGCTTAAAGTACTTCATAATTAACCCTCACAACTACAAGATTGAACGAGAGCTTTTTGACATTCACCACCCATATTAATTCCTGTGGTGCTTATCTCAATTTCCTGAGATTTAAAAAGTTCTGTCATATTCAACAATGCTTGTGATATTTTATCAACAGACTCAAGTGCCTGACCATCCCAGATAATTGTTTTATTCTTAACGTGACAATCAGATATAATATTATGGTTTGGAGTTTTCTTTTCCAACTCAGCTATTAAATCTTTTTTTAGCATTTTTTTATAATCCATTATTAACCTTTCTATGATTTACTAATTCAAATTTGCCTGATTTTTCGTTATAATCACCGCAACCACTAATATAAAGCTCGCTTTTATTGTATAGAGTTTGACTATATAAAACCAAAATCAACCCCATTATCACAAAGCATAAAGCAAAACCAAAAAAACCCGCACGAATCATGTCTTCTTTATCGTAACCCACCATTCTACCTCTCAAATATCCCTTCATCCTCGTCTTGTTGCCTATCACCTTTAGCTTCAGCTTTAGTAACTAAAATATCCTTCTTTTCTACCCCAAAGTGTGAGTAGGCTAAAGGTTTCTTAACCATAGGGATTTTAGCTTTCTTGAGCTCAAGCTCAATAGCATCTTCAAGGTCTTGAGGCATATTATTCAAACAGATAAGCTCATAGTTCCTATACAGTGCATCCTTATCAGCATACTCTTCCAAATAGGCATATATTTTACTTATACCTACTGTATCTACAAGGTTAAGGGCTCTATCTTTACCTAAAGTAGCAGTGGCTTCTACAATTTTCTTACCTGTGACTTTATTCACAGACACGCCCATAATGTTATCAGAAACATCTCCTGATAGTAACTTAACAGCTAAGTCTACTTTAGCATCTTCAGGAGGGATTAAATTGAACTCCCTCATAGTGGGATTATATAATTTTAAGAATAGATTATTAGCTAATAATTGGGACCAATCAGAATCAGTAGTTACAAATACAGAATCATGTGCTGCTACTTGCTTTGCGTACACATAAGCAATATCATCTGCTTCTGCTTCCTCAACTCGAATAACTTTGGATTGGGTCACAAAGGCAAGGTTCTTAACAATCTTATCGCATAGTACATGCCACTCAGCCCTAGTGGTTGCATAGTCCCAAGATGAGGTTTTTCTATTCCCTTTATAGGAGGGGATAAACTTCTTTACTTCCTCTGGGAGTTTTGTAACATCTTTAATAGTTTCATTCTCAAGAGCTTCAGCTTTGGTTTTCTTGTTTAATTTAGTAGATACATATTTGCTAGTACCAGAGATAGCATGTATTAAATACGCTCTCTTATCATACTCCAAATAATACTTCTCTTCCCCATCCTGTATAAGTCTTTTAGTTATAATATGGGTTTTATAATAGTCAGCATACACCCCATGCCTCCAGTAATCCCCTTTAGCATCTAAAGCTATAATGGTTTCCTCTGGTTTGAATCTTTCTCTTAGATAAAGCATAGTGGTAGCTAGATTCCTAGCAAATTCTTGTTCTTCTATATCCGTCCTACTTTCGTAGTTAGGACTTCTCATTACATGCCAACATCCATGGCAAATTACGGACCAATCTATTAATAGTTTCATTTTATTTTCCTTT
>JAAGZO010000532.1 GCA_024206195.1 bacterium | reverse complement strand
GGACTTCACTATACCCGCCCTGACTACTCTTCTTGGTTCAGGCTCAACACCTTTATCAATACATATTTGTTCGTAGTCATCAGCCATCCATAAGGCCAAAGCAAATCTCATACCATCTGTAATTGCACTAGCGCCTCTGATTTTTGACAAGGCAGATGTACTAGAGTCAATACCCTCTAAAGCACTCTTGTTCATATGATGTATAGACAACGTAGTCGCTCCTAGTTGTGCCGATATACTGGCACAGAACGAACACCATAACTGAGCTGACTCGTTACTACTACTAATGGGGCTAGAAGCTCCTACAAAGCTCTGTATTGGATCAAATACAACTAACTTAAGGTCTGGTATTGATTTAAGCTCTTCGACCAATTCTGTGGCTTGTTGAGTAATATTATCCTCTGTTAATAAGATCATAGGCTTACCATGATCTGCAATGGTATAAACAAAGACATCATAAGGTGCATTAAATCTTGAACCATGTGGGTCTATCGCATGAATACGTCTCCAAATTTCTGACTGTGAATCTTCTGATGAGAGTATGACTGTATTGCCTTGCTGGATTATATTCTTGCCTAAGAATGTTCCTCCCCCCTTTGCTAAGTTCAAGGCTAACTGCAAAGCTAAGAACGATTTACCAATACCACCTACACTTGCTAAAACTCCTGGTGTTTCAAGCGGAATTAGACGATCAACTAACCATTTGATAGGAGGAGGACTACCAACTAGATTTTTAATAGCGTACCGCCTAATCCCTAAACCAAAATCTTCAATCTCTTGTTTGACTGATTCTAAACCTACTTGTTGATGTAGGTCGTTAAAGTCTCCAATGATTGAAGGTAATTTTACTACAGAGTTATGCACAGCTTTTACACATTCTTCAGCTTTCTTTTGCCCAACTCCATTCTTATCATTATCAAAAGCAATAATGAACTTAGCCTGTGTTTTCTCCCGCATCCTGTTCATTGCTTCCAAACCAAAAGTCGCTGAAAAAACAACAACTACTGGCAAACTTGTTGCTAAATGTACGCTAACTCCTGTAGCGACACCTTCAACAACAACTACCTTTTCTAAACTGTGTAACTGGTTCAAATTAAAACCAATGGGAAAG
>JAAGZO010000045.1 GCA_024206195.1 bacterium | reverse complement strand
TTGCATCGCAGGTCCTTTAGGGCGACTTTCAGCTTCATTCAGTTCTTTTTCAGTAGGGTATCTTTCACTGAGAGGCTGGAGTTTGTTCTTTTTGGCAATGTGTTTAGCAATATGAATAAAGTTAATGACATATGCCACTCCAAACCATGTAGCAGGAATAACAATAGGAGAAAACTGATGAGCAGTTTTGCAATGCGGGATCCAACAAAGGAAATCCCTTAATTCTTTAGACATATCCAGGAAATTACAATGTCCAGACTTGAGATCCAAACCTTCACAGATCTGATGATCAAAAGTCCAGAATTCTTGATCTTGACCAAGATAGATAATACCAGTAGTACCAGGTGGCGCGTCAGTATCGACAGGAAAAATCTGATACCATGAGGGTCCAGCACCTTTTCCTTTGATCTCCATCACCATCTGATTTAAAGCATCTTCAGTCTTAATGTATTGAACAATAATGTTATCGGGATTAAAGAAATTGCACCCTGACTGCATCATTAATAAATGCCAAACTGCCGTATTCTTCAGATCTTCTTTTCCTGTTAATGATTCCAAGAGAGTTTGACAATGTTCAATTCGAGTTGCATCTTTATCGAGAGCCATGGACGGATATGAAGTGTTCCATCCAGG
>JAAGZO010000531.1 GCA_024206195.1 bacterium | reverse complement strand
GAGTTAACCGCCGTTACTATTCGGGTGGCGAAAAGCTAGACACAGTAGGTGATGTAACTACAGTAGAGCCCGGTAAAGGTGTTTCAGCCGATGGCCCTAACGATGAGACAACGATTGAAGCTGAGTTTGAGCCGCAAACGTTGCAGGGTTTGATTGAGAAAAGGTATGGACCGGGAGGGGAAAGTATATCTGTCACTCCGCAGTCAGGGGCATTTGATGAAATAGCCGAGACGCAAGGTTTGAATTATAAAGAACAGCTTGAGGAGGCTAATGTTGGGGGAGCGTCAAGGCGGCAGATTGGCGTTAAGGGTTCTCTTCTTGGACTGATGGATTCGGCGACCGAGATTGAGGAATTCCGCCAGCAGATGGCAAATAAAGGACTTACCGCTAAAGAAATTTATGACTCAAATTATCGAATTAATTATTTTAATCATAATCGGTCTTTTACGTTATCAACAATTAATCTTGAAATTGAGAATGGATTACGCATGGGGTTATTAGTTGATGTTGATGGTAAGTGGAAGCCGGGCCAATCGGTGCGCAATCTTCGAGTGAAATTTAGTCCATTGGTCGCGTTTTTAGCTAGCGAACACGATGCGTATCGTTCTTTTGTTCTTGATTTGAGTGTGAAAGTTATGGTTAATGGCTCTTTTTCGGGAAGAACCAGCAAAAATCCTCTTGGTTGGGCGACGATTCCTGGAAAATATAATGGGAGTATTAGGCGTCAGATAAAAGAGGTTGCCACTGATTGTTTTGCTGGGCATTTCTTACGTACGGAATTTGATGGATATTTTGACGAAGAGGATGGATTAAAGTTAAAAAAAGCCCAAAAACTGATCTTAATAAGAAAAGATGAAATATTGAATCAGCGGGCATTATCAGCAATAGTTGATTTGATTTTTTCTTCCTATGATTCTACTCGAGATGTTGGTTATGATCTAATCAGTGAACTTAGTAATGACGAAAAGCACCTAAAGGTTTTGCTTAGGATTATTAAAAGTCGGCAATTTGCAGAGAGGGTAGATCTACTCATTGAAGATGCAGATGTTTTTTGGTTATTGTTTGAAAAAATTCAGAATACAGCGTTGCGTTCGGCCTTGTTGGAACATGAGGCGATAGTATCCGAATTAGCCGAAGATATTTTACATCAGCTAAATGAACGCAGGGGTCGTATTGGCGGCGATGATTTAATAGAGATAACTTATAAACTGAATCCTGAACAACGACTTGCCCTGGCCAAAACCTTAGATAAAACTCGTCTGGTGGATCTTCTTAATACACCAACGACTTACCTGCGTGACGAGAATACCAAGTTGCGAACTATAAAATGGATAAGCGGGATTCCTTCCGACATGAAGAGCTTTTTACTTAAAGATGCGAATATTGCAGATGCGTACGAAAAAACAGGAAAATCTGATATGTTTGACGAATCTGTTGGCACACCCGCAGGTATGCTAGAGTTTGTTGCTAAACAGCCAAGAATTCTTACTGGTTTAGTTAGTAAACGCGGGCTTACAACAAATGAAATGGAAAAGATGATGGCAGGACTTCGCCGAGTGAATAAGAAGGTAAATCCTAAAACTGGCGAAAACGAACCATTCAAAAAAACAACTGTGCGCCTTGAGCGTAGTGGGCTTGTGGAGGCGGGCATTTTTGTTCCCGCTCAAGAGGATGTGGTTGATGAATATAGCGGGGCTAGAGCTCAAGCGTATCATTTCGAGAGTGATATAATGGCGATATTTAATGAGTTTGGGGCGGTGGCAGTCGTTGACATTTGCGATGAGTTGATTAAAATCTCTGTGCTAAATCGTCAGGTGTTCCCTAAAACTGGAGACGCTAGGCAGTTAGTAGAGCATAGAAAAAATCAACTCGTTAACCAAGCCAGAAAGAAGTATCAAAGTAATACTGATTCTGCCTCTTCTGAATCGGAAAAAGAATATTCGATCATCCCTGCGGATAATGCGCGTAGGCTTGTTAGATTGAATCGGGATGCGGTTATTGCTGCGATAAGGGAAGCCAGAATTGATCAAGTTCCTTTTGAGGGTTTTCAGCAAGACATAAGAGATGATTTTCAGAATAAATTTAATCGAACGATCGCAAGGATAGTCGATTCTTTTATTCGCATTGGGGGGTCAGAGGATCTTTCTAGGTATGTTGGTGGGTATAGCTATGGTGATGACAAGTTGGTTGAAGTTTGGCTTGATGCTGTGTTTTTATTGGATGGAAGTAAATTGGAAATTATGTTTACAACGACGGTTCATGATGGATTGGATCAAGCAGCGCATGGTCACGATATAAGTCAATACAGAACACAAGAAGATTACGATAAGAGCGTTGTAATCGCTATCCCAAATTCAAATTACGTTGTAAAAGATAGTGCGTTGGGGTTTATAAGAGAAAATTTAACTGCGTCCGAACTTAATAAGCTTTCTAATTATTTGTCCGTGACTGCAATGGGAATTTCTCAAAAAACTCAGAATTTAGCTGTTTCGAGTTTAGAAAATATCATTAGTGCTAGATTGGAAGATCCATTAGGGCTTGGAGTAGGAACTTCTTTGGGTATCGAGATTCCTTGGAAAGGGCGCGATATTGCCAAAGAAGGAAGAGGTGTGTATGAGTATGCCATTTTTATTGATGTTTTAGGAGAACCAGAAAATGGAAAGTTACTAATCACCCTAGGTATTGAGCAGGAGATCCATACGTCCGAGAGAAGAACTCAACCAAAACCTTATTATAATTTCCAACTAATTAATCTTGAGCTTTCAGGGAGTGGCTTAAATATTGTGGATTTAAGCGGTGATTTGCTGCTTCCTATGGTTAAAGATATTCCGGCACTCTCTTATCCTGTTATTCCGGTAGATGATGAGTTTGCTTTTATAAAGTTAAATCGTGCAATGATTATTGCTCATGCAAAAGAAGCTGAAGCGGCACGTAATCCTTTTGATGAAGATGACTATAAGAAGAAATATTTCGCGGAAGGTATCGAGAAGCAGATTGAGGAGATTGTTAGCGGCTTTATTAAGGATAAGGGAAGAGAAGTCGCTTGCAAGGAAGATATTAGTTATACGTATGATCAAGTTTACAAAAGAGCATTGCGTCTTTCTGCAAGAATTGTTTCATTTGATGAAAATGGTTTAAGAGTTAAATTTATAACAAGCATCGGTCGTGGGATTGATCAGAGAACCGTGAATCATGACGTAAGTAATAAATGGTCTGTTTCTGATTATGATAAAATGGTTACAATCCCCACTCAACCTTCGAAGAAGTCTCTGCCTGGCGTTGGCGGCTCGCTTCTTGGACTGATGGATTCGGCGACTGAGATTGAGGAGTTTCGCAATGCAATAGCAAGTGAAGAAGGCATTACCGCTAAAGAAATTTATAATTCAAATTATCGGATTAATAGCAAGAATGATGACAAATCTTTCACCTTACCAACAATTGATTCAGAAATCGAAAATGGGCTACGTACCGGATTATTAGTTGACGTTGATGACATTTGGCAGCCGGGTCAATCGGTGCGCAATCTTCGAGTGAAATTTAGTCCATTGGTTGCGTTTTTAGTGCAGCACTATCCTGAAAGATTTCCGTCTTTTGTTGATCGTTTAAATATGGTTAAGGTTGATGATCATTATCGAGGTTACACAGGGGAAAACCCCCTTGCCTGGCGTACAATTTCGAATTCGGTAATTTATAAAGAGCAAGTTAGACATCAGATAGATAGAGCGATATTAGGTGTAATTATAGATCTGATAGCAAGTCTTTCTACTGAAGGTCGTTTTGGCGAAGAATGGCGTCAGACTTTTAGAACTATCATAGAGAGCTTATCGCCTGAGCAGAGGAAAATTATTGATGCTCTAAAGCTAAGGAAAATGCTAATTTTCTTTTTTGATGATGAAGGATTTGACACCGTAAAAATTCAAGTATTAAAAGCATTAAATGGTGGAATGTTTAAGTTAACGAAAATGGTTTTTGATTCATTGTTTGATCAAGAATTTCAGGAATCAATAGAAGCATTTGCGGCTTTCTCTTCAGAAGGAGGCTTGGTTTTTGAACCCGTTTTAGAAGCTCAATATTATGCTCGTCAATTATTAGAGAAGGTTGAAGCCTACCAAGCGGAAAATTTCTCTGATCAAGATGGAAAAGAATCATCTGAGGTTATCATTACCTTGCATGTTCTTTTATCTCGTGTGCTTGGTGAAAATCTTGAAAATAATCCGGCAAAATTGCTTGAAATTGATGGCAACAAGAGTAGTGTTGTTGAAATAATAAGAAGAATGGTTGGTGATGAAATACCCGCAGACGGCATAGATTCATTTGTTGAAGAGTTTATTCACGGCCGAGAACACAGCGTAGTGAGTAAGAGCAGATTTGAGAAAGATAATAAAGGCTTAACTGCTAGGGAGAGGGTAGCTATTAGACTTTATGGTGAGATCACCAGGGGGAAAGCTGACTTACCAATTATCCATATAAGATTTGAAAAGACAATAGAAAAACATGCTAAAATTCCATTAGACGACAATAAGTATCGGTGGGGTGTGGAAAATAGCACCAAACACTATACAGAATTAGATATTGGATTGTCAGATTTTGGTGTAGAGGCCTTCAACGTAAAAACCAGACTTTTCCCCGCTGCATTAATTGATTTTATGCAGTTTACGCTTGATACTGAAAAGGTGTGGGAAGAATTAATCGAAGATGGTCTTACCGTTAGGCAAATTGCTGACCTCACAGATTCCGAAACCAAACTTTCTTCTGAGGAGATTGCAAGTGGTTTTGAAGCAGGATTGCGCACGGGATTATTGGTTGATGCTAGTGGTGCCTGGAAATTAAGCGATCCGGTTTGGGATATTCGGATAAAGCTTTCTCCGGAAATGATGTTTTTGTTTGAAACGCCGCACAATGCCAGAAACTTTAATGGTCAGTTGAAAGAACTGTTTAATGCAAAGACTCTCAAGGGGGTAAAGGTAGAAGGATCGCCGAATTGGTATATGGTTTCAGAATGTGCACTTGAAGAGGCCGAGAGTGCATTGCACAAAATCTTAGAAAATGAGGCTGTTGCCGGAATTATAAAGATAGCAAAAAGTAATCGGTATAAAAACATTGGAAGATTTTTTGATAGTGAAAAAGCCAAGAGGAAAAAAGCTACAGCGATTGAAGGAGGCATAGAAACAATATTACGTGGTTTAAGAGGGGGGTTAGGTAATGTTACGGCAGAACTTAGTTTCTTTGAAAAATTTGATAACCAGCAAGCATTGCGCGAAAAGCTTGTTCTCGAAGGAAGCATGGATAAAGAAGGTATAGTTCTTGTAACTACTTCAGAGGCTGGTCAATATACTCATTTTTCTGATGATAATTGGCAGTTGAGTCAAAGATATGATACTGATACTTGTCGGTTTAGGATTAAAGCACTATATAATTATCGGCTTGAATCCGAAACAAGAACTGCTTCAAACCTAACAATGCCTGGCGTTGGCGGTTCGCTTCTTGGACTGATGAAGTCGGCGACTGAGATTGAGGAGTTTCGCAATGCAATAGCAAGTGAAGAAGGCATTACCGCTAAAGAAATTTATAATTCAAATTATCGGATTAATTCCAATGGGGGAGAATCTTTTTATCTTGAAACAATTAAGAGGGAAATTGAAAATGGATTGCGGACGGGGTTGTTGGTTGTTGTCGGTGATGGTGTTTTGAGAGAGGGGCAGTCAGTTTGGAATCTTCGGGTTAGATTGTGTCCGGAGATGGCATTTTTAGCCAATTACCCTGAAGCGTTTGTAACGGTAGTTGCCAATCTTGGAGAAAGAATTAACCTTGGTTCTTTTCGGGGTCGTACAGGAACTAATCCTTTGGGTTGGGGTACAATTCCAGAAAGTTTTATCGGAGCTGTTAAAGGCGCGATAGGGGAAATCATTGTAAGTAATTTTAGTTCAAGGCAATTCGATAACTCGCTTCCTAGTGGTGAATTCCTTATTATGGTGCCTGAAGCTGAGCAAAATAATAATCCAGAAGAATTCATAAAAGAACATTTACATCATGAACTTGTTGCAACTTTACGCAACAGTTTTTTAACGAATATTATGGGAATATCCCTGGAAAACTTTGATGATAAAAAGGACCGTATTATTTCAGAATTACAAAGCTTGCTTGATCAGGCATTTGATAGTTTTCTAGAGCCAAATGGTCAAGCCGATAATGCAATCGATATTCCGTTGTGGTGGAATGAGAAATATTCGTGTAGGTACAGTTTTTCTGTTGTTAAAACTGCAGCAGTGCGCGCTGGAAAACTACCGATTACTTTGTTGATGGAAAGAGCTTTCATAAAACCAGATGGTGGACGCATAGAGCACTACAAACCGCAGACCATTGAACTTGAACTTCATAGCGACCGTACTGCGGGGCTTAGAATAAAAAACCGTGAAATGATTGTTGGTGATCTTCGGCGAAATATCAAGCGGCATCAGGAGGTCGTTGTTGCGAAGGTGATGGAAAAAGTAGACGAAAAAATTACTGGTGATATAAATGAAATGTACGACGACATTGAAAATCATGTTAAAGAGGCAGTTGGTTTGTTCGCCAATAGAATAAGTCAAACAATTTACTCATCTCCTGGTAGTGAGTTTGAAGAAGAGGTTAGTGATGAGAAAAGAAATATAACCTCTGCTAATGTTTATGCGAACTTAAGTAATCTTGGTCCCAATCAAGAGTACATTATAATTAAAGTTAGAACTTTTTTCGGAGAAAAGAATTTAGTTGACGGTCAGTGGGTCAACAAAGAACCCGTTCCTCAAAACAGTTGCCAATTCAAAGTTCAATTCACCTCGCAAGGTGTGGATGTTTCTCCTCATCACGACAGCACTGATTCGGCGAGTGAACAATTGGCTATCGAACCTGATAATCGCCATGCATTCATAAAAAAACATCTCAACAATGACAAAATAGCAGGTGTTACTCCGTATTTATTTACAAGCGTAATGGGAATCCCTCCACTTAGGGAAAGAGAGGCGCTTGAGAAACTAAGTAGTGTGCTTGATAAAGTATTGAACGACCTCTCAGAGTCAGAAGAGGCAGTCGGGGATATTATTCAGATTCCTTGGAGAGTAGGGGCAAGTAACGTATATCAATACACCATTAAGGCGAAGATTGACGGTGAAGTTAGAGATGGAAAATTGTCAATTACCCTATTAATAACGCAAAACGAGCTTGATAGCGATGCTAAAAAATTATCTAGTTCTGGTCAAGGAACGATTATGTTTGAACTTTCCAGCGAAAGCTTGGATGTTGTGGATTCGCTTGGTTCTTTGGTTCCGTTGGTTGAAAATATGCCTGCTGCATATTATGTGACTGTCCCCGCAGATGACCCTTTCGCTTTTATGCGTTTGAATTATTTTAAGGTTCTTGCCCAAGCGCAAAGAAGACTAAAACCCTATCAATTCAAGGAGCACTTCCAAGGCGCTTTTCCTGCGCAGATTGGGAGCGTTATTAGAGAAATGGGTAAATGGTCGAAAAGACACGCAGAGGATCTGGTAACTAACGAGCATCGAGACGGTCATACCACATATTTGTCGCTTGTGAAGGGAGGAATCGAATCTTTTGACGGATCTACTCTAGTAATTTGGCTTCAGGCTGGGGTGCAGCGTTACGAAGACTCAGGGATGAGGTATCCGCGAGATTGGGATCCTGCACCGACAAAGATAACAATTAAAGCTGATGAACGTCGCGTTTCGGCAAAGAAACCTCCTGTTGGCGTTGGCGGTTCGTTGTTTGGATTTATGCATTCGGCACTTGATTTTGAGGAATTAAGAGACAAATTAACAAGCGAAGAGGGTATTGCCGCTAGAGAAATTTATGACTCAAATTATCGAATTAATCGCAAGAACAATGACCAGTCTTTTACGTTACCAACAATTGATCTGGAAATTGAAAATGGACTACGTACGGGGTTATTGGTTGATATTGATGGTAATTGGAAGCTGGGCCAATCGGTGCGTGGTGTTCGAGTGAAATTTAATCCGTTGGTTGCACTTCTATCTAGCGAACGCGATGCGTATCGCTCTTTTGTTCGTGGTTTAGCTGAGAGAGTAAAAATTGACGGCTATTTTCCGGGAAGAACCGGAAATAATCCTCTTGGTTGGCGCACAATTCCTGGGAAATATAATCGAAGCATCAAAAGTCAAATCGCAAAGGTTGCTAACGCTTGTTTTGCTAGGCATTTTTTGCGTCCGGAATTTGGTGTAATGATTGCCAGAGATGCTACTGTAAAACTAATAAGAGCTCAAAAGCTGATCTTAATAAGAAAAGACGAAATATTAAATCGGAAAATACTAACCGCAATAGCTGACCTATTCTTTTCTCACTACGGATCTAATTTAGAGATTGGTTGTGATTTGATCAATGACATTAGTAATAACGAAAAGCACTTAAAGATTTTTCTTGAAATTATTAAAAGCAGGGAATTTGCAAGAAAAATGAATACTGCGATTGATGAAATAGGTATCGATACTATTTTATTGTTGTTTACAGAAATTAGTAATCCATCTATTCGTTCGGCTCTATTAAAACATAAAGTAATACGATTAGAATTAGCGAAAGACATTTTAAGTGAATTAGGTGAGGAAAGTAATGATATCGGTGGTGATGATTTGATAGCGATAACTTACAAGTTGAATTACGAAGAACGGCTAGCTTTAGCTAAGGCGTTAGACAAAGAGCGTTTGCTAGGATTTTTGCAGATGTCGCCGTTTACTAGTCTTTCTGCGGAAAATATTAATCTGCGAACTATAAAATGGATAAGCGGGATTCCTTCCGATATGAAGAGATTTTTGTTTGAAGATGCGAATATTGCAGATGCGTACGAAAAAACAGAAAAATCTGATATGTTTGACAAGTCTATAGGCACGCCCGCAGGTATGCTAGAGTTTGCTGCTAAACAGCCAAGAATTCTCAATGCCTTAGCTAGCGAACGCGGGCTTACAACGAATGAAATGGAAGTGATGATGACATGGCTTGGTCGAGTGAATAAGAAGGTAAATCCTAAAACCGGCAGAAATGAGCCATTCAAAAGAGAAACTGTGCGCCTTGAACGGCGCGAGCTCGTAAAGGCAGGCATTTTTGTTTCAACCGGAATGGTTACCAATGAAAATAATGGGAGCAGTGCCCAAGCTTATTGTTTTAATGATGATATAAAAGCAATTTACAAACAGTTTGGTGTAAAAGCGGTCAGTGACATTTGCATTAAGCATAGTCGTTCTAGGGCATTAAATTCCAGAATAATTTCTGATGATGGGGTCGCTCTACCGTCGATACAAATCTTGAAGGGGATACATGCTGACGAGGTTGTGCGGGATTATACATCGAAGGATCCTCTGGTTGTAGTTTCCGAGAATATTCTTTTCGAAATTAAAGCTAATATCGGAAGTAGCGGTGGGCAAATACTTGAGAAGAGCCTTATAACTGTTGATGGGCTTGCTAGTGTGGTTAGTGATTTCGAAGATAACGGAGAGATGGTGATTAGAAATATAGATTCGGAGGGGGGAGAAGGGCAAAAAACAAAGATTAAGATTACGTCAATCCCCGATGGCTTAAGAGCTGAATATTCCATTCCACAAATTGATGGACCGCCTCGAGCGGGCGTGGTTAAAGTTGTGGTTCCTTCGACATTGATTAGCAAAATAAAAAACGTTCCCGACAGTACGAATGATGAAGAAATAAGTGGCGGTATTAATTACAAAGCAGTTGATACGGCAGTGGAAATTAAAGGAGAGGGGATTTATAATTTCCCGACTCAGGCGTTTCCAATTAAGTTTAATAATTTTGGCGGATTCGGATGTAAAATTATGTCGATGCAACGCAATGATAATCCGGATAAAGTATTTGCTGAGAAAAAGAAGGTGCTCAAAGCGGCAGGGTTAAGTAAAGATAACAATTTGCCTCGTGGTTCAAACCGTCGCCGGAGTGAAATTCCACCTCAGCCGCTTAGTTTGGTAAGTAATGTATTTTTAAGAAAAGATAAGTTAAATAAAGCCCAAGGAGAATACCATGTTACTATTTTTACAAGCTAAAAAAGCTACCATATCCCTAAAAAGCATTGCAATCTTTATTGTTTTTGCTTTCTGCCTATCTACATTTACCGTATATATAACCAAAAACCAATCGGCTTACGCCTCGGCTCTGCCCTATATGCCGCCGCCAACT
>JAAGZO010000044.1 GCA_024206195.1 bacterium | reverse complement strand
TTAGCAGAAAGAGACATGCCACAAGAAGAACAGAAGAGAAGATCAGAAGAGAAAAATGTCATTTGTATCAAACCATTTTGTCTGGAGCTGTCGACTGACTCTTTTATTGCCCAAGCTGCAAATACAGAGTTGGTTGTAGTTTCGGATATTACGGGAGACAAACATCACTTCAAACATTGGTTGCAGTGAATGCATTTTTACCTGACGTCTACTAAATTAATTCAAGGTGCTGAAAAGGCTTTAAAACATTTCCTTTTATCTCATTTGAAACCAGACTCTCCACCTTTTATCATTATTTCTTCAGAAAAGAGAAGAAGAAGTAAAGTAAATATGAAGTCTATGACTTTATTCGAAGAAATGATTTTGTTACATGAAGTGTATGAAGAAGAGGATCACTCTATTTTAACTAGAGCTTTAGAGTCGGAAGGGACAGGGACGGTCTTTAAAGCTTGGTTGGACAGGGATGCTTTTGTGCATTCCAGTCTACATAAATCAGAAAACTCTGGGTATCTTTTGAAAGAAAGAGAATCGTGTAGAATTGAATGCGATAAACCCAGAAATCGTTCAAAGATTTATAGAAGAACCAGATATGGGCGAGGAGGAGGCCGTGTAACCTGGTGCCTACAAGCCAAGAAAGATAAAGAGTTGAACATAGTGTGCAGTTTTGTTTCTGTACAAAAGTAAACGAAATGATATTTGCTCCAAAAAGGAGGGGGTGAATATGATAATGTTTTTCTTGTATTGAAACTGTACTTGTGAGAATGATTATTGTACAGTATCATGTTGGTGACATTGTAATGTTTTGTCTCATAATTGTACAACTGTATGCTGTATAGGGCTCCGCCCTTTCCAAGAAGGGGGAGACTATCCTAAAGGCTACTCTTGTACAGGTTAAAATGCCCAGATAAGTGCCGTAAAAGAGCACAGGGCTTTTGTAATTGAATTAGCGCCATAAAAGCGCGCGTAATTAGAGTGCATACTGTATACGTATTGAAGCTTACAATGTTAGCTGTATATTAGTGAAAGTTGTATCA
>JAAGZO010000530.1 GCA_024206195.1 bacterium | reverse complement strand
TTCAATCCATATATACGTATACATGTAAATTCCTCTTGGCTCTCATCGATATGCCAACTATATGTAAAAAATTTGCTTTTTTGCATGATTTGTTTTTCTCTAGATAGTGTGTGCCATTAAATGTCATTTTTAAAACTTAGGTTTTATAATTTCGATAAGGATATTTCCGAGAAATTTTAATAGGGTTATTAGTTTAAATAAAACTAATAAACAATCAAGTTCGTCCAATTAATAATCTACATTTAATTCTAAAGTACCTGTTATAGGTTGTACATCAATATACTCTTCTCCATTAGCTGATTTTTGTACTTTATAAGATTTATTATTTACTGTCACATTGGTAGCTCCTGGAAATACTAAAGATATCTCTCCATCATATGCATATCTTGTAGTAAGTTCATATATAACACGAGTAGAGGATGATTTTTTCACAGTTAATGTAGAATTTTCACGGTTATAACAATACGCAACAAGCTCTCTTTGTGTTGCAAACCACAATTTATCTTTATCTTTTTGTATTCTATTGAAAAGACTGATTATAGCACTTCCTGGTGTAGCTACCCAACATGCGTCACAAGATTGATGACATGTAGCTGATTTTTGGTTGTTCCATTGTAAATCACATGCTCCAGTAGGAACACCCCCTTCTACTTTTGGATCTCCGTGTGGCCTCTTATCCCAATCAATGATGGGAAACTTTCCAGTGTTTGGATCGTACAAAGGTATGGATCCATTCCATGCTGGATCGAGAATGGCTTCACATTTGGGGTTTTCGCAACAAGCACATGTCAGTTGCTGTACAGATAATGGTGTAACATCAGGGGAGTTATCGCATAATACATCTTTATCAGTTTGAGGATCAGTAGGATTAAAATCATGCCCAGCCAATATGATCATACTATTAGGAATATTCATAGCAATATCATATTGACGAAAGTAATTGGCTGTGATGACTTCAGTATCAATGCCATCTTCTAGACCATGATTAAGATCAATTTGGTATGGCCACGACCATACAGGATTTAGACCTGTACCCATGATTCCTTGTTTATATATACTATTACTGATATCTGTTCCTGTACTTGGAAGAGTATTAGTAGTATTGATGGTCTTCTGGTAGGGAGGCCAGCTTGTAATACCTAAGAACTGATCAGATGATTCGTCAGTTACTGTTCTTGCACTAATATAATTCTCTTGTAGAGCTTTCACAAAAGGAACGATAAGATAATTAGCGGTAGGATCCCGAGCATTTCCAATCCCGCCACATCCTCCTTGTCCTCCACAGGTCTTACATCCATCAGGAGCCCCAGCAGCCTGACACTCCTCAGCACAACTAGCATAACCAGGTTTAGGTGTGTTACAGTCCGTGTCTATAGAACAATTTTTATTATCTCCAGAGCATTTGTTATTTACACATGTCTGAGTACAATTATAATCTGTATGACAAAAACTTCCTCCACAAATGCCATTATCTCCAGGGCTTCCTCCCGATTTAACTGTCTGTCTTTTCGATGCCAATATGGGTAATGTCCCGTGAGGATATGCATAGGATAATTGTTGTTTAGGATTTTGATAGACTAGATCTCTAAGCAATTTAGCACAATATGAAATATTATCACTAATGTATTTTTCTGTTATACTTCCATCAGCAGCTGTTAGATGTTCATGACCATGTCCTCCTATTTCATGGCCTAATTTTACTACAGCCCTAAGCCAGTCAAGATCACGTGTAAGCCATAAAGTATTATAATAGAAGGAAAAGCGTACATCCCAGTTATTTTTACGCCATACATATAATAGCCAGCGCCAACATTTTACTCTGGCATCATCAAAACATGCATTAAGTGCATGTGGTTTATCAGATTTCCAATGAGCTATCGCATATTTATGATCATTGACTCTAGTGATACGGGTTCCTAAGTGAATAGACAATACTATTAAACTAACAATACCTATTAAGAGTACTGTTCCTTTTACAAATTTATTAGCCAAAAATCCTGATAACGGTTTACTCAAAGAATATATTGCAAAGATGGTAGATATTAGAATGAAGAAAGTACAAACAACTGTAAGTGGTAGAGAGACAGGATGTCTTATATTGCCTGTTTTTACTCCACCAGGAATACCTATTAAATGAGGTTTGTCTCCTTCGCTAAGATTAAATACATTATAAGCCAATTTAGTATAATCCGTTCTAGGATTGACTCCTTGATGGGCTATTCCTAATAATTTATTACTAGAATTTCTTACTTCATAATATTCAATACCTGCTATCGTATTCCAACTTAATTTAGCACTCATTTCTCCCTTAGCATTTGTAAATGAGTCTACTGAAGGATTAATATACACTAAATCACGAGCTTGACGGGAAATTTCTATTCCTCCAATTCTCAGAGAATTACCTGCTTTAGTTTCTACTGTTATTCTAACCCAAATACATACCATATCTTTGTCAGTAGATATCTGTGTAGTATTCTTCACCCATGTCATAGGTGCTGCACCTTTGCTATTTACTATCCATTCAGGGCTCATTTCAAAGTTCTTATTGGATACTCCTAACTCCACAAAACCCTTTCCGGATGATTTAGTAATTAGAGATACTTGATATTCTCCTTGTGGAATATCAATAGCATATAACATATACGTACTAGAACTAAAATCACCAACTAAAGGTTTTGAGGGTGTAGTACTACCACTACCACTCATATAGCACCATGGATGCTGACTAGGATCAACTGTGTTATCCCAACAACAGTTTTTATCTGCGCAAGCTTTTGTCAAATTTGAACCACCATATCCAGCTAAACAGTCTTTTCGTTCAGAAAGTGGTACATTACATTTTCCATTAGAACTTTTACCTGAATTATATTGAAGGATAGTTCTTAGCCACTCAGTAGGGTTTGGTGTATATCTAAAAAGCAAAGAATTCCCTTTTTGATAAGCGTCAGTTATATCATAAGATATTCTAATGTATTGCGCCAACACAGGATCACAAAGTTCAGGACGCCACTGCCAAGTTGGGGATTGATCCTGAATAGACCAATTGGTCCATGGTCCGAAAGGTACTTTTACTCCTTGTCGGTAATAATTTTCTCCTGTACCAATAGAAAAGTATGTGGAAAAAGGTAGAGATGTTTTGACTACTCTTTCAGTCACTATATGACCAAATCCTTTAAAGTTATTAACAGAAGTAGAATTATCTCTGAAAGATTTTCCTAGTAAATGTCCTCCTGTCCAAGATACTGAAGATGTTCTATCTAAGTAATCTATCCCAATAGCTTTATTGGAAAAGCTCTTAAGTATTGTTTCGTTAGCTTGAATACTTTCTCCACCACTATCAAATTTTAGAACGCTAGATAGTGGAAATGTAATAGCCTCCCTATCATTCTTACATTCACCTCCTTGTCCAGTATCTTCCCCCTGAATACCACAGTAGATATACTGTTGCCAAATTGGCTTAGTTGAACCTCCATTGAATGTATTATGTGCAGAAGTAAGTGCTTTCTTAAAATTTCCTGATTGGGCCACATCCGCAAAAGTAACCGGTTGAGATGGTTTAGTTAATCCTTCTAATTGAATAGTTTGATAATAGTCATAAGGTCTTCCTAGGCCTAAATTTAAATTCTTGGGTCTCATTCCATTATTGATAAATGCTCCTTCGTAGTTATTTGGAACACAATAACCATTCTGTGGGTTAGTGAACGGAGCCCACTTACTTGATCCCCCCTTACAATCAGATGTTTGTTTATTAATATTCTGCGGGTTACCATCATTCTTATAGCCTGGTTTATTAGGACCTGTATCAGTTGGCCATCCGCTTTTCTGAGGAAGATGTTTTCCTTTAATATTCGTGAATTTCTCGATAACATCATTATTATTACTAAGTGTATATGTTGCTGTAATACCTTGAGGAACGACTCCCAATGCACCCGTAACATCTCCAAAGTCTCCGGAATTCATATCATATACCTGGTCTACCAAAGGTGTCCCATCATCATCTACCCATAAGTTAAAGTTTCCGTAACATGTACCCTGTCCTTTAGGACTACAACCTCTACCAGCAGGAGGTAAAGTAATACCTCCTGCTAAAGGCCCAGCAAGCTGTTCCGTATCATACATCAAAATATTGATATCTACCCCTAATTTTGTTTTATATTTCTTAAATTCTTGGAGAAAGACTCTAAATTTTTGTCTAAGTGCGATAGCATTGGTAACTTGAGTTTTGTATTCTTCTTTTGTAATATTTTTTGGAGCCCACGGTGTAGCTTGGCCATTAGCTCCACCAGAGAACTTTAATGAACCAACTTGGTTAGGAGAACTAGGGTTCTCACATGTCATTGGGAAAGCAGCATCATAGGCATTCCTACATACAGTTCCGTTCCCTAAATCATGATAAAGAGGTCGTCCATTGGCATCTTTGTATTCTAGTACATTTACCCATTTACATTTTTGAGATTCTGATAATTTTTCACAATTAGATTGCAAATCTCCCCAACCTCCACCTTGTACATAAACACTCGAACAAGGCATAGAGTAATTGCCAACTTTATTCTCTTCGTCAGAGACATATAAACATGTAGAAGCACTTTGTGGCGCAGACTGTACATTATCTTTTGAAGCACATCCTACTGGTCCAGATCCACAAGTTGTACAATCTTCACAAAGATCTCCACCATGCATTCTAAATGCAGGCATAGAAGAACCAGCAATCATATTTTTCCAATAATTAGATGAGATCTCTTTTCCATTAAAATAATTTTTTCCAGCATATATCTGTCCGGAGTAACCAGGAGTACCTTCTTTCTGAGTACCACCCCATGTATAACCAGCATCGGTTACACCTGTCTCAAAGTTGGTCATCCATCCATCAAATCCGTATGCAACCGCTACATCCACCATCTTTTTTGCTAGAAGTTTAGGATCTGCTAGCGCTTGCATGAACCAAGAATATTGACCACCATAATAAATTTCTTGAAAAAATAATCCACAACCATAAATCTTTACTCCGTTCTTGTGAGCTGCATCAATCATATATTTTGGTGGAAAGGTAAAACGCCCACCTTTTCCAGCCCCACTAGTACCCTCAATTATAGATCCTACAGATCCTGCTCCATTAGGACATTTCTCTCCTGAAGGACATGGTCCTGGAATTTCTACATTCACATCACACATCCCAATTCCCATGTTCTTGGCATCTATATTGTAGAGTTCTACGTCTGCTCCACTACCTTGATCTCCTGCAAAAAGAGTATATGTATCTACATACTGCCAATTCCACATGAACTGAAAACGGCTAGGACCAAGAAGTGTTCCAGACATGTACTGAGTAGGGCAACCTGTAGCATCTGGTGAAGAGCTAGAATATGTAAAATACGGAGTATATTCTTTTTCTGGAAGGATTTGTAAATTTTTGTTTACAATACGTTCTGCAAGAGGTTCCATAGATCTTGCGTATTCTAATATTCCGTCATCCTCTTTATTCCATGCTAGAAGTTGAGAGATACTCCAACCAGTACGAGACGGAATTGTATATTTCATATTTTCAGGAGATTCTTGAATTATAGTCGTCCAACATATTGGAGGAGTTTTTCTATCTTTACCAGTAACATAAGTTCCGGTACATAACATCTCAGCTTTAATGTCATTAGGTATTTCTCCTACACTTACAGAATTATCACTTTCTAAGGTTAAGTAAATATTTCCTGTTATAGGAGTCCCTATACCTGGACTAGCCTCTATAGAAATAGGGAGACCTCCTGGTTGGAAAAAGCCTTCTTGATCACAAAAGTCCTTAGACAGAACATATCGGCAATTATATCCACTTTGGCATGACGATGAGTCATCAGGTGTTACTGAACCAGGTTGCCATGTTAGATTACAAGTCTTAGAAGTATCCACAACCATATCTGTTCCATTACCTTTGACGCAATATCCATTATTAATATCTTTATTTAATTTTTGGGCAGTTTTATCATCAGATAAATAAATATGTCTATTCCCATTCATACCATTCCATACACAGCAGATATTTGGAAAAACATTCACAGTTTTGCCTTCTTTATTGATGTAAGGTAACTCAGATATGTCTATTAATTGTAGTTTTCCATTTTTTCTTGCTAAGTATTTTCCAAACTTAATATTATACAGAAATCTATTAGAATCATCTGTTTTCCATACTATCATTCTCCACTTGTCGTTTGTACTATTAGAAGTTGTAATTTCCTGTGCTATAATAGTTAGCTCATCTTGTGCAGCTAATGCAAATTTTTTACCATCGGCTGCTTTCGCCAAACTAATTATACGAACCGTTCCTGGATAATGTGTAGGCATATTATATGTCATTCCATTCTTAAATATGCCTTTAGGATTTAATTGTTTTTGTAGTTCTCCAATATTTTCCATTTATTTTGTATAAGAAAAATGCAAAAAAAATATTCGTGGAAGATCACAAAAAGTTTCTTTATTATCAGTTAATAAATGAAGACGTACGTTAAAGACGAATATATTATACATTTAGGAAAGACAGCCAAAGAGAACTGGAAGCTTCTGGAAAGCTCTAAATCTCATCATTACTTCTTTCATCTATCATCCTTTCCATCGGGGTATGTGATACTGGAGCACGACTTCACAGAAGTACCAGAGAGTATTATTGTTGAGTGCGCAGAGATTTGTAAGGCTGGTACTAAATATCGTAACCTTAAAAATCTGAAGGTAGACTATTGTCAATGTAGTAACGTGATGAAAGTCGACGTAACAGGAGAGGCCGTATTTAAGAGTAATAGGAAGGTTAAAGTAATTAAGCTATCTTAAGTTGGCAGTTACTCTTCCTGATTATTATCATGTGAGGACCGTTCGTCTCCTCTTGTTCTGTAATGCGGAGTAAATACCGAGAACCAGTTCTATTTTTGATATTGCTAGCGACTATATTGGCATCTTCCTTTTTTAAGTCTTCAATAATGTAGACTCCCGAATTCTTAATGTAGGGCTCAAAGTTAAAAAATGTTTTTGTGTTTGCATCCACTGTATGTAGCCCATCATCAATAATTATGTCAAATCTGGGATTGCCCATTGTAGCTAGACCTTCTGATACCTGATTCCTATCTAAGGAGCTTACCAACATTGTTTCTATGTTACCCTCTCTGAACATACAGTCTCTGGCGATGTCCACACCAAGGATGAGCTTCGCATTCACAAAGAAATCTCTCCAAGCCCGCAAAGACGCGCCTGACATATATATCTCGGGATCACCATATCCATTCATGTTGCTGGGACCATTAGTCATTGTTCCTATTCCTATTTCACATAAAGATATTGGGGTTTCTCGGAGTGAACCCAAAAGACTGGAGTAAACACTGGTATAACCATTATGCTTGCTAGATTTATCTGTTCCATAGCGCTTAAAACAATTGTCCAGCAAGGCGAACATCTTCTCATTGTGGACGTGGCTACTATACTGCGGAGATATAGTTTGTGGGTCGGAGCGGCTATCACTTATTTCTGTACTCAGCTGGGACCTAAACAGATCGGATATTCGGTATTGCCCTTCTATAACCTCCTTTTTGGACAAAGTCTTATGTTTCTTGCTATACATTTGATTGTGGAGATATACAGCCGGTAACTCTAGGATCTTGGGGTTAATCTTCCCCATACTCCAATAGTAGTCAGCCGACTCTTTCCAGTTGACAGGATAAACTAGTCGAGCTGGGTAAGTTTTTACCTCATTCGGGTAGAATTTCCTAAGATCTTCGAGAAAACTCTTAGCTGTCAACGTTGGGTCTGCCCATCCTATCTTATACTCTCCTTTTCTCCATTTAGAGTAACTGGGGTGCTCCTCAAACAAGAGTTTCATATGATGTGAGTACCTATTACCTTTATTGGCAGCCATGATTCCTATGCTAATATCATTGGGGTCATCATGCTCAAAAGCCACAAAGTTATGGGTTTTAAGGTCTTCAATCATGAAAGAAAGGTCTTTTAATACAACAATATCACAGTCCAACCATATTCCGCCAAACTCATGTATGAGACAGAAGCGGATGTAATCGGCTCTCATCGCAAGAGGTTCAATATTGACGAAATTAGGATTTATGGACCTTGAGACCACTGGTATTATCTGATCATCCAAGACTATTATCTCAAAGGAATCGTTACATTGTTTCTTAACAGTCTCCAGGCATAGATCTAAATAAGGAGGTTTGACCGAGTCTGGTGTTTTGTTTTGCCAATACAGCCATATAATGGGTTTACTTAATTCACTAATCTTACGAGGCCATAGATCAGACTGTTTGGATTCTTTTGCTTTCTCTATTCTATATTTGGGTGGAAAATCATCCTCTATCAGCCCGTAGTTTTGAGTTGTCAAAGATTCGGAATAAGTGTAATTCTTGGGAATATTCCAGTTTATACCATATTGGGATATTAGATAGTCCTCGATATTTTTACAAACTTGAAAAGATCTACCGGCAAATGTAAGAGGTCGTGTGTCATCTTTAGGAATTTTCCACCTACAAAATCCATGTTTTGACTGGTCACATCTCCCGTTATAGGATGCAAACCATCTGTAATCTCCCTCGTCATACAGGAAGAAAATATCAATATTCACACCGGTCTCTAAATGTTGGAAAGTGAGTTCGTACCCTTTTTCAGGTGTTCCTCTCCTATGCTTCAGCTTAAATTTGTCCAGATGTTCTTCTATTTTGGATGAGTAATCGCTATAGAGTACCTCTAAATCTATATCACCATCGTACGAGATAAACCCTTTTTCACGGTAAGCTCCAAGTAATGTACCACAGCTAAGCCTAAAAGGAATTTGGAGATTATCGAGTCTGTCTGCCATATCGTGAAGAGTCTTGGAAAATCGTATGTGTTTTTCATTTACTAGGCTTCTATTGTATTTAATATACTCTCTTATTACATTATTAGCCCTTGCTCTATGAATGTCCCCATGTTCAGTATGTATAGTACTTGTTAATGTATGGTTAAGAGGGACGAACAAAGATTTGTACAAAATGTATGTTCGAGCAAGAGCATATACAAATTGATCTGAAGTGCCGGCTGGAGCATGCTCCTTTCTAATATGGAACCTTTGGTTGGGTCCTTTAGTAGCACTCAATATCCTATACATTCCTTTACGATTTATCAAATATGCAGTGGTACTGTTGCAAGGATTATCTATATCATGGAGTGTGAAGATAGATTTTACGTTTGTCGGGGGGTGCATGCAGAATAGTTGGATGATCTCCCAATCTGTAGGAGCGTTTACTATAATGTCGCTCAATTTTCCATCCCAGAAAGGCACAAGAGAAAGCGTCGTATCATCTTCTAGTATCAATGCAACGTGTTCGTTATTATCATAGGCGGTCTTAATAGCCTGAAGATGAGACAATGTACAGCCCACCTCTGATGGAGATAAGTCTTTGTATTCTATCGCATACGAAATATCTCCATACGCACCAAACAGGATATTATCTAGAGAATTACCTGGCACCCCCTGTATTCTAACGGGAGAGTTTATATTTAATAGTTTGAATTGGTTCTCCATGAATTTTCTACGGTCTACACTCCTATCCATATTAATGTAATACACGGGAACGTCTATCTTTTGTTGCATTTGTTTTTGCGAATCATCCATGTACTTAATATGTTCTACGTATTTTTCCAGATCGCTCATAATACTTTCTAATCTCATTTGTGAGGAATGTACATAAGGTTTGTTACAAAACTTGAACCACCAAACTAAGAAACCTGTTAGTCCTAAGACAGCAATAATAGCTAGTGCAATTAACACCTTATACTTCGTCTTCATTTATTACATATTAATTTTTTTGTAATAAATTTAAGATGGAGGAGGACCACAAAAGGTCTTGTAGCTCCAGGGATCACTATTAGGATCGTGAGCGGTGACAGTAGCTGGTACAGAAAGGTTAATTCTTATCCGATAGCTCATACACAGCACTAGCGAGTAGAAATACTCCAAGAGCAATTAGGACTTTGGAAGCCATGTTTGCAGGACATTTCGCACCATCGGCTTTAGAATAGCTTAATTTACAGTAGAGGAAGAGTACGAATCCAAGAGAACCCATAACCAAAGATGCAATTGTAAGATTTTTTGCCTTATTCATCATTTTATTTATATATGAAGAAAATATAATCAATTAG
>JAAGZO010000529.1 GCA_024206195.1 bacterium | reverse complement strand
TACATGTAGATATAGCTTTCAAAATTTGTTTGATGCAGCTAACCAATACTTTGATAAACCATTGTTTTATAAGCTTTCTCAGGAGGATATTAATTCGAAATGTAAAGAGTTATGTGCACTTGCCAATTGGGGATGGGAGGATAGGCTGGGATCAGATGGTATAGTGTATACAGCGTTTGCACCATATCTTAGATCTCGACCATTAAAGGTTGATCCTCAGGTAAAGAGACGTTAGTACTATTCCATGATTGTTGTTCCAAGTACTCAAGATCTTCATCTTGAAGTGTTGAGTCCGGGTCATTATGTGTTTCTTGTATAGTTTTGGGAAGTCGAGTTATATCAATGCTTACACCTACCATACCTGTACCTATATTTGATCTCTTACCACAGATAATGGACGCTGAGACACCTTTAGTTGGTTCTATTTCTCCTCTTGCTGCAGCGTTGAGGAAGTTTTCATGTGTCTCTTCGAACGATGCCTTCCCAAATGGTCCTGACTCAGCCTTCTTCATTGTATAGCGTGTAATAGAGGATATACTTCCGCCATGAGTCATCCTATCTACGAGAAGATATGGATGACATGGATTAATACCATCTAAGATACTTAGAAG
>JAAGZO010000528.1 GCA_024206195.1 bacterium | reverse complement strand
GATTTCAATACTCTAGGCTCTGAAATAAGTAAGCTTTCATACTCCGAAGAGGAATGTTTAATAACTTATTATTTACTACTTTCTCTTATTCATTTACACTTCAATTTCTTTATTCCTACATCATTTACCCTAAACAGAAAAACTTCCTTACTCCATTAGAGTACTTCTAGAGTCTAACCTTAGAAACTGCGATGAATTCTCAGTCAAAAGTAAAGTTTGCCTAATCATCTTTAGCCTCTGACATCGAAAAAATCGTAAATTGGCCTGTAACAAGTTCAAAACAAGTTGAGGTGCCCTTTTATCCTGCTAGAGTCATTCTCCAAGACTTCACTGGCGTTCCAGGGGTGGTCGACCTCGCAGCAATGAGAGATACCATGGTTGATCTGAAGCAGGACCCACAAAAGATTAATCCATTAATCCCAACTGAACTTGTAATTGACCACTCTGTCCAAGCTGACTACGCTCGTATCCCCAACGCCTATAAGAAAAACGAAGAGCTAGAGTTCATAAGAAATAAAGAGCGCTTCCAGTTTTTGAAGTGGGGACAGAAAAACTTCAAAAACTTCACAATCGTGCCTCCAGGCTCTGGAATCGTCCATCAGGTTAACCTTGAGTATCTCGCACGTGTAGTCTTCAAAAACGATCAAAACATGCTTTATCCTGACTCGTTAGTTGGTGCTGACTCTCACACCACCATGATTAATGGTTTAGGTGTCGTAGGATGGGGAGTAGGTGGAATCGAAGCCGAGTCCGCCATGCTAGGGCAGACCCTTTCGATGGTCTTACCTGAAGTAGTCGGAGTTAAGCTTGTTGGTAAACTCAACCCACAAGTAAACGCCACTGACTTAGTCTTGACTGTGACTGAAACCCTAAGGAAGAAGGGTGTTGTAGGTAAATTCGTGGAGTTCTTCGGACCAGGTGTGAAATCCACATGCATACAGAGCTTAATCTTGCCGATAGGGCAACAGTAAGTAATATGTGCCCAGAGTACGGAGCAACTATAGGATTCTTCCCAGTTGACTCAGCAACAATTGACTATCTCAGAGTTTCTGGAAGAAATGAAGATAGAGTCAAGATGGTTGAAGAGTACCTACGCACCACCGGACTCTTCGTTGATGATAGTGTACAGCAACAATATAGTGGCGATGTAGTTGAAATTGATCTAAGCACAATCGTAAATTCTCTTGCTGGGCCTAAACGACCTCAGGATCGTGTTACATTAACTAATCTTAAGTCAGAGTTTGCAACCAACTTAACTAACAAAGTTGGTTTTAAGGGTTTCGGAATGAATCAAGAAGCTGCAAGCAAGAAAGTAAAGTTCAACTTCGAAGGCAAGGAGTATGAGGTTGAGAATGGTACTATGGCGATAGCCGCCATCACTTCATGTACCAACACCTCCAACCCTGACGTTATGTTAGCAGCTGGGCTTCTTGCCAAAAATGCTGTTGAGAGAGGTATGACTATCAAGCCTTACATTAAAACAACTCTTTCTCCTGGTTCTGGGGTCGTAACAAAGTACTTGGAGAAATCCAATACCTTAGGGTATTTAGAGAAGTTAGGGTTTGAGATTGCGGGATACGGCTGCATGACCTGTATAGGAAACTCGGGAGACCTCCATGAGTCTCTTGCAGATGTTATCACTAAGAATGACATAGTTGCAACTTCAGTGGTTTCAGGAAATAGAAACTTTGAGGGAAGAGTACACAACTTAGTCAGAGCCAGTTACTTGGCTGCTCCACCTCTTGTGGTGGCCTATGCACTTGCAGGAACATTAAATATTAACTTGGAGAAGGAACCTCTCGGAAAGGATAGCAAGGGTAATGATGTATACTTTAGGGATATTTGGCCTACAAGAGACCAAATAAGCAAAGTCTCCGGTGCTGTCATAAAGCCTGAAATGTTTAATGATGTATATAATAAAGTTGTAAATGGAACTGAGCAGTGGAACGCCTTGAAGGTATTTATAAGAATTAAAGTCTATAGATTCCAGACTCACCATTATATAATTGGGATGATAAGTCTACATACATTAAAAAGCCTCCTTTCTTCGATGCGATTAAGAATCCAAGTAAGGAATTTAGCGCTATAAATGACGCAAGATGCTTGTTACTATTGGGAGACTCAATCACCACCGATCATATTTCACCTGCAGGAAGAATTTCTGAAACTTCAACTGCTGCAAGGTAAATAATATTAAGAATATATACTGATATTTATCATTATGTCTATGCCCTATGAACCAAATTCATAAATTCAACAATGTTCAATTCCCCAATGCCCCAATTCATAAACCTTTAATGCCTCCTGAATATTCCTATAACTACAGCCAAGAAATTTGCTTCTTCTTTAGTGTTGAGACTTACTTTCTTTGGTATTAAGTTAAGCATCTTGTGTATATATCTCACATAATATGTTGATTAAATAAAAAGGCTCATTATGTTTATTTCTATATATTTTCTATTATGGTGAAATGGGATTTTTTTGGGCTTTTGTATCTAAGCTATCACTGGTTTAAAGTTCTATTATTTAGAGATATGGACATATTTTTAGAGTTTTACTTGATTTTGCCTTCATTTGATTTACTTTTAACTTATTTTAAACCTTTAGATATCTTAACTCTCACGGAGTTGAAGCTAAAGACTTCAATCAATACGGAACCAGAAGAGGAAACTTCGAGATCATGGCAAGAGGCACCTTCGCCAATGTGAGAATTGTAAACAAACTTGTATCAGAAGTTGGACCTAAAACTTTACACGTTCCAAGTGGAAAGGTTATGGATGTTTACGACGCAGTAGATAGCTACAAAAAAGAAAACACTCCCTTAATCGTTTTAGCAGGTAAAGAATACGGTTCTGGCAGCTCCAGAGACTGGGCCGCTAAGTAAGTTACTACTTAACATTCAAGGGGACCTTTACTTCTCGGCATTAAAACAGTAATAGCTGAAAGTTATGAAAGAATACACAGAAGCAACCTTGTAGGTATGGGAATCCTTCCTTGTGAGTTTGTAAACGGAGAAACCCCTAAAAAATTAGGTAAAGAATAAATTTAAATCAGGCTTAACTGGAAAGGAGAAGTACAACGTGCACATAACTCCTGAGCTTACTATCGGTCAAGTATTAGATGTGAGTACTGATACTGGAAAGAAGTTTAAGGTTAAAGCAAGATTGGATACTGAGCCAGAAATTGAGTACTATAGAAGTGGTGGAATAT
>JAAGZO010000043.1 GCA_024206195.1 bacterium | reverse complement strand
TCGTAGTATTCACTCATGGTTGTATCCATTATCGTGACTTGTTGTGTGCGATTGTCCTTTACTATCTTTATTCCATGAGATAGGTATGAGTCGTAGTCTGAGGTCTCGTACCTGCAAGACGAGTGGTCCTTACTCGCTTGGGTAAACACCTCATGTAAGTTACACTGCATCGACCTCAATCTTTGAAATGATTTTCTTATATCCATCATCCTCATACATTACTTTCTTTGCTCTCTGTATGCCATGAATAATTGTTGAGTGCGTGATGTCATGTCCTATCTCTTTCATATACCTCTCGATGTATGAGATTCTCATTCCACTCCTATCGCATAGCAGGTATAACATCTGCCTTGCATCCACGTACTCTTGTTGTCTTGTCTTGGCGAACATCTGCTCCTTGCTTAGTCCAAACCTCTCTTGGACATTGTCTGCGTATGTTCTAAATAGTTCTACGTTCATCTTCTTTTGGTTTTGTTCCTATCGTCATTGCATTAGCAAAGGACTCAAGGATGTTAGTAAAATGTGGGTGTGTCCCACTCTCAATCTTCAGCTTTCTCTTTTTCTTTTTACTCATGTTATTTATTTAATAATATTTAACAATAAAATCAATATCAGTTGTGCCATATTCATCAAGCATCTGCTCTAATTCGTACTCCGTTAAATGATTTTTATACCATTGTGCTACATCAAGGGCTACAACATCCACTTTAAACTTTTTATGTAAAATAATCATGGATAATTGCTTTATATTATCATCATGATTTTTGTAAACTGCTATTCCAAAATCTACTTTTCTTTTTAACATAAATAATATGTTCTTTATATGTGATTCAGATAATTTTGTAACCTCTATTCTACTGCCTTGTTTTGTTTTCCAATATGCTTTCATATCTATTTATTTTAATTTCCAATAATGTGTTGGCTCTCCACTCAATCCATAATCAAAGTCGTAGCCAACCTTTAATGCGAGTGTTCTTAAACGCTCTGCCTCTTTGTATGGGTCTGCATCCTCATCGTACTTACTGAACACATCGGTTAGTATGTCGGGTACGTTCCATGTTAATGTATCTATCTCCGTTATGGTCATCTGCTTTGTTGTCTCCTTGTTAACCCACTCCTCTGACTCGCTTGGATACCTTACATGAAGTAGCTCATGCACTATGTCCTCCTCGGTCAGTGGTCTATCGTGGAATATCGTAGCGTATAATGACTCCTCTTGAGGCATGATGCCTATAAAGAATCTCTCATCGCCTACGCAGTCATCGGGGTAGGTAACTGATGCAGGGTCTATCTGCCTTGCGTCAATCGTCCACTCCTCTAGTCCTAGTTTCTTCTTCCAATGCTCTATCATATTATTTTTTTGTATTGG
>JAAGZO010000042.1 GCA_024206195.1 bacterium | reverse complement strand
TCTGCTCACATCCCCGAAGAATTTTCGATATTTGTAATAATGAGCTATGATTACCCACAGAAAATTTTGATTGCTTGGGCTGAAGCGATCTCTGGAAATAAGAAGATTCGAGATTGGCTCATGAAAAATGGCTATCAGGAACTTGGTATTTTTACTTATGCACTTCATAATAAAGATGATGCGCGCGAGTGGTTGCTGAAAAATCATCCTGCCTTGATGGCCGCTGTAAATGGAGCAGAAGGGAATCAAGATGCTGTGAAATGGTTGTTTCAACACGATTTTAAACCGCTCGCTTATTTGGCTGTTGCCGGAGATGGATATCGAGACGGTGTTGAGTGGTTGAAGAAAAACCAACACAAAGAGTTAGCCTATGTTGCTGAGCAGGTTTATATTGTGAAAGCAGCCATCGAGCGCGATAACAACGATACACATCGCATTAGTCCAGAGTAGGCTTAAAGACCTGTTTACTATTTCCATCTCACTTGCTTTCAATCCTAACTAGAGACACATTATAAGGGATTTGTATTCTTCACTGGGAAAGCTTTTCAGGTGTAGATAAATGTGTAGTTTTGAGCTAAATCTCTATAGATCAAGAAACAAGTCAATAATAACTCCCAAATGAAATCTGTTTTTCTTATTGTCGCGTTTGTATTTGGCTGTTTTTCACATGTCAGTGCGCAGGATTGCACTCCTTATTTTCCTATGGAAAAAGGGAGCGAATTTGAGATTTCATCTTACAAAACAAATGGGAAATTAACTGGAAGTTGCTACCACAAAGTGTTGGAGCGTGTTGAAGATGGTAGTCATCTTACGGTGAAAGTGAGCAATCAAAGCAGAGATAAAAAGGGAAATGAGACTGCAAACACAGAGTATGTTGTAGAGTGTCAAGAGGGGATTTTTCGTTTTGACTTTAGCATGTTTATGAATAATGAGTCTTTGCAGGCTTATGATAATATGGAAACCACAATTACTGGGAAGTTTCTAGAGTTGCCATCAGCTCCCAAACCTGGTGATGTACTGAATGAAGGAGAGATGAAGGTCGTTGTTGAAAATGCTGGGATTCCTTTTGTGACAATAAATATTCGTGTGTATGATCGTAAGGTTGATGCTATTGAGGCCCGTGAAACACCAGCTGGAACATTCGAATGTGCAAGGATTTCCTATAAGGTTGAGACAACAATTGGCGGGATTATTCCTTTTACTGTGAAGAGTAGTGCTACTGAATGGTATGCTAAAGGCGTTGGATTAGTTCGATCTGAAAACTTCAATAACAATGGTAAGTATCTTGGGTATAGTGAGTTGACTATGATCAAGAAGTAGTCTTCTATGTGGTTATTAATGAGTGAAAGTTCTCGGCTACATCATGCACAATCTTTTTATGGCTTGACATTTACAGATGCATTTGCGTATATTGATGGCACTAAACAATTAACAGCTCATATTTTTATGAGCAATT
>JAAGZO010000527.1 GCA_024206195.1 bacterium | reverse complement strand
GCAATCGCGGGACTTCTCGATGGGTACATCGTATGGAAGACGACTTCTATTCCGATGTTTGTTAGTATACCCATTTTTGCTATAACCGGAGTAGTTATCGGGGGACTCACTGGTGCAATAATAAATATGTTTAGTCTCCTGACTGTTTGTCGAGTCGTTATGAAGTATGAATGGGCGATTATTGCTGGACTTGCGGTGGGACTTGGCACGATAGTTGCTATTCATAGAACTCGTGAGGTTGTTGCACTGGCTATGATGGGTGCAGTCATAGGGGGCACTGTTGAACAGTGCACGACAAAACTATTCAAGGACAAAACAGAAATTGGAATCACAGCAAGAACGCTGGTAAGTTATGTTTCAGGTTTTCTCCTGATAGCAATAACTGTATACAAAATACTGGAAACATTGATCAATTCTTTTGACTGATGACTTTCGACAACAAGCGGCCTAACCCGCCCTGCAAGTGAATATCAATCAGGCGGTCTAACATATTATGAAGCATACCGCTGTTCAAAATGCGGGGTGGTGATTTTTAGCTATGATCCACAACTACAATCATAGAGTACCATGCCTGACCATCCATCAAGCCGTCCGCACTCGATAAACAAGGTCACAAAATATATAGTCTAACAGAAAGAGTCAAAAAGTTCGGTCGATTGAACGAAGCTCAGAATTCGGTCACGCGGAGCGAAAGTGCGCTGGTGAAGCAATGTGGTTGAAGCGGGAAGCGGATTTGTCGGCAAGTCGAAAGAACGTGGAGGGAAATGCACCTTGGGAGCGGATTCGTTGGGCAAAAGCAAAGGCCGCGCTAACCACCGGTTGCATCCGACTTGGCTAGTCGGCGCGCTTTTCAACTGCTCCACGCCTGAGAAGTTGTTGATTCAGTAAAGTTGCTCACGCCAGACCCGCCAAGCGGATGAACCGAACCGTTAGCGCGTTGACTTACTAACAAATGATTGATATTGAGAGAAGCACACATATAATACTGACGTCAGATGCGGCTTCAGGCAGCATTGCCTTGAACGAAGTCCGCATTATTGATCCGGGCCTGCAATTACACAAATGGCTGGCACCTGGAGTCGGTTGGGTGGAATTGGAATCGAACTGGGACTCGTTGACGGCGCATTTACGGAAACAACCACCAATATTCTGCCGTCATATTTGCCCGGTTCAGGTCTGCGTACCGTTAAGGCAGGAGGCAACCGACCTGGATTATCTTACAGTGGTATGTAGTCAGTTTATTCCCTGTATGAGCGTGACCGAGACCTTCTCAGTGCAAACACGGCTCGTGGGAAGTGGTTGGCCTTATGCGAGATACGATATCAATGCAAGGCTATCACAAGTGTTCATAGAACAAGGTGTTCCACTGGATGTGCGGCAGCCAAGACAGGTTCTATCAGTAGTTCTTACTTCTGGGCAGGGTTACCTTGGGTTGTCGCACGCTGTAGACAACATAAGTGATTGGGCGGGGGGGGTACGGCGTTTCAAGCGCGAAAAGAGCCAAGTTAGCAGGGCGGAATTCAAGCTGCTCGAAGCAATTGAGTTGTTCAAGCTGAGTCTGCAAGTTGGTGGCACAGCACTAGATCTGGGAGCGGCTCCTGGTGGATGGACACGGATTTTACGCAAGTATGGGATGAATGTTGTGGCGGTGGACCCAGCGAAGTTGGATCCGTATATTGCCTCAGACTTGGCTGTGAAACATATACGTGATGCAGCACAAAGGTATTTAGTGAAGACTGACAAGGAGTTCGATGTCATTCTAAACGATATACGGATGGATGCACGAGATTCAGCACGGATTATGGGAATGGCAGCCAAAAATCTGAAGGATAGTGGATGGGCCCTAATAACACTGAAATTGCCAAAGAAAGGGGGAAGGCGAGTTGTTACATCATCTTTTGAGGTGATGTGCAAATGGTATGAGGTTATTGGTGCCCGTCAGTTATTTCACAACCGGAGCGAGATCACTGTGGCTCTAAAACGTACAAGTTCACACGAGACTAGTGTTGGTGGCTAGACTATAGTCTATAGTAGGGTTTTGGTATTTTGAGGTACACGGTCTGACATCTGCGTATAGCCGACATGATGTAAAGAGCAAGAAGATTAGATTATGTTAAATAGTACTCACTGTGAGGTCCTGTTTTGTATTTGGTTCGCTTTTTGGTTGGTTATATCTATTATTGTCATAGGAAAAGTGTTTGCGAGTTCAAAAGACCAATCAAGAAAAAGACAGGACAATCAATATATTAATCAAGGTGATATTGACGAATATGTTCCTTGCTTTTGGAGAAGATATAAATAGTGGTAAAGAACTCTAGGCTTAGGCTTTTACTTTATTCAGCCGATAATGCTGGTATTGGACATTCGTCAATTGGAATCTCCCTGTTATCCGGATTGCGAGCTGTTTGCAAAGAGATAGAATTTTTGGTTATTTCGCCAACAGGAACCCCACAAAGATTTCTTTCCAATGAGATTGAAGTAATAAAAATTCCTTCCTTAAAGCCACTCACTGAAAATATGGGAGCAAACTTTCCATACATACCACGTTACCTCAAAAATTCCTCTATACAAGAATGTATGCATTTGAGACAGGGAATTATTGATGCGGTATTTACTGCATATGCCCCTTCGGTTCTGTTAATTGATCATCATGTCATTGGTCTAAACGGGGAACTAGTGCCCTGGTTGTTGAAAAAGCAAATGGGCTACCTTAGTTTCATCTGTGCTTATCTTAGTCGAGGTATTATTTCTAGTCTACCTGTTATAGAACCACCATTTAAACGCATTACAAGAGGAATTACATTCATTGATTTAGCCGAGGTCTTTGATAAGTATTTTATTTTTGAGGACCAAGAAAATTTGCAAAGTTCATTTTTCAACTTGTCACAAGTACCGAGAATTCAGCCAAAGGTTGAATTTGTAGGAAAAATGGCAATGAAAAATCACGATGAGCTTCTTCCACGAGAAGATATATGGCATCGCTTAAATTTACCACTTGAAAAAGAGATGATAGTAGCCAATTTAGGTCATGGATTATACTCGGAAAGAATTCTTGAATCTATAACCTACGCGTTCTATGAAATGGATTTGAAACGCACTCATGTTCTCCTGGTCGTAGTAAGCCCTTACCTTAATACACTTGCATTAACAGATCGAAAATTACAATACAGCAAAGAATCAATTATAGTTAGTGAATATTTAGAATATTTTATTGATATATTAAAACACGCTGACTTGGCAATTTGTAGAGCCGGATACAACACTGTTGTTGAATTGATGATGACAGGTTGTCGAGCCATTGTGATACCCGAAGATTATGGAAGTCTTGAACAAACTCATCGAGCAAACATGCTGTCAGATGAAGGTTTTATATCACTTGATCCTGACACAATAGATGTATCTACAATGAAGAAATCAATAAGCAATTTACTAAATCAAACAAGTAGACCCTCGCTCGAATATTCAAGGCAAAAAATTGCCGAAAGAGTGCTTGACAGCATTCTGAAGTCACAATAAATGTTTACACATATCAGATCAACACTTTTAGCGTGCTTTCGACATTTAGTAAAACCTAAGGAAATAATCCATTTTGGAATAAGAATCCCGATTGATTACAATTTACTATCTTGGTGTATGGTAAATAATATATTCAGAAATGAGTATGAATTTGAAGATGCCAAAGTTCTCAAGAGTATTCTTAAAAGCACTGATGTGGTCCTTTGTATAGGCGGGGGTATTGGGTTCATTGCAACGTTGTCTGCGAAATATGCAAAAAAGGTGTCAGTCGTAGAAGCTAATCCAGATTGTATTCCAACTATATTGAACACTGCATCAATGAATAACGTTGTGTTGGATATTTATGAAGGCATATTGACAAAAGAAAATGGCACAAGCACATTCTTTATTACTGATGATATTTGGTCATCTTCATTGTTGTACTCCAAGTCCCAACGAGGCATTTTATGTCATCATATTAAAATAAGCGCATTTCAAAAAGAAGTTAATGCCAATGTACTAGTTGTCGATATTGAGGGTGGGGAATATGATTTACTCAAGGTATGGGATTTCCAGTCTGTGGAGAGAATTCTTGTGGAATTTCATCCCAATTTATTATCGTCTAGCCAGCTAACGGAAATAATAGTTCACCTAACAAGTGAAGGCTTCTTACTTGATTTTGCTGTAACGGATTCTATTCGACATATGCTTTTCAAAAAGGAACACAATGAGTAGGGTATTAAACCATATTCCAGAATTCATAGTCCCCACGCTATTGTATCATACCGTTCTTGAATCAGGTTGTGACATTACTGCTGTAAGTAAAAAACAGTTCGATGTTCATATGCAAATAGTACATGAAATGGGATTCCAGACCTACTCCATTGCCAAGCTATGGAACATGTTTTCTGAAGGCCAAGATGTTCCTAATAATGCAATCTCGATTCAATTTGACGATGGATACGAGGACACAATTTCAGTCGCATTACCAATTTTGGCAAGGCACTCTTTTTCAGCGATCATCTTTATTATCACAGAATATATTGGCAAAATAAATTGTTGGGATCATCGTGTTGATCGATTTATTCGTCATATGACAAAGGATGAAATTAGCAACCTTATTGATCGTGGCTTTGAAATCGGGGCTCACACAAGAACTCATCACAATCTAAGGAAATTTAGCGAGGCTGAACTGGATAAAGAACTTGCAGAATGCAGAAATAAACTTGAAAGAACATTTAACATTCAGGTTCCAGTTTTTTCCTATCCGTATGGAGAGTATAATTTAATGGTAAAAGCATTAGTACGCAAACACTTTGATATAGCATTTTCAGTTTCAAAAGGAGTACAAAACTGGCATCATGATACTCATACCATAACTCGCTTCCAGCTCAACCGTCATACGAAAATCAAGGATTTGATCACTTACTTGAAGGAATATGAAAGTGTCAACACGCAATCTGCCAGTTATTGAAAGTCAGTTCTCTGAACTCAAAGCAGCAAATAGACTATTAAACATTGCCGAGTATGAAGAAGGTAAAAAAGTACTCCAAAGTTATCCGAGAGTTATATTTGTTGAGTTGACACAAAACTGCAACCTATATTGTCCTATGTGTAGAGTAAAATCCCACTTTAATCCAAAAAAGAATATGTTGTGGAAGATTTTTCAATCTGTTGCAGATGAGTTGTTTCCATACGCAGAATTAGTCGATTTGCGCGGTTTTGGTGAAAGCACTATTTTAAAACACTTCCCCAAATTTGTAGACTACGCATCACAATTCGGATGTCAATTAAAGTTATTTACTAATTTAGCTATCAAGCGAGATGTTGTATGGCAACAGTTAGCATCGCAAGGTGCAACTCTAGCTGTGTCTTTTGATGGGGCAACGAAAAGCACTTTTGAAAAAATTCGGACAGGGGCAAATTTTGATGTAGTGCAATGGAATTTAGCTCATCTTGCTGAATGGTATGAACAATACGGGTTTGATGTTGGAAACTATGTCTATTTTTCTACAACAGTGCAAAGAGATAACCTACATGAGCTAGTGGAGATACTAAAACTCATGAGCGAGTATAAAATTAACTTGATCAAACTATTTCCAATTTCTTGCTCGGAATATGATCCACTTGGACTAGAACAATGCAAATCTCGTCTCCAAGATATACTATTTCTAGCCACTGAATTTGCAAGAACACGCAATATTTCGCTGGAACTTGGTGAATCCCTGCATCCAGAACTAACATACCAAGACAAATTGATTGATCGATGTATTCATCCTTGGACATATTGCACGATTGATTATCAAGGAAAGATTGGTTTCTGTGATAATTTGATTTCGATGCCTTCAAACATTGTAGGAAATCTCAAAGACCAACCATTTCATCAAATTTGGAACGGCGTTAGTTACCAAAATTTGCGAGAACAGCATGTTGTGTCTAGACCAATCGTTGCGAGATTTGATGCCTGCAATCATTGTTACAAGAATCGTTACAATGAAATAGAGCATTTGTCTGTTCCCTCACATTCTATGAAAATTGTGAGCTCTGATTTAGGGGATATTGTTCCCTCGTAATGAGGGTAACTCAATGGAGGTAAATATGAAACGAATAGCCATTGTAATGCCTTTGTATAATGCCGGAGATATTCTGTTTGAAACATTAAATGCCTTGGGTGAGCAGACACTCTCTGACGAGCAATACCAAGTTGTGATTGTGGACGACAACAGCCAAGATAACAGTTACACAGTTGCAAACAGATTCCGACAAAGAATGTCTTATCTAGATATTCAACTGATAAAACATACCACGAATCGAGGAACGTATGCTGCCTATAACAGCGGAGCGAGTCTTTGTAATAGTGAATATGTTCTTTTTCTAGATCAAGATTGTGTAGCTCATACCCATCTGTTGGAAAAACATCTAGAAACACACAATCAACATAAACAGCCCATAGCAGTGATAGGTAGGTTTATTTGGCATAAAGCTATGAAGGTTGGTCGGCATTTAGCACACTTCAGACCTATTGAAAATACATTACTCGTCGAGCCAGAGGATATAAACGATTTACAACTAGGTCAATTTATTACAGGCAATTGTTCTCTTAACTATAGTGCTTTTCACCAAGTTGGTTGTTTCAATGAAGATTATACCTATGGGTTTGGTGATACTGATCTTGGACTACGTTGGAGGCGACACGGTTTCAAAATTGCAGGGAATTTAGATGCGATAGTTTATCACTTCCATCCAATGACTTTTGCTGACCAACTACAACGAAAACGCAAGATAGGAATGCAATATCCAACTTTCTGTCAACAGAATCCAGATGTTGTCGAAGGTCAGGACCTTGTAAGTGTTTATCAACAAACTTATGTTGACAATCTGTTCAAGGCTCTTCTAGAATATTTCTTTCACTTGGGACACCGAGAACAACTCGGCATAGCATCAGAGTCTGAACTTAAATTCGCAGATTGTGTTCTCAAGCAAAATTGGGAGCAAAGCTTCAAATCAGAGGATAGAAAAGAATAATGATAGAATCAAATGTGCCGTCCATTTACGATTTATATAAAAAGCACCCTTGGGTGTGGGAACTTGTGAATAACGAAAGGGTTAGAGATGAAGTTGACTGTATATTAGAGATTCTTAGTAGATACGTTATAGGTAAATCTCTTTTAGATCTAGGTTGTGGGACAGGACATCACGCAGCAAAGCTAGCAGAATACGGATATGAAGTATTGGGTTGTGACATTAATGAGCATGTGATCTCTATGGCAAAGCAGACACACAATTCTCTAGGCACTCTGTCCTTTGAAATTGGAGACATGTGCAATTTGCGTTATGAATCAAAGTTTCATGCAATTCTGTGTTTACAATCGGTGTTTTCTTATAACTTGACCTTTGAAGACATAATCTATAGTTTGAGAGGAATTCATAAGTGCCTGTTGCCGGTGGGTTTAGTGATTATTGATGTTCTTGACATATTAGCATTATTCAAAGGTAATCGCTTTATGATTAAACGTGAACTTGTATTTAATGGTAATGGAAGCACTATTCATTTAAAGACAGATCACGAAATTGATCAAGATATGCAGGCTATGATTACCAACAGGAAATGGCAGATTGAATCTGATGATACGATCTATTTTGATCGCTCGGTTGCACGGTTGTTCTTCCCCCAGGAATTGAACAACCTGTTAAGGTCTACAGGATTTGAAATCATAGATTCAGGCTCGATTTTGCCTTACAAAGCACAAATGCCTGACCGCTTGATTGTTGTTGCAAGGAAAGAAGATCATTAAAAACGGAAAGTGTTATGTTTAGAACTCACAATCTCTTCCATCAGCATAAACTCCTTTTCCAAAATCTGGCAAAGGAACTTTTCAATAATGTAGATGGTTGTTTAGGCGTAACATTGGGTGGGGGTATCGGGCGTGGGTGGTATGATGGAGTGAACCGTCAAGACATAGATATATATCTATTCGTTGATTCAACTTCATATAGAAAATATATTAATCTTCCAGGAAGTCATCCAGAGTGGTCATGGGTAATTGATTTTCATATCGACGGTTTTTTCCCCTCAATACAATTTCTTGACTACCATCAACTTGCAAAAGCACCCCTTGAACCAAAAATTTGGATAGCTGATGACCACCGCTGGACTCAATCTAATAGATGGGAGAAGTCATTTAATCAAAGCTGGATAGACTCCGAAGGAGCTTTGAGACATTTGTTCGAGCAAAAAATCAAATTTCCCAACGAGGAACAAGTTTATCTTCGCAAGATGTATACGACTTCGATTAATAACGCATACTTCGTTGACGTCCAAACCTATCAATTACGAGGTCTATACGCTGAAGCAAATCTAAAGCTGAATTATTGCATAGGACAATTAGTGCATTGGATTTATATTAACAACAAGCTGTTTGTTCCACCCGACAAATGGCTCTATTGGTGGCTGAGAGATAACCCTGTCTTACAATCTCAATTTTGGAATAATATTTGTGAAAGTATGATAGTTGGAAAATTTGACTGCAATGATAACTTGAGAAAACGTCAGGAAAAGTTTCAATATCTTTGCAGCCAGACTTCGTTTCATCTTAATGCAGTTTCATCGACACAATCAGTTGACCAAGTGCCAAAGTTTATATCACAACCAATAGCATCTGTGCTCTCAAAGTGGCGCAATAGTGAGCAAAAATGAAATATCAAATCAATTTTTCTGAGCCCACTTTGATTGGTTCAGAACTGAACTACGTAAATAAAGCAGTAACACACAATAAGTTTTCGGGAAATGGTATTTTTACTCAAAAGTGTGAAAGGTTTTTGCAGGATACCATCGGAGTGCCACGAGTACTTCTTGTAAGTTCATGTACACATGCTCTCGAAATGGCTGCATTACTTGTAAATGTTAAAGGTAGTGAAATCATTGTGCCCTCCTTTACATTTGTGTCAACTGCTAATGCATTTGTTCTTCATGGAGCAAAGCTCATTTTTTGTGACATTCGGCCTGACACCCTCAATATTGACGAAAATTCGCTACCTAGCTTAATAAATACAAACACCAAGGCAATAGTAGTCTTACATTACGCTGGTCATGGTTGCAATATGGCTCCTATTGTTGAAATTGCACGACAACATAATTTGACCATTATAGAAGATAACGCCCACGGCTTGTTTGGACAACATAATGGTAAGAACCTAGGCACATTTGGATCTATGTCTACCCACAGTTTTCACGGTACTAAGAACTTCACCTGTGGGGAAGGAGGTGCGTTGTTTTTGAATGATCCCAAATTGATTGAAAGGGCGGAAATCATAAGAGAAAAAGGGACAAATCGACGTGCATTTCTTGATGGTGAAGTTGACAAGTATACATGGGTTGATGTTGGTTCGAGTTACCTTATGTCAGACATAAGTGCTGCATTTCTATATGCTCAATTAAGAGGATGGAGACAAGTTCTTTTACATAGACAAAGTCTTTGGAAATGTTATATGTATGACTTGCACAATTGGGCTGAACAAAATAGAGTACAACTTCCTCCAACTCCTGAGACTAGTACATATCATATTTTTCATTTAGTAATGCCATCTAATGAATCTCGTAATGGGTTATTACGACTGCTCGCGAAATATAATATTGAGGCAACTTTCCATTATCAACCATTACACTTGTCCAAGATGGGCAAGAAATATATTCGTAAACGGGATAAATTAGCTGTGACCGAGAAGGTAAGTAGTTGCTTAGTGCGCTTGCCTTTACATCACCGCATGAGTTTGCAAGACATCAGATATGTTTCATCAGTGGTTAGAACTTTCCGGGCTGACAAATGACCAGGCTGTTAATCGTTCGACACGGAGAAACAGATTACAATCGACAAAATAGAATTCAAGGCCAAAAGGATATTTCTTTGAATAAACGCGGCCTAGAGGAAGCAGTGATGGTTGCGTCACGTCTTTCCAGGGTGAATTTTATACAGGTTATTAGTAGTGATTTGTCGCGTGCTTGGGAGACAGCAAGAATAATAAGCAGTAAGCGCAATGTTGTTCCCGTTGCAGACAAACGGTTACGAGAATTAGGTTTTGGTGATCTTGAAGGTCATAAATGGGATGAAATAAAAAAACTTTACCCTATGACATTAAAGCTCTGGGAGAATTTGCAAATATCACCAGTTCCAAATGGTGAGCCTCCATTTAACCTTATCCAGCGAGTTAAAGAATTCATTTCGACTATTCCGTACCGTAAAAATAACCCAATTGTCATTGTCGCACATGGGGGTTCAATACGTACTATGATTAGTCTGTTGACATCTACACCGATTGGGGAAGCTCAAAAAATTAAATTGAACAACGCTTCCATTACAGAAGGTCATTTGTCGAAGAATACTGCAAACATAGTTTGTATTAACTCTGTTTCACACTTGCAAGAAAATATTGAGGTGTGAACGTAAAACGACGACGTGATGAATAACGAGTCGGAGAAACTTGCAACGATTCCGATGAGATTTCGTGAGAACCGCAAAAGACATCCTCCGACAGGCTACGGATGACTTTTGCTAGTTCCAGGCAGGGCGAAATGGCGATCATCGCTTGGCGAAAGCTGCTGACGGTAAATGTGGCGAGTTGGCGAGAAGTAGTAATGCTCACATGGCAAGAGCGCAAAAGCTATCCTTCGGGGTAGTCGAATGAGCGTGCGCGAATCAAATCGTTGTTGGGCGAAGGTGAAACGCGAGTGAGGAGCGGATAACTTTTGCTTGCTTCGTGAGCGAAAGTGAATTGTGGCAAAATCTGGTGGGTTTTTCAGGGGAGCAAATTCGTTGGGTAAAAGCAAAGGCCGCGCTAACCGCGCGTGCAGCCGACCGGGTTATCTTGCGCGATTTCAACGTCTTCACGCGCATTCTGGTTAGCTCTGTGGCGAAGTTGCTCACGCCGCACCCACCCGGCGGCTGACGCAAATCGTTAGCCCTTGCCCAACCTTGAAACTCGAGGATGTGTAGATGAAAATATAATTCCTAGCTCTGCCAAAAAAAAGAGACGTACCAGATCAAATCGTATCTACTTGTTCAAACCAAATCTAAGGAGAAAAAACCATGTTTAAGAAAATTCGGTTCATAGTGCAAATAGCGAGTTTTGCAGCCCTTGTCGTGATCGCAAGTTCCGTTTATGCTAAAAGCACCCGGCAAATGCTAAAGCTGCCTGATACCGGTCAAACGATCAGTTATACGGATACCTTTGGGGAAGATTCAGATTATAGCATTAACACCCCCACCTATACAGATAATGGTGACACCGTGACCGATGAGGTTACGGGCCTGATTTGGCAGAAAAATGAGGTTCTGACCACCACCACTAACAATGCCGCCAATGTATATTGTGAT
>JAAGZO010000526.1 GCA_024206195.1 bacterium | reverse complement strand
TTGCAATTCAAATCTATTGAATCCTTTATTGCAGAAGGCATTATATATTTCCACCAATTTCTCTTTAAAGTCTATTGCCCTGGTACTTAGTCTTGCAATTCGAACCATTTGCACATAGAAAGTATTATATCCCAAATTACTGTGAACATTGCTGTCGACATGTGAGAACCTTTGACCAGTAAAGTTGAAGCTATCAGCTTTGTTGAAGAGTTTGACAAAATGTTGCTGACCATCGTTCACAATAGTAAGGTCCAGATAATTAGAAGAATCGCCACTTCCAGTTGTATTTTCAAGCACAAGAGATGAGTGATATATATTCTTGCAGTGATCCAGAAAGTTAGGACAGTTGCAGTTAAATAGGTCATCGATGTATTGTGTAGTAAGATTTAGCAGGCAAGCTTCTTGATAGTGTATAGAACTGTTCAAGAACCGAAATTCCATAGCTGAGAGGGTCAGATCAGCAAGAAGGGGGCTGTCATTGTTCCCCATTGGCACTCCACAAATTTGCTGGAAGATGAAGTCTCCAAATTGAACAAAGGTGTTTTGCAGAATGAAAAGAGTCAAATCCTGAATGTCATTTATAGTAAGTCTACTGAATAATAACACTGAATAATAATAATACAGGAAGTCCCAGAGGCTGACAACTTATCTGAATAATAACACTGTTTATATCCAACCATCAGGTACTGCTTCCCAGAGTGTTTAGACAAAATATTATACAAGTAGAACATATTGCCTATGATAATGGCATGTGGCAAACCTGGAAACAAGGTGCTGAAGTCTGCCATAGTAGCAGTAGTAGGA
>JAAGZO010000525.1 GCA_024206195.1 bacterium | reverse complement strand
TTGCAAGGTCCAAGGCACAACAGGTAAATTACAGTGCATTACCCTACACTGTCTAACCCTTTTCTCAGCGATGTGACAAGCTTTCTCTCTATACTTTAGAAAGGCAGACAGTGGAACTTTGGTCTTTTTGTGAAGAGCAGTAACAAAAAGCTCCACCGCTGACTGAGCTATTGAAAGCACATTCTCCCAGTCAATCTGAACTGGCTCTCTGTACTTTGTTCCTTTTAGAAATAATTCTCTCAGTGTTGGATTCTCAATCAAGGTACAGTCACCAGTAATTACATGACCAATGGCTGGACATGTAAACTTTGAATGCATACAGTTACAGCTACCTTCAAGAAAATCTTGTAGGAGCTGTATGCAGGGTTCGCAGCGCCTTGTTATATGTCATATATTTCACCCCATTATTAGGTGGAAACTTATAAGACACAATAATCTTTCCAAAGTTGTTAAGATCAACTGGAAGCAAACTTTTAGCTTGCGGATGACGCAAAATAGACAATACATTAACATACTCAACACCTTTGTTTGGAAAGGGTATGCTAATAAATACTTCTGGTTTGAATATTTTAAGAAAAGTTGAAGAGAAACATTATTTTGAATCCTATCAGACTACTATTGATCAGAAAGTACAAAGAGAATGGATTGAAAATCCGGAATTTAAGAGACTCCTTCATGGAGAAACTGCTGAAGTTAGAACAAAATGTATCGAAGCTATCACTCAGTGGAAAGTTCAATTTGCAAAGAAAAAGAAGAACATTTTGCTTATTGATCATCAAAAGTATGAAGTTGGAGGAAACGTTTCAACTTTGAAATCTGATGGAAAACCAATCAACGATAGCGCTTATCCTTATTTTCCTTTGATTGACTTATGGATTGAAGTACTCGGAGATTCTCCTGAGGACAGTCCATTGACTCGTGAACACTGGGACAAGATGAATGAAATTGTGTACAATAAAATTCCTCCAGTTCCCAGTCATCTTTACAATACACAAGATCGACAAAGGACAAAGA
>JAAGZO010000524.1 GCA_024206195.1 bacterium | reverse complement strand
GATGGCAAACTCAGGATTATAACCTGTTGCCATAGCCTTTAATATTTTAGTACCGCTTGCCCATTCCATAGCCCTTGCTGCTGCACTGTTGATAACAGGATCGTTCTTCACCCAGCCTTTAGCAATGTCAGATTTCATTATTAGTTGGGTTTTGTTGCCTTTGAAGAATACATTTAACGGGTCATATCCAGAAGGTGCTTCTCCCTTGTGTATCTTCACAAAGCCGTTATCAGGAAGTTCTCTTGCAAACTTGTAAAGGGACTGGTTGGCTTTATTTTTAAATATTAACGCCTGATGTAAATTGATAGAATCAGCAAGCAGTAAGCGGGAGTTCTTTTCAAGTAATTCTTCACTTCCACTTTCAAGACTTTTAATCCCTGTGTTCTTTGCTTCTATTTTCTTCCCGCCATACCCGAAAGTACCATCAGGGTCGATGTGATGAATATATCTTCTTGGGGAGTAATCTCCCTTTTCCATTAACGCTTCTATGTTTTCTTGAGTTAAGATTCCATTCCGATATTGTTCTCTCAGGCTTTCCCGATAAATATTATGATATTCTGCTGCCCTTTGTTTAAGCATTTCTGCTTCTTGAAGAGGGATTCTTTCAAATTTATCAACCCCGTCATAATAAATCTTATTATCTATTCCATCAAATCCCTTCGGGCTACTAACGCCGGTTTTATATTTACCTATTCCTGATGTTCTGTTGGACTGAATAATGTTATTCAAGATACGTTCCTGATTGGAGTTAAGCCCTTTGTAAATTCTATCAAAGGCATCATTAACAATCTCGTTAGCTTTAGCACTCGACCCCAAAGTAAGGTCGTGTTTCATTACAACTTCTTTGCCAGGTTCGCCAAAGGCGTTGAGTTTTTTCTTTATGTTACCACTGACATCTACCCATCGGGAACGAAACTTCTCTGCCCTTTTAACTTTGTAAAGGTCTTTGGCTGCCTTGTCTGTTTCCTTGAACATATCAGCAACCTTCATTCCTATCTCATCAGTTCCGGTAACAGGGACGAACTTTTCCACTTTCTTTCCTGAGAACTTTCTTAAAGCTTTTTTAGTTAAACCGCCTGCTATGTCAGAACCACCAAATGTAAAATCGCTCCATGCTTCCCGTGCGACATTTTTTATTAACTCAGCCCCTTTTAAGCCTGCTTTAAGTCCATGCTTTAAACCAAAGACTCCCCCCATTATAGGGTCAACAACGGGGTCTATAAAAGGAGTCTCGATTCTTCCACCTCCTCCTTTAGGGTGTTGTTGCCACTCAGGAGATTCTTTATAAAACTCACCATACTTTGCTTTCCAGTCAGGTACAGGTGTTGGTGGTTTCGGCGGTGTCATAGACTTACCCGTGAAACCGGACATATAAATATCGCTAACGTCTTGAGTCCATTTGGGTTGCTTGGGTTCTAATTTATCAGCGTAGGCATAGAACTCTTTTCTCTTTTGAGCAACTTGACCTTTATCAAACTCAGGCGCACATACTTCATTGAAGTATTTGTTCTTCCACTCCTGCTTCTGCTCGGTTGTCCCTGCTTTGTACTGGTCAGTCGCTATGGTTTCTTTCCAAGATTTAGGCATTTATTATTCCCAAGGTTGTTTTGTTTTCTTCGGTTTAGGTTGTTCTTTAGTTTTTGCTTTCTCTATTGCGTTATCTAAAACATCATACCCTGCTGCTTTTAATTTACTTGCAGCATCTAATAGTAAAGGAATATTCTTTTTAAATTTATCTAACTTCTGTCCCTTAACTGTTCCCCTTCCCATTAATTCATTTATCAACATTCTTAAATCTTCTATCTCGCCTTCATCTGCATAAGTTTTCATTAAAGCTCGTTCATTCTGCTGTAACCCTGAGATCAAAGAACCTATATTTAATTTGCCAACAAATTGATATTCATTCCCTCTTCCTTCTTTCCCTGCTTGTTGAACTTTCTTAAAGTCATAAGTATATGCTCTTTCTTTAGTGTTATAGAAAAGATCAGGTTTATACTCTTTCTTTTTATGGTGTTTAGCCCAAGCCAATTTTAAGCTTTCCCTTTGATAAGGAGTCATGCCTTTCGTACTCATGCCACCATGTTCAAACGGCTCTACCCTTTCATTCTTCGGCATATAGGAATTGGCTACTTTAAGTTTCCTGTTGTACTTGTCGATTACTGCTGTTCTTTCCTCTTGAGTTAAGGGTCTTCTCCTTGTTACTTGTTGAGGTCTCATAGGGGGAAAGTATTGTTCTTGTTGTTGCCGATTTTGCTGTAGCCACTGGTTGTATTTGTTTAAGTCGAGTTGTCGATTGTCGTCTTTGTGCTGGTCTAAAAACTCGTTGTAGAGTTCTCTGGACGGTTCCATCTTTCGTGGCGGTGTACCGTAATCGGGAAAGTTCTCCCTCTTCGTCATGTTGCCTTGAAGGTCTGCGAACACATCTTGTTCACCAACAGGAACGCCCATGAGTTCTTTTCCAAGTCCCATCTCTAATTGCCTGATTTGTTCTTGGTACTCTTTTTGCCGGTATGCGGCTGCTAACGATGTCATCCCCTCCCCGAATTGCTGCATACCCATCATGCCTGTTCGTAATTGCTGACTTGTCGAATCAGCCGGATGCCAGTTTATGGATTTCATTATCTACCCCCTG
>JAAGZO010000523.1 GCA_024206195.1 bacterium | reverse complement strand
CAAAGTTATAAATCGAATTTTCCACCGAATAATAAATTCAACACATTTTGTTCTAACTTTGGCAATCTCTCCATAAAGAAGTCTGGAAAACTCCAGATTATCTTCACATGCCTTCCGCAATTGATCGGAGAGTACGAAAGGTTTCTTTTCTTGTGGACTTGGACTATCAAGATCCATGGAAGTGGATTCTTGACTATCCAGTTTCTTTATAAGTCTTGTTGATTCTGTTCTTCTTGAACAATGGTCAGGGACATTGCCACTGCCATTATCAGTATCATTTGATGACTAGGATCCAAAAGATTTGGATTGACGAGACTGTTCAAATCTTTTAAGGTTTTTGCTTCTTCTTCTCCCGACAACACTTTTTGTTCTTCGCAGCATTCTTCGCTGAATTATTATTTGTCTATTCAGTTCGAAATAAGAAAGTAAGCGAGCAAATCGACCGCTCAGCTCGAAATCTTTTAAAAGAAGTGACTCAGGCACGCCAATACTAGCGATGCTCTTGTTAAAATATTGATTCTTGCTGACAGTTGCAGAGCAAGGAGCATTATGCAAATTTCCTTGTAACGAATGATCAGTTTGAAAGCATTCGCGTAAAGCTGCTGCTCCAATTGTTCTGAGGCGGGAGCAATATCGATTTCTGATGCATTTAGCACAGTGCGAACCTTTCAACAGCACCGTACTATCTGCATACATATGAATTCTCTTCAAAATAAGTTTTAAGGTACCTGGACCTGAATTAGATCCAGATTCAATAAT
>JAAGZO010000522.1 GCA_024206195.1 bacterium | reverse complement strand
TTCCATGTAAAAAGTGTGAGGACTTTTACATGGATACAAAACCTGACTGGTCTTGAGTTTGTATGTTTTGTGCGGTTGATACGTACACTTTGCATCTAAGTCTAAGATACCAGCATTAGCATCCCAGGTTGTGAACATGTAGATTACGACCATTGCTATTACTACTCTGACTAACATGACTTCTCCTATATCATACTTGTATCAACAGACGTACTGAGTATTCGATGACAACTTGAGCACCATTTACGATTACTACCTTTACTATGGATACCACAATTCTCGCAAAGGTCTTCCGGTTCTAATTTCTTTTTCGTATGTCTTGCACCACCAGGCTTTCTGACTGGCAGACCACATTTCTTTATCCTTCTTATATAAGTATGTGTCTGTCGCAAGTCGAACATGTCAGCAAGTTTTCTACCTCTAATATCTTGATCTACGTACAAATCTTGCCACATATCGCATTCAGATTCATAACCTAGGTACTCGTAACGCTCTCTCCAAATTCTACTGTTATCCACAGATTATCGTACTCCACTTTAATTGACTCTAATAAACAATCTACCGCATGAAGGACATCCATTAACTGGTTTAGTATGAGGAGAGTCCCAAGGCATATGTCGAATTGCGACTACTTCATTAGAGAGATTATAAAAATCACCTTTCTTTCCTCGTATCTCAAGGTAGTCAGATTCAACCCAGAAGTAACCATGCTTATATCCACAATAAGGACATTCCATTACGAACCTTTCATTATCAAAGTTTTGATTACTTCGGATGACTGTAACTTTCCTTGCCGGACTCCTGCCTCATAGATTTTTTCGACAAGTGCACCTAAAGTTGACTCGAGATGTGACGAGAAGTTTATGGTACAGTCGACGTACTTTAAAGGTTTGATTAATATCTCGACAGTATCTGCCATCGGTGTGTGAAAACTACAGCTATGTAAATTAATCCGTTTCATTATATCTATGGGAATTCCCATTTTACCAGTTTACCTTTCTAGTTTCTATCCCAATGATCTTAAATTTTATATGTTTGTTAAGTTTAACCTCGATTATCTGGAGGACGAGTCCATCGAAAGAAATCACATTTTTACCGTAGTGCTCATTATAGTCAAACGTGAACGGTATTGACTGACGATCACAAGCACCGAATTGAATTGTATAGTTATTACCTCTGGCTGAGTATGCGTTTGCAACAGAAATCCTCGTTGCACCAAGGTACCTTATACAATTCGCATGATTTCTCTTGCATGGAAATAAGTACTGACTGGTTTTAAGTGTGTAAATTTTACCAGCATTGTACGTACAAGCATTAACAACAGTCCCATGAAACAATGAAAGTACAAAAAATGCGATTGCTATTTTAATTCTCAAGAAGTATCTCCTTTCACTTGATCCTTTACTATCTGCACATATGACCTAGCAAGGTCCACTTTGTTAGAATCTGGTTTATCAAACTCTTCATCGAAGTTATTACAAATCTCAGAAGCTTCGTCCATAAAGTCATCATTTTGGAGACCTACTACGTCCTCGTCCAGTGCAGTCCACATATCAGTAAGATTTTCAACCCATTTCTTTTCTGGATTTTTCATCTTCTTCCATGCATCGAATAAGATACCTGAAACTGCATTGATGATAGCCTCAGGTCGGCGACCCTCATCGATACAGTTTGCCTCCCACTTTGCCAATCTCAAGTTTATCTCTAATAAATGTTTCTGATAACTCCCGACTGGCTTGACAATTTCTACGAGTCTTTTTTGCTCCCGTATAATCTTATCAAGATGGTCGGAAGAATCAATTGATACCGAGAATGGCTTTAAAGCTGCAGCAGTCCCACCTACGATTGCCATAGCATAGAGAAAACTTCTGTAAGCTTTACTCCGACTGGCAGTAAGTTTCACAGACTTTTTCTTTCTCTTCTTATTTTTAGCCATTTTAGATTTACTCCGTTACGTATTGTGTTCATCGAACCATGTTACCATTTCATCGTCATACTCTTCACCAACTTCAACAATCAGATGGTTGAAGGTTTCCTCTTGATCGGAATTCAATGATGCAATGAATTCCATGAAACGTTCTTTGATAGCGATATAATCATCACTTCCTTCCCAGCATTCATCTGAGCAGAAACCATTATCACAACAAGTTTCTGGTGAGCAAGAATCACAGTAATGGAATTTTGACTTACAATTTTTACATTCCAACTGGGTCACCTCCAACACTATTAATAATTCTGATAAGCTCCGCATCTGTCCAAGGAGATTTTGTCCCACCATCGTAAGGTTTAGCATACCCCTTTTTGATCAACAATTTGTTCAAACTTATACCATCAACGTAAACCTCTGCATCGATACGGAAATACTTATCACGATTGTTCTCATCTATTCTACCGTCATCATCGTCTTCAAGTTTGACAGACGTAGCAGTCGTCAAAAGTTCTTTTACGTAGTCTCTGACAACATAGGCTGCTTGTTTCTCAAGAGGACTCGAACCACGGATTTCAGGAGTGTCCAATCCGTTTACTCTGATCGAAATTGCATTTCCGATAATGTCAGGCCACCAGTCCACGTTAACTTTGAACGTATCACCGTCATAGACACTGACGATCTCGGATACAGTTATACCACGACCCTTCTCGACCCTAGTAATTTCATCACAGTTATTACGATCTTTGAGAGT
>JAAGZO010000041.1 GCA_024206195.1 bacterium | reverse complement strand
TCACGAAGTAGTGAATGATAATCCCTCAGCTACCTGCTGATAAAAGTAAAATCAGAGTAATTATTAGTGATATTCCCATTAAATATCTCCTTTTACTGGTATTAAAACCAGCGACAAAAATTTCCCCCGCTTTATTATGTTTTCATTATTACAATTGCCTGCATTATACGGATTTGAACCTATCACAAGCAAGCATGAAATAGCAGTGAGTATGTAGACTTTGCACAGTTATCAGGATTTGTCATATACCAAATAAAGTCCGCAAAATTTTCTGCGCTATTCCTATACTCCCCTCATCTTGAGATTTTGGTGAAAAAGGTGTTTATCGTGTCTACTCTCAAGCTTTCATAGCTGCTGTCTGTCTAAACTAATTCTGAATATATTCCAAGAGGTGTTCGTCTAGGGAACTATTTGTTATTTGCTCCAAATTCCCACTGAAGTTGGGAATTCTCCACAAATTCCAAATGTCCCTAGACGGGGAAACACATTCTTAACAAGGTAATCCAAAAGCAATCTTAGCGGCAAAGAAATTAAGTTCAGACAGCTGAGAGTTTATTCAGAAGAGGTTTGGCACGAAACATATATTATATGTATCATGCCTTTCCTAAGTTAGATTAAGAATTATTAGTCAGAGAGACGCTAGCTGGGAAACTGTAAGTTAAAGTCAAATAATTTCTAAATTCATAATCTATGGATTTTTCTCATACACATGAGGATATTTATTAGGTACCCTCCTTAAGTTGAAATCCTTAATCAGTCTTCTGCGGTTTCTTTTAACGAAGTCAGCATTGATTTTATTGGACAATAAACTTCCTTCCCTCAAAAGCTCTTCATTGGTGAAATAACCATACGCTGATAACAGACTATCTGCCGCTGTTTTCAGAGCTTCATACTTTTTGTCTACTGCATCAACTCTTGTTGTTGGGATTTCTATCCTCTTTGTTATATAAGGGTCTATATCTTCTAGTGGTAAGGCACTGGCTATAATAATTTTTATTTTGCCCCTGCCATTTAAATCAAGAGGTCTTATTCTAAAAACAGACTGGTAGATTTCATCTTCCCTCAAACTGTGAAGGTAGTGACTTATCCTTTTGTCCTGGTAATCATAGAAACCGTTTTTGATTACAGACTTATCCAATGGACCCTCATCCCAGTAGATAGTTTCTATCTGTCTCATCATGTCATCCAGGTTAGGAGTTGGAGTACCGATTACTACAATCTGGTGATAATCTTTCCACTGATTGAGTCCTCTTACAGCATAGTAATGGGATGTATCTTTGTATTCACTGACCTTCCCATTGTCATAGATTGTTTTCTCAACTGGGAAAAGCTCAGATAGGGAGTCTTCATGGTCGTTGTGGCAAATGAGACAAGTATCAAGTTTTTCGTCAAGGCATTCACTGACTTCTCTATAAACCAAGATTCTGTTTTTGGGACTGTTTAATGTTGGTTGTGGTAGTAGCTGCTTTGTTTCCTTGATGACCTCAACCTGTTTAGGTAATTCAATCTTGGGAGAGTAGAGGTAAAAGTCATTCTTTGCCTTCCCAAATATCTTTACGAACATATGAGGGTCTCCCTTGGCCCCCAACAGGATGATAGGTTTGTCTTTCAACCATTCTGGAGGGTCTCTTCTGACCCGAACCTCTATATGGTCAAGAGTCCTCTTCTTGTATGTAGTATGGCTAGGATTCACGTGTATTCTTGGATTGAATCCTCCTCTCTTCAAGATACTGTCAATTTCTGATAACATTATGTCTTTCATAATCTGCCCAATCCCGAAGATGGGAGCACTTTTGGCATCATCATTTGAAGTTTCTGTAGTATTAAAATCCAAAGACGCTATTTCTTTCCTCAAATCTCGTAGTGAAGTGACCTTGAATGAACGTTTCAGAGCATTGTATAGCTCCCTTCCACTCAGCCCCTTTCCCTTGACAAGCAGCTCATGGTATACTTGCCAGAATTGTCTGATTCTTCGCTTTTTGTGCCCCTGCTTCATTAACCGCAGAAGCTCATTGGCATCCAACTTGTATAAATCAAGGAATACCTTCAGGTCCAATTCATCAAATACAACTAGTGGAGCATTCCTCCCGTCAAAGAAGAACAACATTTGATGTGGCATAAATTTGTGCCCCTTTTCCTTTAGTTGCTTCCAATATGGACACTTCCCCAAATATCTGCACTTTTCTTTGCATAGATTCTCTGGAACCGATAGACGTCTATTGTATAGCTCACGGGCTTCATCAACCAGCTTGCAGTTTTGAGGAACATACCCATGTCCCTTGCTTCTACCTCGTATATGAACCCAGTTGTTATCTCTCAGGTTATCCAGGTCACTGAATTGGTCATGCATTGAACCAAACCATAAAATGTTCTGACCTGACGGAAACAGTTTGTTTATTACATTTGTTGTGGCATAGCTCTTGCCTGCTCCTGCAGGAACTTGAAGATACAGCACCTTACCTTCATAATCCCCAGTAATAAATTTGGTGATGTTTTGCTCCATCTCTTTCCGCACTTGGGCAAGGGTCTTAGGAGACTCATTTAATGGTGAAGTTCGTTTTGTACTGCTATCAGTTGAACCCCCGTTTCGCTTCGCAGTTATATGCGGATTTACTTTAATTGGTGTAAACCTTC
>JAAGZO010000521.1 GCA_024206195.1 bacterium | reverse complement strand
TCAAAACATAATTATAAAGAAAGCTTTCCGGATTAAATGCATTGAATCCGGATTGAAGAGTAAGTTGATGCCAAATCGCAGTATTGTCAACATTTTCATCTCCTTTCAGAAATTCAATTAGAGCATGACAAAACTTAATTCATGAGTCATTCTCTTTAATAGCCATTGAAGAATAAGAAACATTCCATCCCGGCATGACCGGAACAAAGTTTAGATACTTCTGAGAAGCAGCTAATGGGTGGTTAGGGTTCTTCTGAGCAAATGTTACGCATTCTGGTAATTGAGTCTTCATTTTCAAATCAGTTGCCAGATGAAAATTAGGATGCCAATAAAAAATCATTTCAGATCCTGATTTTTGGACCATGTCTTGAATGATCAGGACTAGCAATGTAGAGGTTTCTTCTTCAGAAATCTTCATGGTTCGCAAAACTGTAGCAATGGCTTCTAACCAAACAAGCATTTCTTTAGGTATGGCTTTCAAATTGACATTCTGAAGTAAATGAGTTAAAGACTGAGATTTGTCTGTCTGCTGATTCTGAAGAAACTTAGACAGATTTACCTCAAAGTCCATCTGTTCATTCTCGGTCAGCTTTGGACATCTTAGCGTTGCCACCTGATTTAATTCCAAAGGAACCTGAGAATAATATTTAGTTTCATTTAAGAAAGCTGCTGTAGGTTGTGGAACAAATGGAAGTTCCCAAGGCATTGATCTCACAGTTTTCAACTGGCTCTTTTGTAAACGTGGATCTTTATTGGTGAAAGGTACCCTTTGTTCAGCTTCTGTAGAGGCACCAAAAGGTCTTCTAATTTCAGGTTGACGTATTGGCTGATAGTGTTGTTGCTTTTGCAAAAGACTACTAGCCAACACATCAAGATTATAATCTTGATCTGAGACTGTTGTAGATGACATAGGAGTATCTTGAGCTGAAACAGCCCTAGACGCTAATGAAATATTAGAACTTGTAGATTTCGCAAAAGCTTGCGGACGATAAACAGTAGGTCATCTTCTTGAAGTAGCCGGAATGAAATGCCCCTGGCTTAATTGGTTATATTGTTCTTTTGTCATTCCTCTGTCAGTGTAAAATCGATCTTGATCTCTTTGATGAGCAAGAGACGCTTGTTCAGTGTAACTTATTTCTTGCTGTCTTTTCCATTGTTCTTCTCGTTTTCCTTGTTCAAATCTTCTCTGATGAGCTTTCTCCTTTTCAACATTTCTTCTTTTCTCTTCTGCTTTTTCATCTGTGGATGTTTTTGATTCAGAACTAGGAGGTGGTGATTCAGGCCCTCGTATAGAAATGTGTTCTCCTTCTTCATGTTCAATTAATCCAGCTGCTCCTTCAAGTTCAGTTGTCTTCTTTATATGAAAGAAAGAAACTTTACTGGCAGCATTTCGGAGTTCCTG
>JAAGZO010000040.1 GCA_024206195.1 bacterium | reverse complement strand
TTGTTTTTCTCCTGTCCAACAAGGTTTATGTGGATCTTCTCCAACTGGATCTTGTCTCCATGGAACAGCTCCATACTGATTGACACAATCACAAGGAGACCCTGCGCAAAACGGGGGAACCCCTACCCACCAAGAACTTATGGCGTCATTGTATTCTGGATTATTATCTATACACTTAGTTCTTTCACATAGTACTTTATGACCTGTCCAACACGGAGGTCCATCTCCACTCTTATCATCTCTAACGTAGGACCACTCTCCTTGTGGTTGTAACATAGAGCAATCTGATGCATCTTGTTGGCAAAATGGAGCAACTCCAAGCCACTTCTCTTGCCTCACTGTTTTATTACATCCATGTTGTTTCTTTGTAGCCCAAGAATTTGCATTTCTATGATAATTATTTCTATTACTCATTTATAATAGCAAGCAAAAATATATAAATTTAGTTGATTATACATTTGACTCAAATCAATCAAACTCCTCCATTTCCCTTATAATGTTGGACCTCTTAACCACGTCTCTGGTATGAAGCCTATGGTATACAACCCAACTCGTGTACTCCCAATTTGGTGTCCTTCAGCTCCTCCCATCATTGATGCAGCTGACTTCAAGAATTGTTGCATGTATTGGTATCCTATGGTAGCATCTATGCTCTGTAACGTTGACAACCCTGAGTATTCTCCTCCCCAGCTATTTGCAGCAAATGAATGACCTGTGTTAGTAAATACAGCTTGTTCAGGTGGGTTCTTAGTTGCAATGATTGTTTTCCATTTAACTTTAGTAAAAGGAGGATTAACTGAACCATCTGTCTGTCTGAATGCTAGATTCATTTTGTTAGTAGTAAGATCTGAGTAAACAGTAACTTCCATTCCTCTTGATCCCACCCATGAAGGTACCGAACCTGGTAGGTAATTAGCTCCTAGCGTTCCTGTAGAAGGTTCTCCTTTTGTTACTGGTAACCATTGACTTGCTGGAGTCCCAGGTCTTGCTGTTGGATCTAGAGTGAGAGCTCCTCCAATGTACTCATTTGCAAAAAGTGCAATAGCTTGTCTAGGTCCCTTTGGTTCTATAAATGTACTAGCTGATCCTGTGATAATATT
>JAAGZO010000520.1 GCA_024206195.1 bacterium | reverse complement strand
TCCTATGTTGCCTACTACCCAGCATCCGTCTTGTCCTCTGTTAGAGAGTATGCCTTGGCTCTCGAGTGTCCACACTGCTCTTTTAACAGCGTGTACAGGTATGTTCTTCTTCTCTGCTATTACTTTGAGTGAATCAATCTTATTACCAGGTACCCACTCGTTTGACCTTAGCTTCTTCTTCATATAATCTAATGCAATTGTTAAGGTTTTGTTGCGTCTTATCATGTTATACCTCATATCTTATGGTATGGGAAAAAACATATGTTCTTTATTCTATGTATTCTATCGTTGTATTCGTTACAGTTCCATGGTGTATAAGCATTGGCAACAAGGTAAGTCTCAATGTTCATGAAGTCCGCTTCTTCACAGAACTGTACATTGTCGTCGAAGTAATAATCAGGATCAATGCCGGCTATCTCTGGTATCTTACTTACTTTAAATTCTTCACTTGCTATAGCTGGCCCCACGCAGTGTACCTTCTCAGGATCAACTCCTAGCTCTGCGTGTGCATACTTTACTGTTTCTTTATGACACGTGGCCGGCCTAGCTGTTACTATATATGTCTCGTGTCCTTTAATGCGTAAGAGCTCAAGAAAAGATCGCACTCCTTGTATAGGTCTCTTTGCCCACACTGCGTACTTTGGTATAGAGAACAACTCTATTGTCTTATCTCTTACTACTTGAGGTATTCCGGCTAATGTGTAACTTGTTACATCTTTGCCTGTGTACATACAGTCTACTTTGTTTTCTTTTAATAGTATCTCACTGGCTTTCTTTATTAGGTCACCTTCTACTAGTACTTCGTCTAGGTCGAAGCAGAACTTACTCATATTCCTCCCAGAAACGCTTCTCTGTTAATGTTTTTATTCCTAGATGCTCTGCTTTAGTTTTCTTAAGAGTAGTTGTGCCACGTATAGTGCCTGTTACTAGGTAATCTATGTTCTTAGTTACTACTGGAGCTACCTTTATTCCTCTAGCTCTTAGCTTAACTTTTAGCTCGTCGCGTGTGTATTTCTCTATCTTACCGGTGAAGCACACCGTTATGCCTGCTTTAATAATCTTATCAGATTTATCTGGGTTAGCTATTGTGTGTTCCATTGCTCTAAGATTCATAATAGTTCCTTATAAATTGTGAATCAAAAGTAAACTCATGCCCTAGTACAAACACTGGATCAATTGATGTGAATTCAGTGGAAAGTAATGTCATGGTTATTCTTCCGTCTATTATTTTAATGATAGTACCTTTGATGATTATATCTTTGGTCCAATGTTGCACATAAACAATGTCACCTACGTTATAATCGTCTATCGTGGCTATGTAGTATTTATTGCTCTTTTCTAGTGCTCTTAGGTTCATTTACTATCTCTGCTCTGCTAAAATTGAAGGCCGTTCCCGGTTCAAACCAGTGGCCAAACTCTTTTTGAAACTCGGTAGACACTAATTTCATCCTAATTCCATTCTCATGATCATAATCCACAGCGATCACTATTCCTTTTAATATTATATCTTCTACCCAATG
>JAAGZO010000519.1 GCA_024206195.1 bacterium | reverse complement strand
TTCATGCTCATAAATTGACAAAATACCTAGGCTGTGCGCAGCAGTCTTACGGCATTTTTAACTTTCATCACATCTGATCCGAGAATGTCAAATACTCACATGAAAATTCTGTATTAGAATTTAATTTCTTATATTAGTCAACTTTTGACCTAACAACTACGGGTACCTAATGTATTAACCTTTTAACCTCATTATTCAATCATGTCAAGTCACCAGATTTTATAAGGTTACTTAGTTACTTTTACAGTGTACCACCTGAAACTGGCTTATCAGAGAGGGGATTTATAAGCCTTTCCAACGCAATACATGTTACTATATAGTGACATTCGTGAAAACAGGTAAACAACTAGAATGGAATCCATCAATCTTACATATTCTTACTATCTCGACATGACGAATACCGTTAACTATATAGGTACGAAACTTGGTGGAATTTCTTAAATACCTAATAACTATGGTTTGATATTAACCTATTGTTTACTATTTGTCCTAAATTAATAACTAATTAGACTCTATTTTTCCATAACTCGAAGAACAAACGTGACAAGGCAGTTTGTTAGAAAATCAGCTCAATTTACGGACGTCAATCTTTCTTTCTTTCTTTCTTTGTGATATGCCCACAGAGGCCCCGAAGGCCGATATTGTATCTGTCTGCCTCTCCTGAGAGCTAATAGTATAAGATTAGGTGTGCATGTGTGTATACCACCTGAAACACGTGGTATAGAAAGTGTTTGAACTCAGTGTATTGTATTGACAGTGAGAGGCAGAAGACTGGCCGAAGCCCGGGCTGATGCTGAGATCTTTTTTGCCCCCAGGTCACAAGACGCCCACCCAGG
>JAAGZO010000518.1 GCA_024206195.1 bacterium | reverse complement strand
TTGCCTACGTTATCAGAGGGAAGAAACGATGTTGATGAATGTAGAGGAAGATTGCTTGAGGAAATACTAAAGCGCGAGAATATGAATCGAGCGTATAAGCGAGTAAGGTCTAATAAAGGAAGTCATGGAAACGATGGGATGAAAGTAGAAGAGCTGCTAGAGTATCTCAAGGAGCATGGTGAAGAAATCAAGCAATCAATTCTGGAAGGGACATATAGCCCTGAACCTGTTAGGCGAGTGGAGATACCAAAACCTGATGGGGGAGTGCGATTATTGGGAATACCTACAGTGCTTGATAGAGTAATACAACAAGCAATTGCGCAAGTGTTAAGTCCGATATATGAAAAGGAGTTTTCAGAAAACAGCTATGGATTCAGAGCGAACAGGAGTGCGCACCAAGCCGTAAAGAAGAGTAAGGAATATATAGAAGCAGGTAATGCATGGGCTGTAGATATAGATCTTGCGAAATACTTTGATACAGTAAATCATGATAAGCTGATGAGAATACTTTCAGGAAGAATAAAGGATGGACGAGTACTGTCTTTAATAAGGAAGTGTTTGAGGAGTGGGGTTATGATTAATGGTGTGGTAATGGACACAGAGGAGGGAGCTCGACAAGGAGGC
>JAAGZO010000517.1 GCA_024206195.1 bacterium | reverse complement strand
GAAGCGTTCAATCCTTTGCCGTAAATTAACCGAGCTACGTTATTGATAATTGAGTTGTTCGTTGTACTGTTTTTGTATCGGTCAATCAAAAAATCATAGTGTAGATTATCAACTCCGTATTCTACCCAGTCATTTTTAGAATCTTCTATAATGTCTGGCTGTGAATAGGTCGAAAGTTCTAAAATATGTATATTCTTTTTGTCGCTCATTAGTCAATAATTACAAATTCGTTGTTTGTCTCATTCTGTACATACTCATCTTTGTTAATAGTGTAGTTTTTTACTACTTGGTTTGTGCAGAATATCTTATCTTTATATACTACGTCTGTGCCGTTTAAAACTGTCAGAGTATAAAACCTACCTTCTACGAGAGTAAGTACCTCAGAAACGCTTAAATAATATCTATCTACTACTGGAGTAATAGCTATTGTGTCGCTTGTGTTTTCTGCTTCATCAGTTATAACCATACTATCTGCGCTTAAAGTTCGTGGTATAAACTTAAACGATTGAGATAGTAATGACTCCCTTAGTATTATCATACTTATATAACTAAAAAAAAAGAATTTGTTTTAAATAAAAAAACCCCTACCAAAAGGCAAGGGCTTAAAAAGATTGTTTTGTTGATTATGAGTTAATAACCAATCCAGCTGTTACAAGTCCAGCCTCATCTGTTGCTTCAAAGAAGTTTGCTGGGATACGCTCTTGCGCAGTAAGAGTAATCGTGTATCCAGACATATCTCCCATAGCAGCCCCAGTAGCAATAGTACCACCAGTTACTTCTGCACCATGCTCTAAACCACAGTAAAAGAAATTGTTGTTATGGTCTTTTACAATGATATGAGGACGCCCGAAAGATAACAATTTAACTTCTTTATGAGTAGCTAAGTCTTGCTTCTTTAAAGACAAGTTCAATACTTGCTCGAAGAAAGTTGTTCCGTTGTCTCTTGAGCTTGTAATAGTTTGCTCGAAAGAAGAAGTACCTTTTAATTCGTATTTGTAGCAGTCGATACCAGTTCCAAGAGTTTCGATAACGTCTGTATTTGTTGTATCGTAAACGATACCAGAAAGAGGAGCGTCTTCGTAATTAATGAAGTAAATTGCATCCAATCCACCCACTACATCCTTGCATGGCTCTATTCTGCCTAATGATAAGTCACATGACATATTTTTAAAGTTTTATATAAAAAAAAGGGAAGGCATTTTACCTCCCCTCTTTCTATTGGTTAATAATTAATTCTTAGATTCCGTATGTTACAACGTCTCCAGCGAAAGCGTATTGAACAGCAGCGGTCATGCGCATTATTACACGTACATTCTGTGAGCCATCAAGGTCTGCCATATCCAAAACTTTTACCTCTTGTGAGTCAGAAGCCAAACCAGTACCGAAGTACAAGTTATCTTTAACTGTACAGATAGCTGTATCGTCAGACATTCCGTTACACATGAACAATGGAATACCATCGAACATTAAATCTCCGAATGATTGGTTGTTACCTTGTGCGTTAACACCAGCAGCTCCAAGTCCGTTAGCTCCGAATCCACCTAGAGAACGAACGTAAGCTCTGTAGATGTTAGAAGAAACGTAAAGAGTAAGCCCTTCCTCTCCGTACAAACGTGTAGGAATTGCGTCTACTACTTTTCCAAGTTCAGCAATTACGTTACCAGCGTCAACACCTCCAGCGATTGCTGCGATTTGCTGTCCAGCTGGAAGCTCAGCGTCTGCTGCTAACAAAGTTTCGAAACCATCGAATTCTCCAGCATTGGCGTTCACTCCAGACCAAATGTTTTGCTCCATCTTACCAGCTACTTTAGCTGCTACATGTCCGATTAAGAAATCAGCAAAAGATGCTGGAAGCTCATCGAATGCAGAATATCCCATTTCGATTGCATCCCAATCTGAACGAAAATCTTCTTTACAAAGTTGCAAGTTAACTTGGAAAGTTTCTGGCTCAAGAATCTTCTCATCCAAAGTAAGTGTAGAAGTTGCTGAGAAGTCACAAGAACCATCTGCTAACAAATCGTCAGTAGATACTCTTTTC
>JAAGZO010000516.1 GCA_024206195.1 bacterium | reverse complement strand
ACGGTTTAGAGATATTGCTGAGAATATGGCTGATTGGATTTGGGAGGTGGATGAAAACGGAGTCTATACATATTGTTCAGAAACTATTAACGATATACTTGGATATCATGCGGACGATATCATTGGAAAAACGCCTTTCGATTTTATGCAACCGGAAGAAGCAGAAAGAGTGGGCAAGATTTTTGTTAAAATCATCCAAAAAAGAGAACCAATAAATGGACTGGAAAACTGGAACATCCATAAAAATGGAAAGCGTGTCTGCCTCCTAACAAAAGGTATTCCGCTGGTAGGGAAGGATGGAAAGCTATTAGGATATAGGGGGATTGATTCCGATATCTCTGAACAAAAACGCGTACAAGAACAGATTCTTTCCCTGAATCAATTGAAGGAAGATTTATTGAAACCCCTGAGTTTTAATGAGAAACTGAAACGTATTTCCGATGAATTGGTTAACTCTTTCGAAGCAGATTTCGCTCGCATTTGGATAGCAAAAACCGGGGATCGATGTGAATCCGGTTGCATTCATGCAAAAGAAGTTGATGGTCCACATGTTTGCGTAAAGAGAGATTGTTGTCTCCATCTTTTAGCGAGTGCAGGTAGATATACTCATCTTGATGGTGAAGTACACCAGCGGGTTCCTTATGGATGTTATAAAATCGGACGCATAGTATCTGGTATAGATAACAAATTCATAACCAATGATGTTACTCATGATCAGAGGGTTCACAATAATGATTGGGCTAAGGAGTTGGGATTGGTTTCATTTGCCGGCTACAAGCTCAGCACAGCCTCAGGAGAGCCCATAGGTGTTATGGCCCTATTCAGCAAACATGCCATCCTTGACAGAGAGGATGCTCTCCTT
>JAAGZO010000515.1 GCA_024206195.1 bacterium | reverse complement strand
TTTCGCTATACAGAGACGATTCTCTGTTAGCGATTGGCGATTATATTAATAAGACTCCAGTATTTGATGGAGATCTACTATATAAAGAAGAAACCTTCAAAATAGACCAAGCGCTTCATTTGTGGATTGATGTGAAATGACAGGACCGAGATACATCAATTCGTTCGGCATTATTTTGTGCTAGTGGATGCGAAAAGATAAGGGTGATTATAAATGAAACTGGCGTACTTAATCCTGGCACATAATAGTCCGGGTCATTTTAGTAGATTAGTGAAAACTCTTCGGCACAAAAATGTAACCATTTTTGCTCATGTAGATTCGAAATCCGATATTCAAGAGTTTTCCACGTCAGAAACCTGCGAACATGTGATCTTTATACCTGAAAGAGTTGCTGTATATTGGGGTGGTTACAGTCTTACTCAGGCAACGCTAAACCTGCTGAGATTCGCATTCTCATATGGCAAGTTTGATTACTATCAGTTGCTATCAGGCGTGGATTATCCACTTAAAAGTAATGATGTAATTATTAGTACTTTGGCCAACTCGAAATGCCAGTTTATGGAATATGACAGCAAACCACTGTCAAGATTGGAACGAATCACTTTAGAAGGTGGTTTCAAGAGCAGCAACCACTTAAAAAGCTCGCTGATAATGTTTCTCAATGGGTGTTTTCTAGTGTTTTCATATTTTTATAAGCGTGATTATAGGAAACACATCGGCAAATTAAATATCCATAGTGGAGCTAACTGGTGGACTTTGACTGGGGAGTGTGTGGACTGCGTTCTGAATTTCTTAAAAGACAACCCAGCGTACACCAGAGCTTTTAAACACAGCCTTTGTCCAGATGAAATGTTTTTTCATACAATAGTATTGAACTCCAAATATGGAACGGACATACAATCAAGTTTGACATATACCGATTGGAGAAAAGGGGGATCGTCCCCCAGAGAAATTGGGAAAGAACACTTAATGTATTTCGAAGAGAATCCGCAGTTTTTGTTTGCCAGGAAATTTTCTGATGGAAGACATAATTTGCTGGACAAAATAGATCAACGTCTCATAACTTAGATGTTACCACACGTTCTTTTATGTGATTCCACTGTCAGCGAATGATTATAATCTATTCAACCCATGAAAATACTAACGGTATGCGATGAGGAAGTGACGCGAGTTATTGAAAACATTCGATGGCCAACTGCGTCAATGATAAATAGCTTTCGATTTACATATACGCAAATCGAAAGCTATTTTAAGAATGGCCGTACTTTTCTGCTTGAATTTAATTGTACGATCACTAGTTTACTAAGGAATCTCTAAATAAGTCCTCTTATATGCGATAATAGGAACAAGACAAGTACAAAAGGGGA
>JAAGZO010000514.1 GCA_024206195.1 bacterium | reverse complement strand
AAGGGATGATGGCACTAAACCCATCTTCCCTAAACGCGTTCATGGTTCTTTGTCTCAAGTTTCTTTTACTACTGCCAAAGTTCTTAAAGCCCTCAAATCATTACCTAAGAAGACTTCTCGGACTCCTACTGATATTCCCGCTCTTCTGTTATGACAATGTGCAGGCTCTTTGGCAGAACCTTTGTCTGTTATTTATCAAAGGTCTTTTGATGTTGGTATCCTTCCCTCTGATTGGTTACAATCTTTGGTTTGTCCAATTTACAAAAAAGGCCTCATGTCAGATCCGGGAAATTATCGTCTGGTTTCTTTAACTCCAAATTGTTGTAAGGGAATGGAACATGTTATTCTCGGTGATACCCTCTCGTTTTTAAATTTTCATGATGTTTTTACATCTAGTCAACACGGTTTTCGGAAGTTTAGGTCTACTATTACTCAGTTATTAGAATCCACAAACGATTGGTCTTTAGCTGTTAAAGATAAGAAATCTGTTGATATTATTTACCTGGATTTTGCTAAGGCCTTTGATACCGTCTCACATGTT
>JAAGZO010000513.1 GCA_024206195.1 bacterium | reverse complement strand
ATAAGGAATGTAAGCATTCTTTATGTGGATACGAAGTCCACCAAGCGCACCATCTGCTTCCAAAGCAAACAAAGTACCTGTCCCTGAGATGTCACCAATACCAAAGAAACCACTTTTATCAGCAGGAACACCAGTATCGTTATATTTAAACTGGAAATAAACTGTTCTTGGAGAAGTACCTGTAGTTAGTGGGTTGGTAGATGTTAAACCTTTAGCACCTGTAGTACCTGCATTCACTTCAAAAACTTCGTGAGTTTGACCTAAGAAAGTGTCAGTTACAAAACCTGTATCACTAGATTGTGTGAAAGGTACAGAATTTATAGAGGTATCAAAGATATCACCGTTTAAAGGCAAGCTTATTTCAGCCTCTCTCACAACAATAGGAGGGCTACTTACCGCTGCATCATCTGATTTAACAAGCTGAGAGAAAGTACCTTCACCACGTACTAAAATCACATAATGACCATCTTCAACATCTGGTGTTGGAGGAAATGTAACTGTAGATAAACCTGTCTCACTTGTTACAATTACATACTGATCTTCTTTTTCTAATTGTTTAGTTTCACTATCAATTTCAAGGTAATCTTTGGGAGTGATTAATGTGGTTGATCCACTACCGCCTCCAACGACACCTCCGCTTCTAGTTACAATTGCCATACCACCTCTCCTTAAAGTAGTTGTACAGCAATCTGAGCAGTTCTACCTTCACGAGTAGACCTACCCCAAAGGCGTAGTGGTGCATTAATAACCTGAGCTTCTGCGTTAGCTTCTGATAGGTTTGTGATGAGTTTTCCTTCCTCTTCTGTGGAGGGTGTTGTCGAGGATTCTTGTAATCTGACCCACACAGTGCCTGTACATTGTATTGTCAGATCTGAACCCACAGCTATACCTGAAGCGGTGTTGATATCCACCCACTCACCTGAAGAAGGTAAATCTAAGTTTATAACTTGAGCCATACTACTTTTCCTATTATGATTATTGAAAAGATGTATTACAAACATAACAAAGTGTTAATTGTTTATTAGCTTATAAATACAAAAAGCACACCTCATCAACTAAGACAAGGTGTGCTTTGGAATGTATTGCTCTCCGCAACAAATTGTGTGCTGTTAGACAGCTTGCTACCTCTATGTAGCACTCCGATAGGGTGGGGTGGGAAGGTGGTTCGGAGATGACACAAGGTGCCCCACTTTATCAAAGTATATAGCTAGTATACTTCTATCCCGTTGATATTATTATACCATAAAACAGATAAGATAGCAATCTATCTGCAACGCCTGCCAATCGTCCAGTTTCGTCCTCTACGAGTAAGAAGCTTTCTGTAAGGACTTGGTTGCCTAACTCCACAAACCTCACTAGCGCCTCCTGTACGGATGTTGTCATTGCAATTCACAGCATCTATACTATCTTCTCTCACACCACCAACAATGACTCGACCAGCTACACCTTTACCAAGCTCATCTCTACAGGAAGGGAATGCTGTCCAAGGAGATTCTAAGTAAGCGTCTTTAGCGTCCTGCCAGTCTTGAGATTTATTCGTAGCCCCAACCTCTACTTGAACATTACCGACTTTCTCTTTACGGTTACCACCACCAGACGCATTCTTACTTGCATCCTTTATTAACCAATCGTACAAACTAAGAACGGTATTGTGAAGAGCAAGACACTCGTTGTCAGGGTAAATTTCTAACCATTGCTCTAAATAGTAGGTGATAACCTCTAGAGGGATGTCTTCCTCAGAGATACCCATTGCAAAGAGTATTTTATCGATTAATTCTTGCATAACACTATTCTCCTAAAGCAACACGAAGCTCCTCAAGCATCTTCTCAAACTTCTGATTTTTGCGTAGGTCGATTCCGAAATCTTCTTTTACTTTCTTCTCTAAGGCATCCTTACTGCCACGGACATCATCTTCGTCGTAAATATCTTCTAATGCACCCCAGTCAACCTTCGATGTTGGTGAGGCGGTTACTTCCTCTTCCGCTACAACCACATCTTCGACTTTCTCTTCCTTCACAGCAGGTTCTACCACCTTTTCTTGAGACACTGTGTTAAAGTAGTCGGTTTTTGAGTACAAGTGATAAGTTTCACCTCGACCAAAACAAATAGGGTAGAGGAAATCCAAACCCCCTTGAGTTGTCAAGATACTAATAAATTTCTTAAAGTTGTCACATGCAATCTTTTTACCGCCTTTAGTGACTAGGTAAATACGACGAGGGTTTGTTTTAGATAACACTTCAACCATAGCTTCTGTGTCAAACTCGTCAGTAAGAGAAGCCACTGCTTCCACCATTTCTTTCTTAGGTGTGAACTTTTTGTAGAATTTTTTAATTGTCATAGTAATCTCCGTAAGATTATTGTTCCATTCGGGTTTTGATAAAAGTAAGTATTCCTTTGTAATCACTTAAATTAAATGTTTCTGTATAACCATCAGGAAACTTGTCTTTATTAACTACTCCTGATGGAAATTTATGTTTTATCTCTTTTTCTAAATCAGCTACGAACTCTCCTGATTTATGATGATATGTTTTTACCACGTAAGGGTTATAAGGTGTTTTATTAGATTGAATCCGTATCCGGTCTACAGTGTCATTGTTAGTAACACCTACTTTAACAAAATAGTGGTTTCCTAATCCCCACAAAACGCAGTATATGTTGGCTGGTTTGTTTTTGTCATACCCACTACTTTTACAAGATACACAACCTTTTCCTTGCAGGTGATTATCAGGTGTTTGTTTAAAAATATTTGAACACTTAAGACATTTAATAACCATCTTATCTTTTGCCTTTAAACCTTTCTCCAAGCAATAAATATACTTGTACCCCTGAACTTCTTCGAACCTTTTTAAGTAGGTGTCTTCTTTGATAAGAGCCTTAGAAGACCTTCGCTCTACCCCGCACTGCAAACAACCTTTATTACTTTTACCTACAAAACCGCTGTATAAAGTAGTTTTCCAAACAAGCCTGTGCTTATCACAGTAGAGTTTAAGTTTGGTGGTCTTAGCTCCTTCCCATGAGCCACCACTGAAACCGTGGAACTCTAAACCCAAGAGGTTACACTTGTCCCATACCCTCTTAATTGCTTGTTCTTCTGTTAACTTAACTCCAGATACCACTTCTAACTCTCCTCTTTATTAGTAAGAGTACATGATAACATAAAAGAAAACCCCCTCCAAGAGGAGAGGGTTTGATAAAGTTAGTAAACTCTGAACTAGAATGTACCTACAGATTTTGGTGTTAAATCCATTCGAGTATTAACACAAAGGAAAGAACACTCAGATTCAACTTTGTAAGCTCGGTTAAAGTCGTCTTCCTTGTACCACAAGTACAGGTCTTGACCTGCTGTGTTAGCGTATTCGAAGTCGTCTGCAGGAGAGACATACATTCGGAACTGTTCAGGCATACCTTTAGGGAAGAAGTAAGCTTCACCTGCTGGAATATTACCTGACAGGTCTTCAATCAGGATGATACCTTTGTGCTCAAAGAGACGAATTGAGTTACCTTGGTCACCCATACCTAGACGACGACGTAGTGGTTCTTGGCGAGATTCGTAATATTTGTACGCTTCTTCAACTTCTGGATGGTTAATAGCAGCAGAGAAGTATTGACGCCCACAGATACCTACAATATCATAGTTAGAATTACTACCAGTGCCATCTTGAGCATTCTCGATAATAGGGACTCGAACACCAGCTTCGAGAGTATCGAATGGGTCAGTTGTCAGGTCAGAGAAGTCTACAGGAGCTAATGGTTGAGTTTGGCCAAACACCGTAGCGTAGTCATAGTTAACACCCGGTGCTGAGCCTTCAAGACCGAAACCCTGTAAAGCAAGCGACATAGCCTTTTCTTTAAGCTGTGCGTGAGAAGAACGAATTCGAGCCATCACACGAGCAACTTCTGAAGTTACAGTCTTAGATTCATTACCTGTACCATATTCACGGAAGTTTTGAATATCGGCAGCAGTGATGCTACGATCAAGAGGGAAGAAAGGAACGTTCAAGTTCTCAGTACGAGCATCCTCTGACGCGATAAAGTTACGCTCACCACCACGACGACGGGACAGAATCTCTGCTAGTTTCTCTTGAACAAACTCCACCTGAGCAACGGTGGTTGTAATGTTATGAGTATCGAAAAGGTTCATACCTGTCATCAGGTCCCACACTTTAGGGAATAGGTTAATCTCTTCTGTGTAGTCTACCAGAGTAAAATTCGTATTACGTGCATTTGCCATTTGTTAGTTCTCCTTAAATTAACCTAGTAGTTTATCTGAAACAGTGTTAGCACCAGCTGCTTCGAATGCTGCAATAGCTGTTGCCTTTTCAGTAGGGGTTGTTGTACCCGCTAGTGTGAATGCTTGTTCAGCAATAGTAGCACCACGAACTGCAATCACCATTGTGTATGTTTGACCATCTACAAGAGCTTCATCGTATTGCTGTGCTAGTGGGTCGACAATAACACCAACAACATCTGCAACGTTTGCAGACGCTGCCCATGTAAATGTACCAGAGTTGTCGTAAACTGCCGCACCCATAGCCATAGCGCCATCAGTACCTGTAGTTGTTGCATCCCACAGAACTGGCACTTCTTTAAATGAATAGCCTAGGTCGCTTGATTGGACGTGACCTAGAAGTACATCTGATTGGAAAGTTGAAATAGTTGCCATTAATCTTTTCCTCTTACTTGTTGTAGTTTTCTTTGATAAAGTTTGCTAGTGAGTTAGATTTCTTAATCTCTTTCTCACCATCTTCTAGAGAGCTATTGTCACCCTCGATAGCCGCAGGTTCAGCAAACTCTGACTTAACCATTTCAGCTTTTTCTTCTGCTTTAGATGCTTTCTCAAGAGCTTCATCGATAGAGGTTTGCATTTCTGCCTTAACTTCCTCTTTAGCCTTCTCGATAGCCTCTACAGCTTTAATAATAATACCTTCAATAAGCTCTTTATCTTCAGACTTAATAAGAGCTTCAACAACAGCCTCTTGAGACTCGATAAATGTTGCTGATTTCACGATATCTTCTTTAGACTTCTTAAGTTCCACAGCTTCTTTCTCTTGATAAGCAGCTAGTTGCTCTTTCATCTTAAGAAGGTCGTCTAGTTCAGATTTAGATAGTTCTACTTTATCTGTCACAGAATTTTCCTTAATTGATTCGCCTGTATCGGCTTGGTTAGTTTTCGATACCGATAAGGCATCATTGTTATTCTCTAGAGATTTCAGTACATCAGGTACTTCGTTCTCAGGGAAGAATTTCTCGTAAGCTGATTTTACTTTACGTTTAACAGCAGGAAGATCCTGTTCAGGTATTTCTACCTTATCACCACGAAAACCTTCACCTAAAGCCGCTACAGCAGCTCGTGTATGATTTGCATCATCGATACGTAGTTTACGGGTGGAGGTTTTATCTGGGTCAGGAACATACGCAAAAGCTGAATTTGGAAGATCTCCTTCAGCAGCTTTGATAATCGATGTCAATTCAACCTCTTCTTCTTCAGAAAGAGTTAAATCATCACCTTTTAGAAGGTAAGCTTCGTTCATCTTACTAGCAGCACCACTACCTAATGTGTAAGCAAGGTGCGCATCTTCATGTTCAAAAGTAACATCTTCAAGAAGGTATTCAGCTTTAGTGTTTTTGTAGGCCACTACATGTCTCCTTGATAATTCGGATTCTTAACTCGCTTACCTTTAGCACCAATACTAACTCCACGGAGTGTTCCGCACTTACGTTTCTCCCAAAGCTCTTTACCAATAACATTGTCTCGGAATTGAACCTTGACAACTGGCTGACCTTCAGGTATCTTTACCATACTGTGAGGATTTGTGGTGTCACCAATATATACATCCATTGGCATACGGTAAGCTTTAACTGGGTAAAAACCATCAGTCATATAAGTGTGATGGATATTCCCACTTATGTTTTTAATATTCTTATTGAAGTTGTCGATAAGCTTGTCTAACTCTTCATCAGAGATACCATCACCGTGAGCGTCAACATCCCCTACGTTGATGTAAAGAGGTTCGATCGCAACCATTTCTTCTTCATCGAACTGTTTAACAAGTTCTACATGGTTTTTATCTTTATTGAAGAACACATCACCATCATTTTCATTCCAAGTAGAGTCTTCAATATCTTCTAGTTCGTCTTCATCATCGTAAAGATCGTCGATGTCTTCGTACTCATCTACTTCTTTCTTATCACCGCTGAGCATTGATAACATACTTTGAAGTAAGTGAGTGAATGCGTCTTTATTTTTATCCATTTCCATAACCTCACTCTTCTTTAAAGGAACCCAAGGTTTACCACCCTTACCTTTAAGACTTCCTTTAGGCCACAACCAGTTGTTACTCCAGTACTTAGCTGAAAACACATCACTTTCGCTTCCGTGTCTTGCATGGTAAGCATCATTCGCTTCTGATGAGTAATTATGTCTCATGTTAGCATCTCCGAAATGAACCAATTTAATTTGGTTACCTCTCTTAGCTACCACCATACCATCTTTACCTTCACGGTCAGATTTCCTAGGTTTATTAAAACCTGCAAACTTCTTACCTTGGTAGACGATGTTACCAGCTTTGTCTCGTTTTACATCTGCAGGGGTTGCTTTAGATACAAGAGTGAAGTTCGCACCGCGAACAGTTGAATCTTCTTCCGTATCTTTCTCAACTTTTTTGGATTCGCTGATTGCGATAGGGATTGCTTCACCTTCTTTGACACCTTGAGAGGTAAGGGTGTTGAACACTTTAATAAAATGTTCTACCTGTTTATCAGAAGATGAGGACAGTGCGGGAATTTTCTTTCTAGCTTCTTCATTACTAGTGAAGGGCATAATATTTCCTCGATAGAATCAATTATAACATACAAAATAAGGTATTGCAAATACTTAGAGATATAATTACCGTTAATTCAAGTATTGCAACCCTTATTTCACTTATAGATAATGTTTAAGGACGATACTAGGCGGTGTTATCCATGTTGTTATCACCTCCAACTGTCATCTGAGTATCTCCTGTTCCCGACGTCCCCATACTCTCACCACTTCTACTAGAACCTTTAGAACCAGATTCTGATAATGAGAAAAGTTCTTCTTGGGAGAGATCTTCAAGATGCTCGGTGTCATAACCAAGTTTCTGGTAAGTTTCAATCCAAATCTCTTTAGTAGGTAGGAACCCGTTAACACTTTTAACGCGCTGGAACATCTTACTAACTTCTTCTAGAGAGATAGGTTCAATTTCACCGGCTTCGAATCTAGGTATGTCTTTACCGTGTAATTTAATACCTGATAATTGAAGTATCTGGGGGATGAGGTCTTTATTGATAGCTTCTGTGATGATGCTGATTATACGGTTAACAAAATAAAGGTGAATAGCGTTCTGACCTTCAAGTTGATTGTAACCACCTTTGCTATCATTAGAGATTAAGTTAAGAGCACCAAAGGATTGGTAAATGGCTTCCTTACGCTTCTGGATAGCTTCTTGCAGGTCAAACTGTTTACCATTGCCATCAACACCAATAAACTTTAGGTTATAAGCTTTATTACTACCACTACCTTCACTGAATGGGTCAGAGGGCATGATCATCATATTTTGCTCACCAGCGTGCATTGCTGCTACATCTTCTGCCATACTTTGAACAAGCATAGCTTCTGGTGAATTTGGGTCTGTGTTTGCTCGGTCTAAGATATCTTGGGGGATCTCTAAGAGAGGCATACCCGCCATATCTTTACTTACACCAACTGATAGGTAGTTTTCGAAGAATTTCTTCTCCTTCCAAGAAGTCCAAATCTGTTCTAATGGTGAAGTCCCCATTGGATTGCTGTCAGTACCATTCAGTGTGAACAACATAAACTTATTACGTCTGATAGTTACCGTCTTGTGTGGTGGCTCCCATGTTCGTAAAGCGTGACTGGAGTTTGTAAACCACCTAACATTTTGACGTACAGCTTTAATATCCCTACCATCACCCCCGATAACAAAGGGTTCACTTACGTCAAGAGAACGCTGGGGTATCATACGCAAACGGTCAATAAACCACAAATCTTCATAGGAAACACCTTTAGGAAGGTCACCAGAGTATTCGTCAGGTTTTGGTTTACGGTAATCTTTCTCTAAAACTGAAAAACCGAACTGATTGAATGTGGCTGCATTTCTTGCTACAGTGCGTAGGGTACTCTCATTCATATTATTGAAAATATGTTTGACAATTTCTGCAGCAGCCACACTGTCAGGGTTTTTATTATTAGGTTTCACCCTCCACTGATTAAATGCATTCTCAACAAGGGCGTATGTAGCATTGAGTACACCACCCACTGCGTCATCTCGTGTATACATTTCATGGAAAGTTTCTATGTTATGGGGAAAACGGAGTTCAAACGGTTTAAGTTGACAAGTCCATTTTTGAATAGCATCTATCGCATTGGTACCAACCGCACGTTTACGAATACGTGGAGAGGACGGAACAGCTTTGTTCACATTTTCACTCTTGTTGGTACTTTGGGTGCCACCACCTTTGCGACCTCGCTTCTTTCTAGCGGGATGCGGTTTAGTCATCAATACACCTCATATATCTTTTCGAAAAGACCACAAATAAATGTGGAAGATCTACACAGGGTGTGCTAAAGTTAACACACTTAGGGGAAACTCTACTCTGTATAAAATAAAAGGCTTAGACACATGAAATGCCTAAGCCCTAATTATACCACGAAGGTTGATGTTTTACAAATATTTAAACACTCTCCCTTAATTACCTATGGTCTTCCTTAGTTTGGTTAGGTTTGTATTACGGGATGTAAGGTTTGTTGGCATTGCGAATGCTTTGTGTACCTTATCTTTCTTAATGACTTGAAATGCGTCTGCTGTAGCATCAACAATATCATCATGTACTCCAGATATTCTCACACTTGGGTCAAATACTTCTAACTCCTCGTGGAAAGTGTCGTTCCAATCTGCCTTGACCACATTAACCATTTGGTTTTCTGCAGCTACTGCAAAAGGTTCGAAAGCTTTAAGTTTCCTGTTCTTAACGTTAGAAGTTTTCATACGCTTGACACGTATACCATAAGATGAGATTTCACCAATCATCTGATCACAAGCTGCTTTACCACTACTGGAAGGATCTTCTGGTATATAAGTAGTTACCAAATCCCCCCAGTCTTCTTTATCTTGCAACCCCGTCTGTATAATCTCATCAATGACCCCCGCATACCTTTTCCTATACCTTGTAACATCAAGTATGTATATTTGGTATTGAGCATCAACACCCATCAGAACACCAACCGTGTAGTCGGGGTCGGGGTATTTCTCAGATGGTATTGAACCTGCCAAGTCATAAGCCCTTACAATCCGTGTCAACTCTGGAACGTCACTTATCATAACTGGTGTTGTCCAATCTTTTTTGTAGTGACCTGCGGATGTTTCCTGAACAAGCCAAGCACCTTTTAAAAGGCGCATCATCTCTATACGAGGGAGGGATTTAAGTCTTGAGAGGTAGGAGGAATCGTGACGTAACAAAACGGGATTGTCTTCACATGTGGCAGATACAAAGCGAAAACTCATAGGACCCGAATCTTCACCATACTGTTCTATCAACTCTTCTCTTGAAGCAGCCCAAATCATATCATTACCTTGACGGATAAACCACTTCTCAACCCCATCCATTTCTGGAAGAGGGATTCCATAGTTATTTTCATCAAGATATCCCGCATCCTGTAACCACTTCCTCAAGTAACAATTGTATTCTGGGTTACAAGTGATCTTCATAACTGGCTTCATATTAGCCATTGTACGCATACGAGAGATAAAATAAACGACCTGCTCTTCCAGCATCTGCTGCCCTTCATCGATGAGGAATGCAGCTACTTGCCAGCCTTGGAAATTGTGTTTATCTGAGGCTTTCTCGCAGTGACACATCTTGATCTCAGCCCCGCTAGGGAAGATGAACTCCATTGTTGAAGGTTTGACTTTTACGTTAGGGACAATTTCCTTATACATGTTTTGAGCTGTGTCAAGGAGACCACCTACTCCTTTAATCATAGGTGTTGTACGCCTCACCATTACTCCTCGAAACTCTGGCATATGCACATACTGTAACATATCCATTATCCCTAAGTATGATTTACCACTACCAGCCGTGGTTCAGTTTTAGAGTCGTTACACTCTTCCCACAGTTTCCTGTGTTGTCGGACTAAATCTTCTGTGTAAATACACAGCCCTACGTTTCGGCATCACTTGATACCTACCTGTGCTACTCTCTTCACACATTAGTCTCTACACCCACGAATCTAATCGTTCGGCTCGGTATTAACATATACAAGAGTACTTAGTCTTCACCGAATTAGCAGGGGAGTTTTTAGGTGTGACCACTGGATTTTTAAGCCCCACCGAATACTGTTATATCTGATTTTGACTGCAGGAATTTAGCTTGCTTCTCAGAAGCTGGTCCCGGTCTTTGTTTACTCATTTAACATCCTCTTTTAATTCAAATCGTGTTGTACTTAATACATCATTCAACTCTTTATATGTGAGTTCAAACACCTCTGTATGTCCTTTCCAAACATGATCGAACTTAAACCTTTTATCATTGAAATAAGTATGAAAGTATTTTTCTAGATAAAAGCATTCATAAGTCGTACCTTCGAACACACTTACAAGTTCTGCACTCTCTATCTTAGATTGTGTACGAACTGAACATAATCGGGTTTTTGGATGTTTCGCTATACCTATCTTATAAACACCGTCCGATAGTTTCATAATGTAAAGCGTGTTATAATCCTTTTGATAAAAGTCCTTATCCCTTTCTATCCTTTTCACTGTGTAGAAACCTGTGAGTTTTTCAGCCATAACCTCATCACCGCATTTATCACATGCAAAACCATCCTTTAAGTGACGTAATTGGGTTTTGTGGAAATGGTGGTGTCTAGGGCAGTAGTACCGTACATAGTCATTAGCTTTCCCAATATCTTCGGTAAAGAAATGATACTTACCTTTATAAATGTAGTCTAAAACTGATAAACTAGTCTCTTTACTTACTGCATTCCAAGCAGTCTTCTCAGATTCTTGGAAACACTTTGAACATCCGAGGTTAGAGTTTAAGTGATTACTAAGTCTGACATCGTCCCATCCGTGGGTAGGACATTTTATCATTATGATGCTTTTACTGCTTATGTAATTCGTGAAGTCGAACTCAAATTTCTTACCAAACCTAGAGAAAGACTCTTCAATGACTACATCAGGAGGTTTCCTGTTAACAAGGCTTCTAGCTACTGATCTACACTTTTTACAAGGGTGTCTCTTGACAGCGTGACAAGGTTTATCTTGAGTTAACCCATGCTCAAGGCAAAAGAAATCACAAGAGGTTTTAGATTTTTCATACCTTGTGTATGATAAGTCATAGGTATCTCCGTATTTTTCCGTAAAAATCTTATAGAACCTCTCTTCACCGTAGCCTGCCTTCTTTTTGTAGAGAGCTCCCTTACCACACTCTTTACACCCGTGAGGACTGATCTTATGTTTGCGCGCTTTAGGGTACGTCTGCTCTCCATGTGTAGGACAAATAAAAGTTATAGGTTCATCACTACCTGAGTAGACAGATTCACTATAATCAAACGTGTTTCTGTGGTGTTCCGGTAGAGATTTCAAGTACTCTTCCGTGTTCATAGGGAGAGCTTTACCTTTTTCATCTCTTTTCATATAATAATTTCTCGCTTATTATCTTCTCGGAATACAAATAGGAACAAGACCCCAGCCGAGAAATGTTCTGGGGTCTTGCATTTTTCATTAACACGATGATCAGTCTTAGTTAACGCCTTTAGTAATCATATCAACCATTAGAGGAGAAGTCAAGACTAATCAGTTGCGCAGGGGCTTCCTCCACCTTATCTTCTTTCTCTCCACTACCACTACCATTCATCTCACCTTTATCTTCCAAAAGTTTCTCTGCCTTTTCTATGAGAACTTTAGCCGATGAGATTTGGTTTGTCGGACTCACACCTTTCAATGTTCCCATTGCGGCATCATCTAACACTTTCAAATAAGCTAGGTAGTTATTAACAATCTTCTCATTCCCCTCAAGGATCGCTTTCTGTAGATTATCTTCCATCTTATTCAGACGAGCTTGAATGCGTTCCTCTTTCGTCTGCCCACCGTGTCTCTTCTTACCTGTCATAATTATTTCCCCGTCTTTCCTGTAAACTTATCCACGGCAGCATCAAACATCTTATCTGCCTTGCTGCCTAAAAAGTAAAATCCTAAAATTAACATTGCTGCCCCATCCATCTGGCTACCATTTTCTTTCAATGATTGTGTTGTCAGATGTATTGCTTCCACTGTGGCAGGATCACTCACCCAAGGAACACTTACTCCCAACACTAATGCCACAACGTACTGCAGCACCCAAACTGATGTCACCACAATAGCGATATACCTCCGAGCCAACCTACTACCTGATGTAGATTTCAACCATTCCATATACACAGCATTACCTTCTCTTACAGCTTGTGCTCTATCTTCTGCCTTCTCTTGATCACCATAGTGGAGTTTATCCAATCCACTTGAAATATTATCAATAAGAGAAGCTGCAGCTTTGTCTGTACCGAATAACTTTCCAATCCACTCGAACATACGTCACCTTATTTATCAACCTTAATCCCCTAATTATACCATGTTTTGTTTACGCATACAAAAAGCCCTCCAATCAATTAAGAAAGGAGGGCTTTGATATTACCAAATTGTAGTTTACTGTATGTCCTTATACACTACCCACTCTCAGGAGGTGGTTGTCTAGTGTGCCCATGCACGCAGTTCTAGTCCCGTGGTTTACTAACAAAACACCACGATATCGGTCACCATTACCACCCTACTCCTTTATACTCTCGTAGGTATTACAGTCCACTGTGACTTGGATGCAGAGTATTCAGACTAAACACTTTAGTGTCAGCTTAAATAAAGTAACACACAAACCAAAAGTTCTTGTTGAGATGTGGTAGTGGATAGCGACACATTGATGGTCACCATCTGTGAGAATCTCTAACTCTTGTGAATGCGTGTTTAATTAAATGGTTGCAAGCTACCCAGTTAAGGTTTGGTCGGTTGATGACTTTCGTCAATTATCACACACTTGCCGATGTGATACCACCCAAAGTGAAGGAACTAGCTTCGGCTTTGATTCTTTAATATGGAGCAATATACGAGCCTCGAACTCGTGACCTTCAGGGTGGAAACCTGACGCTCTACCAACTGAGCTAATATTGCATGGTGCGTCCTCTGGGGTATGATCCCAGAACCAACGGGTTATGAGCCACGCTGCTCTTCCAATTGAGCTAAGGACACATATTTGATCGGTGTGGTGGGATTCGAACCCACGGTAGAAACTTGTTATTACAAGGTCAAGGAACCGCACTCGATTATACTTCACACCGTTAATTCACAAAGCCTTGCGCATAGGATTCGAACCTACATGCTTCCAATTACCCTATTATAAACGCACTGCTTAGAAGGCAGATGGGATACCGCAAGGCTTTGCAAACTAAAAATAAAACCGTCACACCCAACACAAGGAGAGGATGCTGCTGTGTGACGGCAGAGGAATGGACAATTCGCCCAAATAGAGGATGTTCTTGACAACAACTGAAATGTCATCAATGATGATAGCGGAACAAGCTATCTGTGTGTTCTAACACATCTTTATCGTTAGTGTATAATTCATATTAGCACCTACCATAACTGTGTGTCAACATTCTGATAAGAAATAATTTAAGAAAATACAATCTCATCCAAATCTTTGTGATAATAACTATGATTACTTTGATAATCATCACTGTCCCGATTCACACACCCACTACATAAGAAAAACTCTAGGTCAATCTCTTGCTTTGTGAGAGGGCTGCTGCAACTTGGGCAACGAGCTACTTCATGTGAACATTTCTCTTTCTCTACTGTATTAATTTTGTTAGTCATATTGTACACCACCATTGGTTATTGTATTAATTGTATAAACACATATTACCATGTTAATGTAGTGGTGTGCAATATTGACTTATTATTTTAATTGTGGTAGGAGCTGGCTCTCCCGTTCACAACCTGTTGTCAAACACGGTTTTTATCTGAACGTAATCTTTCATGAAGGTAATCATGTACTCTTGTAAGAGTTTTTGGTCTACATCTTCATGATGCACGCCTTTTGTCAGGCACTCTTCAATATATTTCCTTGCTTGGTGTCGTCGTAAAGCTTTTGTTTGTTTAGTCATCAACCGTCTCCACACGTACAGCCTCTACAGGGTAAGTATCCTTAACATAATCTTCATAGTGTTTGTATGCCACTGTCTTAGTGATTTCATTCACCTCTTCCACAACTACAACATCAAAGTCGTTAAAGTTTATTGTTTTGCTCATAATATTTCCTCTTATTTATTTACCCAATCTTCCACTCGTTTACGCTGGTCTTCGTGGTGCAGGTTAATAATTTCCACACCATGGTCAATACCTAATTTTACCGCTGTTCCAGTACCGCCCTTAACGTGTCCTTCTGTTCCTTGAGGTGGTGCCCAACAAATAACAAAACGTGAAGGTGTCTTTAAATCTTGGCCTAGAAGTTGATATACATTTCGCGTATGAAGCTTTTTCGCACCTTGCTTCATTGGTTTCCAGTTTCTAGGTTTCTCAACCTCACCCGATTCCACAAGTTTATCAAGCTTCCATTTAGGATGGACTTCACTTGCAATGTTCTCAGCTTCTTTATGATTATCCATCCAAGGGATGGTATAGTAACCTCCTGCTAGAGAATCTCGTCCATTGAAATCTTTCCAAGGCAGGTAGATCTCCATGTAGTGCTCAGGACAAGATTCTTCACAGGAACGTAAGTAATTTTCTACTCCACCCTCAAGACATGAATCAGCACCATCCGCACCACCACTTCTCCCAATATAACCAAACTCACAAGCTTTGGTTGCAAACTTTGTCATTAACCCCATAACATCTTCTGGTGTAGATCTTGATCCAATCATTGTATAATAGATTTGTTTAGCCATATCAACTCTCCTAAGTTTTCTTATTGCCCGCCACCCACTCTACAGCTTTCTTATTAACTTTCAAGTGTTTTCGTGTGAGCTTTTGTTTTAAGTATACATGTTCTACAGAAGTTGCCCGTGACAATGCAACATATGCCTGTGCCATTCCCCAAGAGTTATCTTGATCCTCTGGAAAACCCCAGCCTAAGTCAATAAGTACAGGTGAGTCGATTGTCCTTCCTTGCATACGGAATACACTGAAACAAGCAGCTACTTTCACTGTGTAATGCATACACGTACCTATTACTTTACTTGTCAAGAGGGGTTTTCCTTCCTTATCGAACGATGATGTGTATTCTCTTTCTTCATACTCAAACATAGGGACAAACACTTCACGTCCGTTTGAAGCAAGTCTTACATAAACACCTTCTCCAACAACAATATCTGTAACATGCCCATAACTACCATTGAAGAAGTTTCCTTCGTTGCAATTCTTGAGGCAAATCACGGGTGCTCCCACCTTAAGATACAATACTTCATCTACAGGGCAGTTTTTCATATCATACTTACCTTGCACCGTAGGTCGTAGTTCAAACATAGGATTAGGATTACGTTGTAAGCTCTCCATATTCATCTTGTCCACCATCTTGTTTGTTGTGGTGATGACAGGGATACCTTCTGGTGCTTGTAACCAACGTTTATTAATCCATTGTAAACACTTATCGTAACGGTGTTCTTGTCCATATCTTACAACATCCAGACAAGCTTGGAAAGTTTTATCATTTGTACGTAGCACTTTAGAGAAGATATGTACATTGAAATCTAAATCTTTAAACACATTACTCTCAAAAAGATACTCACTTCCGTACACTTCACGCATGTAGTCAATTTCTTCTTGTTTAGTGATCACACTTCCTAGTTGTAAGAAATCTCCTTGTAACACAAGTTTGATATTACGCTTCTTACGTTTGTTAGAGTAAGCTTTGTTGAATCGTTCTATGCGTTTAACTACTTGTGCTAGTTGATCAGGATTCAACATACCCGCTTCTTCTATAATCACCACTTTCACAATATCCGTTTTAGACAACACTTCTCTTGTGGTGTCACCAATACGTTTGAAGTTATATTCATTGTGGATTTCTGTTGTTAATGAGAATAATTTATGCGCAGTACCTTGTGCTCCTTTGGAGTTAAACAATATCGCATTAGCAATCCCTGTTGTTGCACACACAGCACATTCATCACCAAGAACATCTTTGATGATCTCCAAGCATAGGGATTTACCACTCCCCGCTACAGACCAGTTAGATACATGACCTTCTCCACAAATAACATCTTTACAATACGCATATTGCTCCTCTGTAAGATCAAATGGTAAGGAATCAACCTTCTCATTCAACCTGATTAATCTCTCATTCACACACAACTCTCCTCTCTTTAAACGTAAACACGGCTCAGAACACCTCTAGAACGCCCACCACAGCGTTATAACCTCTCACTTGAATAATCGCACCCTGCACACCTACCCCCTCTCAGAGAGCGTTCTGTAGTGTATCAATCCCACCAAGTGAGTATATGTTTCTTCATGAAGTTAAAAAGATAATCTATATCTTGTTTTCTAAGGTCATCTCCAGCTTTATTATAATAGAAATCCCCGATGTCCCAACCAAAATCACTACTGTTAACATGACCGTTCCTGCAAGGGAAAACTTTATTCGGTGTATCATAATTATTATCTTCAATACGTGCAATTAAGTTAACGGCGATTTTCATTTCCCTAGAAGTGCGAACACTCTTTACTAAGTTACCACGGTTGGCATGCATCTTGCTAGAATGATCCAGCCAATCCTTTAACATCTTGAGAAGATGCTCATAATCCCACCAAGGGTATTGTTTGTGTAATTGCTTACGTAGTTTCTTTTTCATACATGCTCCTACTTGTATCAAAAGTGTTTATACACACGAGTTTCCAATCCTTCATGTACAACACTAAGTATCAAAAGTCCGTTGTGGTAGTATTTGTCCTTCTTAAGTGATGAGATCTTTTCAAAACCTCTCAACTTAAAATTGTTTGTATTATCTTTCACCTTTAACAGGTCTTCAACGTTAACGCTCCACACCTTAGCGAAATACTCTTCGAGAGCTTTCTCTACAACATTCACTCTTTCCTTGCGTAAACGGTCTAGAGTTTTATCGACTAACGCACAAGTGTGCTTATCCAAAGTATAACGAAGATTTTCAGAGTTATAATTCTTTATCATGTTGTCTCCTTACAAGTAATAGAGTTAATTAAATTTATAACATCCCCTACTGAATTACACTTCTCCCAATCTTCGTCTCTTATGTCAATGTCCCACTCATCTTCGATAGCAAGAAGTAATTCCACATCATCCAAACTATCCATCTGTAATTGATCTCTTGTTACACTTTCATCAAACACTAAATTATTTGGCAATCCTAGTTGTTTATCACACAATTCTCTAAGTAAAAAGAGTGTGGAAGGTTTTATAGGTTTGACGTTTTCATCTTTCTTGAAGATACCCCAGTTAAATAGGTTCATTGTCTCTCCTTACGAATTATATTAGATAATACTACGACAATCACGCTGACTGTTGTAGATAAACATCTTGTACAACTCTTCAATTTTGTCGATAACTCCCTCAGAAGATTTCTTACATTCAACATCATAATATCGTTCAGAGTTGCAACGTTCCTCAATCACCCAACACCCAAAATCACTTTCTTCTGAAAGCTGTACGGTGAAACCATCATTGTAAAGCATCAAATCAAAACATTCTCGGCTTACTCCAACAACACTTGCTGAATAAAGGAAATGTTCGATGAGTGATAGTAGTTTATTGTTTGTCATTTATTCTCCTGTAAATAAATATTTAAAATCAAGTGTGGTGATAATACCACCTAAATCACCATAAATCAAACTGCCTAACAACATACCTACAATAAATGGAGCTGACACTCCAAGAAAGATTGCAATCGAGCCTAATCCCTCGCCTCTTAAGACACCGAAGCCAGAAACAATACCTAAGATGAGGATAAGTATAAAAGGGGCATGTACACCTATAAACCAACCCAACACTGCACAGAATACTATACTTGGAAACATAGTAATCCTCCTTTAGTTTATATAAACAACTAAACGACTTCCGTGATCTGTGACATCTGCATCATAAAAATACTCACCTACAAACACACCTTCATCATTTTCTTTTCCGATTGCAACATCATAATTGTTAGAAGCTTCGTAATAGTTGACCTTGATGTAATCAAACCATAGTAAACTTTCATTTAACAGGTAGACATTATGGTCGTATACAGACATGTCTTTGCAATGTAAACAATCACGTTTCAAATTAATAATAATTTCCATTATTTATTCTCCTTACCTAAAATCTCCGCTACAGATTACCATAACGGAGATGTTTGTCAACAAGATTATCTAGAGTTTTAGGATTGCCTCTAAATCGTCAAGTTCATCTGTTCTTCGTAACTCTTCACTACGAAGAGAATCTAACTTAATATTAAGTTTCTCCAATTCTTTCTTACTCTCTTTGTATTGAAGAATCTTACCTCGGAGGGTTAGGTCATCAATTAAATCGGAATAATCTTCATTCAACTTACAACCGATCAAGTTTGCAGCGTGTTGTAGTTTCTCTTGTTTGAACAGTGTATCAGCCAAGACATCCACAATCTGTGGAAGTGATAACACAAGAATATTACCCTTGTCACACTTAAGGTTAGTTTTGTACTTAGCTTTAGGTTCTTCACCAAGAGCTAAAGTTTTAGTTGAGATTACTTTACGAAGTTCAATTACTCGTGAGTCTGACATTATCGTTTCTCCTTTCCGTTTGCTAAAATAAACACAGGCTGTACTAAATTCATAGTGTCTTTGTAGTAGAAATACTTTTTATAACTGTAGTATAGATACCCTTTACTCTTGAAATACTCCCCTTTGGTTGTTATAGGTTCTAGGTTTTCTAAGCTGAGCTCTCCATAAAACTCTCTGTATCTACCCCAAGAATAACGGTGTGAAGGTGTTTCTGACGAAAGACAAACAGCAAACACAGCACCAGTTTCACTTTTAAGGTAATGTGCTCCGTTTACCTTTGAAACTACTTCCACATCTTCCCAACGTAAGTCTACGACTGGATTAGCTTCCGCACTATTTAAGAAGTTTTCAAGGTATTCTCCATAATCATCACACACTTCCCCTACAGAAGCAAGCTTAGTAAACCCGTTTTCGAGGCGATACTTCCCGCTTTCCAAGCGGAACACATGGTGTTTCTTACCAAGAACTTCTGAGTAAGTGTTAACCTCTGAGGAAAGATGTCGACCTAAGTAAACTGCTGAAACACCATCTTTAAATGTATACCACTTACCCTCTTTCATATCTTTCTTGGTGACTTTCTTAGCTTGTAATGATGTGTGTTCCGAAGATTGTTTATACTCTTCACAACCAACTGGTAACAACACCAATTCTTTACCATCCCAAGAATACACAAATTCACCTTCTAAACCTTTACCTTTAGTTGAGGTACACTCTTGAAGGATGAACATAAGGTTAGCTATTGAGATTTCAAACTCCCATCCACGAGGATCATACACACGAATATATTCATTACGTGCGTTACGCCCCCAACTATAACGTACACCACCGACACCTTTATTTAATACGAAACCTTCTGTTGGTGTGTTATCTTGGTCATCTAGAAACTTTCTACACCAACCTTTCCAACTTGTCTCTTTACGTTTTACCCCTTTGTCGTCAGTGTAGATCACATAAGCGAGTTTCTTAGTGTAAGTGTCTTCTCGCTCTTGATAACCCACATGTAGTTTCTTGGGTATGTATAGTTTATTGTTACTCATATTTATTCTCCTTATTTAACATCCTCAACGGTGAAATCACTAACATACCCGTAATTCTGTGAGCAGTCAGCTTGAATTGTGATGATGGATTTGACATTACCCTTACCATCAACAATATATTTTGTGTTGTAATCATCATCACGACATTGTGTAAAGATTCGATGTCCCATAATCTTCATTTTTGTATCTACCACTTCCACACCATCGATCATGATTGTTTGTTCGATTTTCATAATTATCCCTCTCCGTTATTGTCTTGTTTGCTTTGAATAAGAGTTTGCACCAGTGATGCGGTTTTGTCAAGGTTATTCTTGCGAAATTCCATATGGGTTAGATTCAGTACAATTCTTCACCCACTCAACAGATTTCAAATACTGTTGCTCATCCATTTCAATGCAGATAGAGTTTATCAATTTAGGTATAGTACCGTTTTCTTTCTTAACAAGTTTCATCATCTCCTCTTTCAATACCACTAATGTATAGACTTATATTACTCTTAATGTCATCCCATTCTTCCTGAGATAGTCTCCATTTACACCTGTTTTCAAACCAAGTTAAGACCTGTAAATTCTCTATGTTATCCCCTCCGCCAGAAGCTTTAGGGACGATATGATCTAAGGAGGGTTTAAGCCAACTGTACTGATTATTTGACTTCCAATTATCGAATAATTTACAAAAGGTATCATCATAGTAAAATTTCTCTATGTAACTTCTATACCAATTAACATCACAATCCCATCTACCGCTTCTCTTAGAAACCATTTTATGTAATGTTTTCAACTTCTCTATATCCTCAAATTTCATAAGCCACTCTTCTGTTACATCCCATCTTAAGTGTGACCTCATGTTCCTATATAAAGCTATTTTACTACATTTTCTACCTAACCCCTTTTTATGCCCTTTCTTAAACTTGTGTTTTTCTAATACATCTCTCTGTTTTTCAGATAAAGGTTTTTTCTTAGCTTTTACAATCTCGACACCGTGTTTAACTAGTACACGCTTAACTCGGTGGTGATCTGTTTGACACAGGGTAGCAACATCTCTTAGTGAGGTTTCGCCTGCAACATATGTTTCAAGTATTAACTTTTCCACTTCGGATAATTTATCCATATAATTCTCCTAACAACAAGTAAATCCAGCTTCTGCTGGCATAACTAAATTAAACATGTAACACCTCTTAGAAAGGGATACACCCACACAAACCCCCTTCAGAGTAGCGCTCTCCACAACTTTCACAATAACCTTCAGACACTATATCATCGTAAACATTTAATGGTGGAGCTTCATAAGTGGGCGAGGTTGGAGTGTGCTCTCTTATTGGGGGTGGAGAGATAGCTTCTTGTTCAGGTTGTTTACTCTCCGATAAGAATGTTTCTCGTTCTTTATTCTTACGCTCTTTGTAATCCTTAGATTTAGAGTTTAGGAACACAACGTCATCTAAGATCTCTACAATATCTTTAACGATCTTCATATCAGCCCTACCCTTACCAGCCTTCCTAAGCTCTAGTAATCCTAATTTCTGTAATTGGATATTAGGACGGTTACTACCTTTCTTGAAGATATCTTGGGTTTTGCCTATAGCCGATGCAATACCTTCCCAACCTTCAAAGTAACCAAAACTCTTAGGGTCGTCTAGTGTGATGCAATACATATTTCTCATGTATAAATATACACGCAGGAGAGTGTCCGAGATTTTAATCTCCTCTCCTGTACTTTTTATCATAGCAACGTCTGCTGTCAATAATTCAATAGGTACTGAGGTGTATGGTGTAGTTTGTGTGCGTAAAGTTTTACCCTTTATCTTCTTCTCTGGCATTATTGTTCTCCTGTGCAGCTCGTGCATCAATAGGGTGTTTATTAATAGTTTCATTCAAATCTTTAGCTAACTTAAACATCAGTTCTGTGGGAGAGTATCCCAGCTTAGTTGCTAGTGTTGAAATAATTCTTTCTTGTTGTCCACGGTAAATAAGTTTCATATTATTTATCACCTTTTGTGTTAAGATACTTGAAGTACGATTTAGCTAGAACCTTACTTAGATACTTAGTTGGATCATCACACTTAAATGCTGTGGATGTTTGGTTGTGGATTGTTTGAACTTTTAACCTGTCACACATTAACAAGTTAACATCGTTGGCGACTTGTTCTAAGTCGATATGAGATAAAATATCTTCTGGTGTAATGAATTTCATATAACCTCCTTTGTATATACCATAATAACATGTAATATATTACTTGTCAAGTAACAAACTACTTTAATTGTAAGATCTTCACAACTAGGTGCTAAAATACCCCTACAACTTATAAACACTTTCTGTGTACGTTAGAATAGACCAAGTACTACCAAGTGTGTGCTATTCTCCACAGAGGCATGTGCGGATTCACCCCCTACTTTCATCAAAAACCATGTGGAGATTCACCCCTCTAAGTAAAGTAATCCTTTAATCTATATACTATAAGTAAACTATTTATGATAAATCATAAGTAAAAGATCTAAGACCTATCAGTCTAAAGTAAATATTCGCTACGCTCATGTCATAACAAGTTATAAGTAAAATATAAGGACTCTGTCCTAAGTAAAAACAAACCATAGATAAATCTATAAGTAAATACACAACAACAACAAGTTGTAAGTAAATGTGTCTATCGACACTAAAGATCTTGTGTGTTATCTATATTATTGTGTTTGTATCTAAGATATTAAAGGTCTTTAAGGGGTGTTATGTATTGTGTATCACTTCTTCTAAACTTCGTTTAAACCTTAATGAGTAACACCCTAGTGTTATAAGACAACTTTAAAGGGTGTATTTAATAAAAACTTATGTGTTTCAATAAGTTACAAGGATTTAGAGCTTGCGGTTTTATGTTCTAGCGTTTTTACACCTAACTCAAACTGTACAAATAATCTCTACCGTGATACTCACCACCTCTCACTAAAGACTTAAATTCAGACTTAGAGATTGTTGTGGGTTTACCTACTTTATGACCATACCAAGTCTTCTGATAAGATATTGTATCTTCTGTTATAGCCAGTACATGGTAAATATCTCCGATTCGTTTAGTATCTACGATATATTCATAGAATGTAAAGCTCCCTCCGACTTCAACATTATCGTAGAAATAGTCTCGGAACATGTTGGTAATGTATTCTGTTAGTAATTTCTTAATCATACTTCCTCACAAAGTGTACGTATTCACGATCCCTTACCTCAACCACTTCCCAACCTCTGAAAGTAGTACCACCACTAGAAGTTGTTCCGAAATCCCTGTAACCAGCTACGTTCATAAGTTTGTAAATCAGGTCACCCGACATATAAACAATAAACTTAATATTGTCAGGATTCTTCATCGGTTCCGTGTCATATACTTTTCGATACGCTCTGTCCATAGCCGAATAGATGTACTCCAAGATATTGTTGTACCAACACTCTTCGGTGT
>JAAGZO010000512.1 GCA_024206195.1 bacterium | reverse complement strand
TATCTTTGCGGAAAGCATATCTCACGAACGAAGCAACAGACTGAAGTAATCAATGGCTTATTCGAAAGCTTGCCGATGGTAGTTGCCCCTAGCACAAGATGGTCTAGATAAGGTTAATAGTCTGATCACAGTGATTGATAATCTGATTTTGTCATGTACTGATCTTGTCTAAGCATAATCTCAGCAAGTACAGAATGGACAGACAGAATGACCTCTAGTTTATCCAAAGTACCAGGTGTTTTCTGTTTCGATTGATCGATGAATCGGAATAATCGATTTCGATAGGCATGATGAATGTTTGAATCAAGTTATGTGACTCATTCTAACATAAGGAAGACATCGTGTGGATAATTGGTAATATGTGTCACGGATTTCTAGAAATCCATGGGTGTATAGCAGCAAGGCGAACGAGTACTATGAGTGTTTCTTATTTCGGTATGGGTGGACAACAGGAATCCCAACATTCCATACTGTTTCTGAGCCGGCGGACGCCATCACCCTCTTAGCATCCACCCAAAAGGTAAACTTTCATGATAGAAGAGACTGCAATTTTTACCGTTTTTACGGGCCAGAAATCTTTTGATAGGCCTATAGCCTACTATAGTGCGATACCGTAAATTCTCTAATAGAAGACTGTTATTATTATTCGAATTCTATATAATTTATTAGAAATAATATTTTTGCCATATTAGGATATTAGACAAAGGCAAAAGCCACTAGCTAACTGGAAATAAATCATTATGTAAGGTCTGTCTAACCTAAGCATGGAGGCTTGCATGCTTTGTATATGCACATTAATGGATTGGTTGTTTCCTAAAATATGGTTAGTACTTTGCTGCTTGTCGTATATTGCCACACCTATAATAAATCCTGTCCTGAAAAAATAGACCGACCCTTCTAATAAACCAACAGCTCTAATAGAACAACGGGTTTTTCAGCTTCAAAAAATTTAAATGCGGAGCACATACCATCCATGCACACTGTCGGAAGCGTCAAAAACGATAAGCTAAATATGGGCAAAACATGAC
>JAAGZO010000039.1 GCA_024206195.1 bacterium | reverse complement strand
GGTTCATCAGGAGTGCATTTTGGAGCAAAAGACAAAAATGTACAAAATTGTTCCACAAGGTATGCTGAGTATGGCGTAGCATAAAGCGGCCAAATCAAAGCATTTTCCTCAGTTAACATTGAATCAGTAAATGATGGAGCCTTTCTTATATCATCAAATGGCCAATAGTCTTCAATTACTTCGAAATGTCCTGGCCACATCCAGTCATAAGGTTCAGCAGGCCAGTTTATTTCTTGTCTTTGATATTCAAGTTCAAATTGTAAAATGAGGCTCGGGTCATAGTCTTTATCTACTGCCCAAGAATAATACACCATTTTATCACCTTCGGCACGATTTTCAAGCATGTATAAAACATTACATCTCCCGCTTTTAGGAAAATAGTGATCTATAAGTCGATAAATTTGTGGAATCACCAAATCTGATCCCAATATTTCAGAGTCTTCAGTTTCTTCTTCAAGTTCTCCATCCTCTTTATCTTTTTCTTCTTCTTCATCCATTGGGACCTCTTGAGAACTGACTGACTCTTGAGATTGCTTTGTCAGTCTCAAATCACCAGTCTCCTGTTCACCATTTCCAACACTACTTCCACAAGTTTGAATAGAAGCTTCAGGTCCAGACTTAGTCTGTCCAGTCTCTGAAACTGAAAAATTAGCAAAGTCTGGGAATAACCCCAGATTAGTCTTTTCCATAGTAAAATCAGACATTTCAACATCTTCACATG
>JAAGZO010000511.1 GCA_024206195.1 bacterium | reverse complement strand
TTTATTGGAAAGGTCACAATGATACGAAAAGAAAATCCAGTCTAGACTACGTTCAGGTTTAGTAAGTATAATCTTATCTATAATGAATAATGCGTAGTCTTTGCTAGCAGCTGTCCATACTGAGACATTAAAGTTAGCAAATAAATAATCGAGGAACTCCTGAAGATGAGGTCTCTCAAATACGATGTAGTATCCATCCATATCATGAAATTCGAACTTCTTGGCCTTATTTTTATTCTTAGCGAAGTCCGCAGGAATCCAGTCTTCAGCACTGATCAGTGTTTGATCTAAATCAAGTACCACATTTATTCGGTTAGTATTTGTATTTGACATTTATATATTGTATATCTTTTTTAAACATTATCCGCTTCTTCGGCCTTTACTAGAAGATTGCTCTCTTTCCTTCTGCATGGCTTGAGCCAAAGACATTAGATCAGTATTAGATGAACTAGTACGTGAACTCAAATCTCTATTCTGATCTTGTCTTTCCCCAAAAGCCTGAGAAATCTCATATTCACCAGCCCCAGATCTCACACCTACAGGAGGGGGTTTGGGAAGTTCATTCTCTTCTTCACTTTCAGAATCTAGATCCTCTATTTCAGTTATTTTCTTCTTTTTACGGGATTTTTTTACTTTAGATGGTTGCTCTGTTATAACCTTTTCTACTTCTGGTGGTGGAGGAGTAGGAGTTGGTGGTGGAGGAGCTGGTGGTGGAGGAGTAGGAGCTTGTGGTGGAGGAGCCAACTGTTTTATTGTTTGATCAGCCCACATGAAAGCACGCTCACCTTCATATTTTTCAACTCCTCCGTTATTATATACTAAGAGTACAGTTGGAACACTATTAACATCTACACTAGTAGCAGTTTGAATCTTTGATCTAATATCTTCATTATCTACACATACCAATGTGAGTCCCATTGTGGACCCAAGGTCAACTGGAGCTGATTGAAGAGTATTCATTAGCTGTTGAGATTTAGGAGAGTATTTA
>JAAGZO010000510.1 GCA_024206195.1 bacterium | reverse complement strand
TTTAAACATCTAGTAAAAACACAGTCATTGTCTCAAGAATTCATCATGTCCACTGGAAGAGTGCTGATACAGTTCTCCATGGAACAATTCGTTGCTCCATCGCATGCTCCTTGCTGTGTCAAGTTCCAAATTCATTTTACACATTGAACAGTGAAACAAGCACTAGAGAGAACAGGAGCCTAGATGGACTACAAGTCTTTTCACGAAAGTTTCCCTACCGAAGCTGTTGTTAAAACATACTGTTCGATTACAGAAGACTCAATTCCACAAGTACCGTAGAATTAAACAAATATACTGTATCTGGTTTGAAAGTGCATCAAATCGACTTTTACAAACGCGTAAAGTCGAGGTGGGAAGAGTCATGGATTTCTTGATTATAGGTTAGAGGATATTAGTCGACGTGATTTATGTTGCTTGTTTTGTACGATTGGGAGGCTACGTACAAAAATCACTATACATGGTTTTCCTTATTAAAAGTGACTGGGTGCACTGATTTTGATGCGGTTTGTTGCATTCGAAAGGGAAAGTTTAGTAGTTTTTCGTTTTAAGATTTCAGAAGAAACGGCTTACTATTAGCGCTTTTATTTAAAGTCAAACTTAGCTCAAGTTTTCTATGTGACCACCAGTCTCAATCCTGTGCAGTCTCTCATTGAAACTGGGCAAAAACTGGATTACCTAGATCAACACTAACATTTTTCGAATATATTGACAATAATT
>JAAGZO010000509.1 GCA_024206195.1 bacterium | reverse complement strand
TATTACCTGCTGTTATTCTTTCATTTGTTGTTATTGTCTTATTCATAATATTTATTCCTTTTCTATTTATTGTTTATGTTATTAATTGTTATATGTTATTTGTAACATGCTCCAAATAAAGACTATTTTATCTTAATTGTCAATAGGCTTTCTTAAAAGATAAAACTAATTGTGGCATAAATACCTTAAAACCAGAGAGTAAAAAAAGATAAAAAAAATACAATTAATTTCTCATGCAACAGGTAAAATCATCAAGTTTTAAGAATAAACATGTAAACTAAGACAACTAAAAGACCATTTCACCCTATAAAATAAGGCTATTTCTTATCTTTACTTACTTAATTAAATAATTACCTGTAACAATCCATTATCTTCAACCCAACTATAACTCTCTATACATAGGCTAAAAGCCGTTACAATGCTCTGCATGAGCTTAACCTCTAAAGCATACTCTAACACTCAATACATAATATAATGCCTTGTAGCAAATAGCTAAGTCATCCAACAAGCTGCTGACAATACATTAGGTCGATTCTCAACCCAAACCTCAACCCATATTATTATTCTTATTGCTATTGACATAGACACAGGTAATACTGATCATATGAATACGTAATCATATTATGCCGTAGGCATATAATAATAAACTATATCAGTAACTTAATATCATGGCAAAGATTGCTTTATCCAAAAAGACTAAGGATTACCTAAACAATAATCAATGGTTTGAATACTTTGTACAGGAGTTATCTAAGCATCCTACAAAGCATATGTTATTAGATAAGATAGGAGTTCCATACAGCCATTACTATAACTTTATAAAGGATAATAAGGAGGCACAGGAAAGGGAAGAACATGCGAATCTGATGTTTGAAGAACGGACATTGGAAGATATTATATCCACTGTGGAAGATTACCCACAATTAAAGCTCAAGCTTGCGGAACGTTTGGTCACCAGGTTAAATCCAAAGGCAAATGTAGAAGTAAATATAGATAAATCCCAGACTGTGAACTGCTTAGGATATACTGAGGAGGAATCACATATAGCAGGACAGAAGATATTAGAGTCATTCAAGGGTAGACAACGCATGCTAAAAGGGGCAAATAACGGTGATTTAGCTAGTGAAGCAATTATAGACGTTACTCCATCATGACAAGCTACTTACAACACAACGTGCGTATGCATATGGTGAGCTTTCTCCACCGTGGGAGACTCATCAAACTAGTGACCACCCGTCACCCACCCCACCACCAGGATACGACCCCCACCCCTATAATATGATGGCCTCTACACTTTTGGTATTTTTATTTATGGCCTGTATAATTTTAATATTTCTAATATTGGGCATATAATTTTTTAATATAACAGCGAGGAGAATAGGTGTATATGAGTGTAGATATGAATAAGGAATTGGGAGTAAAATTATGAGTAATAATGTGTCGAGGGCTGAGTTTGAGATAGGAGGGCATAAGATATGGTTATACTGGGATCAGATAGTAGATGTGTATGAGTGTTTAGAGGGCGTATTGGTTCAGGGTGATTACTTTGATAATGATACTACTGATGGATTTCGAGATGAGTTGGATGAGGAGTTGGTGGAAGAGGTTGATGAGGGTCATAAGGTTGATTATGATGCAGGTAGGAGAGAGATAGAGATGTATGATGCTATTCGGGAGACTGTTGTTGATGATAGGACTGATGAGGAGAGGGAGATGATAGGTAAGATAGAGAATGTGTGTGGAGGTATGAGTGCTAAGTTTCAGAGGACATTGGAGGGTGAGGATTGATGGGTAAGTATATAGATATAGATACGGATAGCGAGTTAGTGTTCTTCTTTACCTCATTGAAGGATAAAGATGATAGTCATTTTATAGCGAGGTTAAGAGAGATACCTGATGATAAGCATGAGTGGATTACACAGGTGAACGAAGAATGGGAGAAGGTTCAGGAATATCTACAGGGGATATATGGAGAAAGGTTTCCTCGTGGGTAAGGTAGTATATAGCTGTGGACATAGTGATAGGGGAGTGTTTAAGGGCGTGGATGTGGCTATTAAGAGTTTTGATAGGGAGTGTAATCGGGCTATAGAGTATCAGTGTGTCTGTCCTTTCTGTGCATTGATATATGAGAAGGATAAGATGATTTTAGAGAGTAAGAAGGATGAACATGAATGGATGAAGGGTAATTATGATGAATGATATGGATACTATAGATAGAGTAGCAGACTTAGAGGAGGAGAATGAGAAGTTACGCATGGGATTGATGTGGTACGCCTGTGGGTGTCATGAGCGTGAAGCTGATATGACTGATCCAATGTCAGGATATTGCTTTGATGATGGTCAATTAGCTCAATCAATAATAGGAGAGATAAATGGTCATAGTGAGCGTTCTAAGCATAGACGTGAGGCGTATAAATACTTTTTGAACAACGGAACATTACGCAGGATATATTCACATCTAGATTGGCTTATGAATAAGTTAGATAGATATGAAGCTAGAAAGGAAAACAATGAAGGTAATAAAGAATAAGATGACTAAGGTGCAGAGGTATGCTTTAAAGAAGGTATGTCAGGCATTGGTAAGGACGAGCGTGTTTCATAGGAAGAATATCGTGGAGTATTATAGGATAATGAATCATACTGCATGGAGGGAGTATGCACTTCAACCAAAACAAATGAAAACATTTCTGAAGGAATGTCAGAATGATGCTTTTAACGAAGATTTCGGGATATGAGTGAAGTAGCGATAGGTAAGGGTGCAGGTGATAATTGCACAGGATCGGTTGCTATAGGTGGCCATATTCCTGTAAAGAAGAAAACCATCAAGGCAGGCGGTTGCTTTGGTAAGAGTGCTAGGAAGCACACACCTGTAACTTTTTGGACAAATGAGAAAGGGAGGACAGTGAAGAAAACCATAAGTTATGGAGAGTTAAAGAGATCGGTTGAAATACAGGAAAGGAATAAAGATGAGTAAGGTAAGTCCTTGGGGAATTGCCCGTGCAATAGGCCAATCTCCGTATGAGTGGCAGACTGCTGTAATGGCAGATGTTATACCTGTAGGTAGTCGGACTGCTGTGAAGGCAGCGAATGGTTCAGGTAAGACAGCTAATTTGGTTGCCCCTATAGTGTTATGGCATGCCCTAGCCTTTAAGAATAGCACTACGGTATTAACATCGGGAGCTTGGAGACAGGTAAAGGAGCAGTTATTCCCTAATATTATGATGCATAGCGATAAGTTTCCTGGGTGGGATTTCAATGCTAGTGACTTTACAGCCCCTAATGGTAGTAGATGTATAGGGTTTGCTACGGATGATCCAGGTAAGTTTGAGGGATGGCACGCCGTAGATCATCAGACATCACCTTTATTAATGATAATAGATGAGGCTAAGACTGTTAAGGATGGTATCTTTGAGGCTAAGGCTCGTTGTCAGCCTACCCGTGAGTTGCTTGTGAGCAGTCCAGGTGGGTCTGTGGGTCAATTTTACAAGGCATTCGGTAAAAACTCTCACTTATATAGTACACACACAATTACGGCATACGATTGTCCGCATATCAGCAAGGAGTGGATAGCAGAGCAGATAGATGAGTATGGGATAGATCACCCTTTCATTCGGTCTATGATCTTTGCTGAGTTCATGGATATGGGTGAGGATGGGACTGTAATACCTTTAGGGGTGTTAGAGAGGAACCTGAAACACATACAGATGCCTAATGCTTTAGGAGGTGTTCATGCTTTCTGTGACTTCGCTGCAGGTGGGGATGAGAATGTGTTAGCTTT
>JAAGZO010000508.1 GCA_024206195.1 bacterium | reverse complement strand
GTGAAGTATTTCTTCAATGCTTCAATTGTCCAGAGCGAGCTAACACTTCCCTCGCTTATAACAGCTGCTCTCATTTCGCCTTTTTGTCAGGATCCACTAAGAATCCCATTCCCCTTAATGTACTCTGCCCAATCAATGCCGGATATGTCATGTTTGCTCTATCAGCAATTGTCATGTGGGTCTTTATTTCAACACCTGAAAGCACAATCGACACTTCAATAACGCTTCTCCTCGCTGTGCCGTGAACATTCTTCACTATTCTCGTCTTAACAACAGGTCCAAGGTTTAGCTTTGCTGCAAGAATTGTATCTATGGAGCTGTTCTCTGCTCCAGTATCAATTCGTGCTGTGATTATTTCTTCACTTGAAGCACTCTTAATAGTGACTTTCTCGGTAACCCCTATAATCCGCTTTTCCATCTTGCACAAATAGTTTTTTAGTATTATTTAAACGTTGTGGTAAGAACTCACTTTTTAGGCTCTGGCTCTGCCTTAGGTTCCTCTGTTTTTGGAGCCTTTACTTCCTCTGTTTTCTTTGGCTTTTTTTCTTCTTTAGGAGCCTTTACTTCAGCCTTCTCTTCCTTTGCTTCAGTCTTCTTAGGCTCTTTCTCTTTTTTCGGAGCCTTCTCTTCCTTCACTTCTGCTGCTTTCTCTTCTTTTTCTTCAACTTTGTCTGTGTCAGAAACCTCGGGTTTCTGTGCATCTTCAGCTTTCTCTTCCTTTGGAGCCTTCTTCTTTGTTGCGTCACTGAATTTAACAGTTTCAGTTCCCTTTTTCTTAACAAGCTCCACCTTCTTTATCTCGCAGCTCTTCAGAGGATAAACCTTTTTCAGAGCCTGCTTAAGACCTATCTGAAGCTTTGCAGATATCATTGCAATAGCAAGAGTCTCGTAAGTATTCTTCTTTACCTCTTTGGATAAGAGATCAATCATTGCATTTCTCAGTGCAGTTATCTTTGAGCTGCTTGTTTTTGACCTTGTCAAAAGCATTGGTTTTATTTTCAGCAGCTTTCCGTCTGATGTTTCACAGATAATAGAATCGTCAAGTCTTATTGTGCCTCTTCTAACAAGTCTCTTTATTGCAGCAGGCATCATCTCATAATAGATAAGCTCTGTCTGAGCCTTGCCATTCTCAATGCCTATAATCATAAACTTAAGAGTGATGCTTTGATGCCTCATATTGCCAGACACAGCTGCCAGGTTGGTTCCGATTACTCTTCCAACTAGTACTTCTGGGTCTACAATAAGGCTTTCTCCTAGAAGAGCGCTCTCAAATACCTTTGGTGCTACTATTTGGCACCACTTCTTCTTTGCCTTCACTAATTTCTTATTATCAGCCATTATCAATATCAGAAAAAACAGCTTATTTAAAAAGCTTTTGGGTACTATGCACAGATAGCTTTAAATATGTGCCTTATTAGGGAAAATCCATGAAAAAAGCGCTTATTTTAGTGGTTTTAGTCCTTTTAGTAGGCTGTGCACAAGAGGAAACAAAAAAAGACACCTGCACAAGCCCTGAAGGCAACAGCATGACTCTTGAAGAGGCAGAAGAACTCTGCACAGCATTAGGCACCACAAAAGAAAACTCTGTCTGCAATGAAATCACAGGAACCTGGTGGCTCGACCTGGACCTGGAAAAAGAAGGATGCAATCCTGCATGTGTTGTAAACATTGACACCCAAAGCAAGGACATCAACTGGCGCTGCACAGGACTTATTTCTTAATTTTGAATAAATTTTTAAATTCCGCACACATTCTTAATCTCATGACTCTATATTCTCATTCAAGGCTGGGCTGCTTTGAGCAGTGCCCGCTGAGATTCAAATTTAATTACATTGACAAGCTGGAAACAGAGATTGGAGAGGGTGTTGAAGCATTTCTAGGCACCAGGGTTCACGAAGCCCTTGAGAAACTCTACACTGATGTTAAGTTTCAGGAAACACCAACACTGCAAAAGCTCCTTGATTATTTTGATTCTGAATGGAAAAAGAACTGGAATGATGCAATTGTTATTGTTCGTAAACAGTATAATGAGGAGAATTTCAGAAAAATGGGTGAAAAGTTCATCACAGATTTCTATAATCGCCATCAACCATTTAATCAGGAAAAAACAGTTTCAACAGAGAAGAGAGTTATAATAAAGCTTGACGGCGGCTTTACACTTCAAGGTTACATTGACCGCTTGTCTTGCAATGATGGGGTTTACACAATCCATGATTACAAAACAGCAAACACCCTTCCTACAAATGATAAGCTGGATACAGACAGGCAACTTGCTCTATATTCAATTGCTGTTAAGCAGGACTACCAGGACTGCAAAGAAGTTCGATTAGTCTGGCATTATCTTGCTTTTGACAAGGAATTTTCATCCTCAAGAACCGAGGAGCAAATTGAACAGCTAAAAAAAGATATTATCAATGTTATCAAAAAGATTGAATCAACAACAAGTTTTCCTGCAAAAGCGTCTGCTTTGTGTTCTTGGTGTCAGTTCCAGGGCTTTTGTCCAAATTTCAAGCATTTACAAAAAGTTGAATCCTTACCACCAAATGAATATCTTTCTGATGATGGAGTAAAACTAGTCAATGAATATGCTGCAACAGCAGAACAGCTCCATAAAATTGAGGATAAACTTGAGCAGCTTCGTGAAGCACTTTTGCTTTATTCCAACAAAGAAGGAAGCGAAATAATCTATGGCTCTGACATCAGGGCATTGATTAAATCATATCCTAGAATGTCCTTTCCAAAGCGCGGCGATCCTCGGCAAAAACAATTCATCGAAGCAATAAAGCAGATTGGACTGTGGGAAGACCTTTCATCTGTTGATGTCTATGAACTCACCAAAAGAATCAACAGAAAAGAGATACATGAAGACCTGATTAAACTTCTAGAAAAATTCATAACAAAGAGCGAGACAACAACAGTAAGATTAGGAAAGAAGTAAAACATCATATTTTATAAATTTCTTCATCAGGTGCGCCATGCCGCGTTTTTACTACATCGATTTCCCACTTAACTCCTACAGGACCGTCTTGCACAAGTATCTTCATCCCAGAATTATCAGTGTTGAACTCACAAACGTAATGCCCATGACTCGGCATCAAGTTTTCTAAATTAGTTCTTACTGACTCAACCATCTCTTTATGACCGTATTGCCACGCATCAATAATCTCATCATGCGAAGGATTGTAGATAAAAGCTTTAATCCTGCCATTAAACTCCAAAGAACGAATTAATACTTGTCTTCCATCTTCTTCTTTTACCTCTCTTTTGGCTACAAAACCCCCTTCTAGAAAATAGCTGACTCTGTGATCATCTGGGCATTCTATTGATTCAACATTTTCTTTCAAAGCATTGACAATATCGACTAACATTTTTAAACTAAGGAACCTAAAACATTATAAAAAGGTTGTCAATCGGAAAACAATATAAACAAAAACGCATTCTCCTGTGCTATGTCAAACATATTGAGGATAGAAGGTGTAACAACGCATGGTGTTTTCCATAAAGAATATGGTTGCGTAATAGAAAAAAGCCTATCAGCAGTATACCAAGAAACTGTTTTCAAGCTTATTTCATTTGGAGGAAACTTTGTAAGAGATCCTCCCAAGGCAGCGTTCTTCTTTTCTCGTGAGGATGAAACAAGAAAACCAGGGGAAGTGAATTATTTTATATTGTCCACAAAACCGAATGGAAAATATGAGGCAGATGGAATAATAAATCTTGAATGCCCGCATAAGAGCACACCTGAGGATTATTATAATTTCGGAGCTGACTTGGAAATAATTGTTGACAAAGAGGCAGAAGAAGCAATAGAGCTTATGATGAAGGACGGTCCTGAAATTGAAAAACAAGAGTTATTCAATGGGCAAGAAGTCAGCTTTAAAGACTGCACAGGACCTTATACAAACATGAATTAAAAGCCTAATTCTAGAGAATCAGAAAACAATATAAACAAAAATCCAACCCCTGAGAAATATGACTGATAAAATAGTAATACAATGCCACTCATCTTTGGAAGACATAACATGCGAAATAATCAATGAAAAGTCCAAAATACTCCCTGCAATTACAGCAACATATCAGGATACTGAATATGTGCTTGAAGAGTATTCAGTTTCTGATCCAGAAGATGGAGGGAGCATAGTGGTGTTTGGCTTCAGCCCTCAAGACGGAGAAATCTTGCAAGAAAGAATTAACTTTCTTTTTGTATCAACATACATAGATGGAGGGTTCTATGCTTATGGAATTAAAGGTAATCAGCTAATCAGTGAAGACAACGGGATGAGAAAAATTCAGCTTAGTTACATGGAAAATTATTATTTAGGGGATGAACTGGAAATAACTGCTGACCCGATAACCGAATCATTTGTTAAATACCTCAAAGAAAACAGTGCGAAACTCATGATGGAAGTTCTATCAGAGGATATATGTGATAAAAAAGTTTTTTTAAACCCGAATTAATCTTTTACGTTGTCCTTTTCTTTCCCTGCGTTAAGACCATCACGCCTGCAACGCCGGTTATTGCTGCGAACATTGACGCAATCATTGCCAAGCTCATTGTTGTTCCTAAATCTCCCATAATATTTAATTCTCCGAAAAACATTGCTCTGAATCCAATCACTGCTGCAATTACTGTTATTGCCATTGGCTTCAAAACATGTGTTAAAGTGTTTTCCATTGCTTTTTGCTTGTCATGAGATCTCATCTCATACCTGAACCGGTTCCATATCTGTATTCCAAAGTCAATTCCTATTCCAATGGTCATTGTAATAACGCTTGATGTGATGTTGTTGAAAGGTATCTGTAACAAACCAATAAGACCCATTGTCCACATGACTGCCAACACCACAGTGAATAAAGGCAAGAATGTTCCTCTAAAAGAAAACGAAAGTAAAAACAAGAATATAATGATTCCAAGCAAAGCAATTATAGATGTTCTGTTTGAATCCGGACCGAACATGCTGTCCAGTTCTTTTCCAACAGCTAAGCCTCCGATTACCACTGAGTTTACACCAGCTGGCTGTTCTGTTTTTGCAACAATCTCTTCAAGCTGTCTTACAACCTCCTCTTGTTCAATGTTCTCTGATACATCAATCTTAATCAAACTAATCCTGTAATCTTGACTCATTAACCTGCTTGTTCCTTGAAACAAATGCTGGTTAGAAGCAATTGTCTTTGGCAATACTCCCTCATTTCTTTCTTTTGCAACCTTTGATATGCTGCTAACTCTTACAACACTTTCAGAGGCCTTTGCTTTCTGCGTTAGAATATCAATATAGCTCAAAACGCGATGATCACGCATATCAACCGGCTCATCTGTTCCACCATCAGATGGATCAAGCTCGACATAGATTGATACTCCCTGCGTAGAGCCAAACTCGTTCTGGATTAGGAAATAAGCATGCATCGCCTCATTATCCTCTGGAAGCATGTTCTCAAAAGACATGTCCTGCTGATTCAAGTCAGATGATTCATGCATCATAAAAACAAGAATAACTACTGCGAGCAATATGAAAATAATTGGCATTTTTGAAACAGCTTTTCCATATCCTCTGAAGATTTTTTCCATGGAAAAACCACGTTCAGTATATTTTCCTGAAGGAGAAATTTTTTCTTGAATAATAAGCACTAAAGGAGTGACCAGAATTGTGGAGCCGAACATTGAGAGTATGCCTATGCCAAGGGATTGCCCAAGCCCCTGCAAAATTGGAAAAATAGACATTGATAATGCAAAGAAACCAATCGCAGTTGTTCCGCCAGAAGACATGATTGCTGTTCCGATGTTTGATAAAGCCGCCTGAATCGCAGGATTTAATTCTTTAGTTCGTATCTCCTCACGAAAACGGGAAACAAGAAAGATGTTGTACTCAACACCTAAACCAATGAGCATTGCGCTTAATCCAGCAGTCCCAACATTGATTGATATGCCCAAGAAACCTAATGAGCTGAAAACCCAGGAAATTCCAACCATCAATGGTATCAAAATTACCAAAGCATCTTTGAAAGAGCGCTGGATAAAAAGAAGCATGAAAAATATGAAGATAAGTGCAATTATCGAGGTCTTTATTGCATCACTGATAATCAGATTGAATATTGTTGCTCCAAGCGGTGCATCACCTGTAGTTACTGTTTTTACACCTGCAGGTGGAGAAGAGTATTTTATAATCTCATCAACCTTGTCGCTGAAGTCCTTTATCTTCTTGCTGTCTGCTCCGACATCTGCCCTGACAATTGCTGTTGTAAAGCTGTAGTCCTTGCTTACAAGCCCTTCTGTGTCAGGAATTCTGCCAAGAATCTCCTTAACCTCATCCAGGTCTTCAGGAGTTTCTTTGAAAAAAGAGCCAATAGAAAAAACATCTTGGACTCTTGTGTCTTCTCTTAAATTTTTGTCAAGCCTTATCAGGAAATCAACAATCTCTGGATCTCTAATGTCTGTCGGAGCAAATCTGCTGTCAACACTGTCATCAAGCTGAACTGCAACAATGACATTGTTGTATGAACCAAAGTCTTTGTCAACATCACCCGTAAGCTCGGTTATTGGCGGGCCTTCTGGATTGAACTTTTCAAAGTCAGACTCAAAATGCAGCTTAGTCCATCCAATGCCAAGCACTGCAGTGAAGATAAGCATTCCTATCAATAGAACAACAAAGAATCTCTGCTGCAGTTTGGATATTCTAACCATTACTTTTCTTATTATATCACTCAATCCTGACATGAAAAAAAGAAAGAAACGCAATATTTATAAAACTTGTCTATTTTCACCCCTTTATAATGAAAACGTACACTAGAATATTAATCTTGGTTCTAGCCTTAGCACTATTCAGCTTTCAGGCTATGGCCATCAGCGACTCTATAGATTTAGGCGAATACACAGTAGACTATGAATACAATGACCAGAAAGCAGAGCCTGGCAAAAGATTAACACTTACAATTACATTAACAAACATAGAGGATAAAACTCTTTCAGATATTGAATTCTCAATAAGAGAACAATATCCATTCTATGTCTTTGGAAACGATTATTTTGAGCTTGATGAATTAGAATCAGGAGATTCAAAGACAAAATCATTCAGAATAGAAATAGATCCTAGTGCAAAGGATGATATCTATGATTTAGAGTTCGAGATACAGGATGATGATGAAGATTATGATGGATTCATAGAGATTGACATTGACTCAATAGTCCCGGAGATAATTGTTGGAGATGTTGAAAGCTCACCAACAACATTAATACCAGACCTGGAAGACATAAAGCTGACAATAACCCTGTCAAATGTAGGAGAGGGCGACGCACACTATGTCCAAAGCAAGCTGAACCTGCCTAAGGGTTTCACACCTTCAAGCTCATACTCAGACACTTCCAACATCGGACTGCTTGAAGAAGGAGAAAACAAAGAAGTAGTATTCTATGTTGACACTGAAAAAAATATGAGAGATGGACTTTACCAAGGCTCACTCACACTTTCTTATGAAGATGAAGACGGAAAAAACAAACAAGAAACAGTTGTAGTTGATCTTCCTGTCAGAGGAAAGCCTCTGTTCACAGTAGTTGGAGTTAAGACAACTCCAGAACATCTTTATCCAGGATCAAAGGTACAGATGAGTATAACAGTGCAGAACACTGGCTCAGAAGAGGGCAAGGAAACATCAATAAGAGTATTTGAAAACAGTGATTTGCCAGTGGAGTATGACGAAAAAACATATTTCATAGGAAGCTTAAAGCCAGGCACAAGTGGAACAGGAATCTTCTCAATGGAGATAGACAGCGATGCAAAGCCAAACAGCTATGTCCTAAAGATACAGACAAGAACAGTTAACCAAGGAGATGTTATTGTTGCAGAAAAGTCCATTCAGATAACAGTAAAGGAAAGAATAAGAGGCAACAGCTTTGATTTCACAAAAACACTGCTTATAGCATTAATAGTTCTTGTGATTGTATTCATCATAGTTCTTTATGCGGTTCTTTTAAAGAGGAAGAAGAGGAGATCTTCCTCGCAAACATTATTGCAGGGCAAGCAACGTTGATTTAACAAATCATAACATTTAAATATATTCCATTATTGCCAAAGGCTTAGCGATGACAGAAGAAAAAGTTAAGAGCGATCAACTCGAAGGAATGATTGAACAACATGATTCTGAACACGGATCAAACGCTTTCATTTTACCTAAAGAGCTTTGGCTTATTGATTATCTTATTGCAAACAGCACAGGTCATAATGGCACTGATCCAGAGTACAGCGTAGAGAACTGTATGATTGGTGCTCCGCACGTTGATCTTAGGAATGGAACCGCAGATTTAAGGCATGTCCAAAGACGGTTTATTGTTCCAGGAATGCATTACATTGACCAGTTGACAATAAAAGCTCCTGAAACAGAGGGGCTTTGCGCAGATGTTACATTATACTCTGGAAACACGCAGCTTTTTGTTCCTAGAGGAATATATCCGATAAACAAAGTGGGTTCTAACATACACCTCAAGCAGGGAAAGGCTGAATTTTTTGACAGAATACGTGACTTTAATGGATTTCTTAAAGAAAATGGGGTTGAAAAAGAAACAGAGTATGCTATTGTAACAGACAGTGATGACCTGTTGATAACACAAATCTATAATGTAGATGAAACAAATGCTGCTGAAGTAACTAGAGAAACAGTTAGACTAACAAATCAGGTTCTTGGAACACTGCACAGAACACACGGCGTTGAGTACAGGGAAATAAAGATGCCCTGCTGATTTCCGAAAGATTGATAAACCATTTCTATATTATTATCCCATTACTAGAGGTGATAATATGAAATATACAATATTAATAGGACTTGTTCTGATGATGCTAGTTGTTGCTGGGTGTGGTACCAAAGAAACTCCACCTGAGGTAGTTGATACCCCTCCAGAGCTTCCTGATGACACATCAATGGAAGGAAATGATGATACACCACCTAAACCCCTTTTAAACGAAATTAGCAACACACCAAGTGAATTCAAGGTTACATATGAACTGACATCTACTGGTATGGATGGAAAACAGATGATGACACAGTATGTAAAGGGAGCTAACTCGAGAACAGACCTTAAAATAGAAAATATGAAAACACAATCCTTTGTTATTGATGGAGTAAACACAATGTGTAACGATGCAACGGGTGACTGGATGTGTATGCGATATCAACCAGAGAATCCTAATCCAAAAAGTATAACTGATGATGCAAAGGATAGAATTACTAGAAATTCAGATGCCAAGCCAGTATCATCTGGTACAAAAGTTGTTGCAGGACAGAGCGCAGACTGTTACTCATTTGAGGCTGAAAATTTAGAAGGTGAGTCCTGCTTTAACAAGGATGGAATCTTGGTCTACAGCAAAGGTATCATGACAACAGAAGGACAAACAATGACCACTGAGTTTACAGCTACAAGCGTCTCAACAACAGTTGCTGATTCAGACTTTTCATTGCCTGCAGCAGTATTGACTCAATAAAGATAGCTGCTAAACGCAGCTAATTTTTTCTTTTTAATAAACTTTTTATAAGACTTCTTTTTCGCTATTTTATATGACTATGACTGAAAGTAACCTATTGCAGCTAGAACACCTAAAAAGTGCCCTTGAAGGCAAAGACATCGCTGATGAGACTGAAGGGGGAATAATACTTGTTAAAGGATTGCCAGGCTATATGAATCTTATATCTTATTTAGATAAAACCCTGGATGATGATAATTATAGGTTTGTTGTAGAATCGAATGCTGAAGAAGGTAGATGTATATCAAACCAATACATGAGGGCTAACACAAAGATAATGCGCTTTGATGGGAAAAAATTCTACAGAAGCTCAGTACATTTTAATGCACCAGAAGGAGACAGTGCTCCATATGATGCCCCGTTTGTAGCAATACATTCAGCAGACGCTGTATTCCCAACATTTTCCAATGTGGGCCTTAATGAAGATGGCAAGCCTAACATGATAAATGGAATTGGAGCAGAGATTCAATTCCAAGGTGATGGAAGCCGTTTTACAGAAAGACATATGTTAACTAGCGATACATTTGAAATAAAAGAATTGATTAGCAGTAGGGAAATGCAGGAACTTATTATAACTCCAAGAGAATTTAATCCGGAAATTACACCAGCTGAATTCACAAAAACCCTCTCAGAACTAACAGTTAATACCAACCTGTGCCTTAAAGAATTGCAAAAAGATCATGACATGGGATATATGAAAATAGAACTCTAAATATCCAGATTCTTAACTTCTAAAGCGTGTTCTTCAATAAAGTTTCTTCTTGGCTCTACTTCGCTGCCCATCAGAATTGTGAATATCTTGTCTGCTTCAACAGCATCCTCCAAAGTAACTCTTAATAAAGTCCTGTTCGCTGGTGCCATTGTTGTATCCCAGAGCTGCTTTGGATTCATCTCTCCGAGACCTTTGTAGCGCTGGATATTAACATCCTCTCCTATTTCTTTAAGCAACTCCTGGAGTTTATCCTCATTGTAGATGTAATAACTATTCTTTCCCTTGCTTACCTTGTACAATGGAGGCTGCGCAACATAGATGTATCCTCCTTCTATCAAAGGCTTCATGTATCTGAAAAGGAATGTAAGCATTAGTGTTCTTATGTGTGCTCCGTCAACATCCGCATCTGTCATGATTATGATCTTATGATACCTTAGCTTGTCTATATTGAACTCATCGCCAATTCCAGTGCCTATTGCTGTGATCATTGTTAAGATTTCTTTGCTGGTGAAAATTTTATTCAGCCTTGCTTTCTCAACATTCAGTATCTTTCCCTTCAAAGGAAGTATCGCCTGGAATGCTCTGTCTCGTCCTTGCTTTGCTGAGCCACCTGCGGAATCTCCCTCTACAAGATAAATCTCGCTCTTTGCAGGGTCTCTGTTTGAGCAGTCTGCAAGTTTTCCTGGAAGCGAACCGCTATTCAAAGCATTCTTTCTTCTTGTTAGTTCTCTTGCTTTTCTTGCTGCATCCCTTGCCTTAGCTGCATTAACAGATTTGTCAATTATGATGCTGGAAACAGAAGGATTTTCATCAAGGAAAGCGGATAGTGATGAAGAAACAATTGAATCAACCAGTCCTTTTACCTCTGAGTTTCCTAATCTGGTTTTTGTTTGCCCCTCAAACTGAGGTTCCTTTATTCTGACTGCAATAACAGCAGCAAGTCCTTCACGAACATCCTCGCTGGAAAGTTTTTCACCAGACTTGTTGTTCATTGTCCTTGTAAGTGCTGTCTTAAATCCGGATAAATGTGTTCCTCCTTCTGCAGTGTTTATGTTGTTTGCAAATGAGAATACATTCTCAAGATAACCATCATTGTACTGCATTGCAACCTCAAGCTGAACACCATTCTTCTCCTTGTTCATGTAGATAACATCATGCAGCGCACTCTTGTTCTGATTAAGGTGCTGGACAAAGGACTTTATTCCGCCATCATAAACAAACTCGTCTTGCTTGTCCTTTCTTTCATCCTTCAGAGTTATTTTTAATCCGCTGTTCAAAAATGCAAGCTCCCTAAGTCTGCTTGCAAGAGTTTCATAATGATATTCAATAGTGTCAAAGATTTCCTTGTCTGCCAGGAATGATACAGTTGTTCCTGTGCTTTCTGCAGTTCCTTCTTCTTTTACGTCTGCAAGAGGCTTTCCGCGCTCATAGCTCTGCACGTAAAGCTTTCCATCCCTCTGCACCTTTACAGTAAGACTAATTGATAATGCATTTACAACAGATATTCCCACACCGTGCAAACCGCCGCTGACCTGATATGCTTTTTTGTCGAACTTTCCGCCAGCGTGCAGCTTTGTCATGATTACTTCCAAAGCAGACTTGTTGAACTTTGGCATGATCTCAACTGGTATGCCTCTTCCATTGTCAGATACAGTAATAGAATTATCAGCGTTTATAGTAACAACTACTGCAGTGCAGGAGCCAGCCATTGCCTCGTCTATACTGTTGTCAACTATCTCAAAAACGAGGTGATGTAGCCCCATCAGCCCAGTAGAACCTATGTACATGCTAGGCCTTTTTCGTACAGCATCAAGTCCCCCTAGAACCTGAATTTTTGATGCATCATATGTCTCCATAAGAAGTTACCTCGATAAAACAGAAGTACCCTCCCTTTATATAGTTTTCGATTAGAAAAAAGCCATTTTCTCGACGAGAAAATG
>JAAGZO010000507.1 GCA_024206195.1 bacterium | reverse complement strand
GTCGCCCCAAGAACGCCCATTTCCCGCGATTCCTTAATTATTTACTGTAAAAAATGCACAAAAAGCACCCCTCATCTGTATTAATATATTTGTTCTGTTTCATATGATACAAAAAATCTAAATTTGGTAATGGAATAAATTATATGATCTATAAAAGTCGTTACCAACGAAAACCAAAACCTGTATTTTTTATATAATTCTCTTCTACATATGTATGTTCTTGATAGATGACGACTTGACAATCTGCGATGTGAATCAGAGAAGCCTGCGGGGTTCTTTTGGTGGTCACCAAAGAATCGATTTCGCAAGCAGACCTGCCGAAGGTTTCGACCAGTTCTCATTAGCTCTATGTCTGTCGATATATCTCTTTCTCCTTTCCGGATCTCCGTGAATAGAACTCTTAGGGAGTAATCCTGTGGAGTCCTTGTATGATTCATAGCCGGTCGCCCCAAATCTGATCGTATTCGTTTTACCTGTAGACTTATTAGTATATTTTGCTTCTAACTTTTTACCACTTCCGGCTGGTGCTTTTGTAATAGTGTATGTTGTTCCCTGTATCCGCTTCGTGACCATATTTATATAAAGATTTTCATTTTATCTCCCTACCAAACTGCATCAGTTGCCACATAATTCGTCCCATTGTGGCTTGATACTTGTACATTAGATCATTTTCTGTTTTAGCCTCCTGCTCTTCCTCTGAAGATTCTTCACTACTCTCGTCGTCGTCATCAAAGTGATCATTGATTTTATATGTGTGATAAGTCGTGTTTACAGCTTTCTTCATTTTGTCTGTTAGTTCGTGTCCTTCTTTGATTTTTTTTAGATAGTCCTGTAGCCATTTTCTGTCAAACTCTTTGTCGTCTTTTTTCCAGTGCTTCTCAGGGCATAACTTCAAACATCTTATTATTTTTGTCTTAATACTCACCATTATAGTGTCATTTTCTGTCAAGACAAAAAGAAAACTATGTTAATGTTTTTTATATGATATAGCAATGCCCTCATTAGCAGACGATTGTGTAGAATTGACTCTGAATGCCATTAAGACAGATAAAGAATGTGCTAAATTATTACTGTATAAAATCCTCAAGGAGCACCCCTCTCTATTGGAGGAGATGCTTGAAGAAGACAAAAAATAAAAGTTATTATTATTGCTTCAATTTACCCTCTTCAAACGGCTTTAATAAACAATGTATTTGTCCTGGAGATATATATTTTTTGTCTTTGACTTGTTGAAATATACTTTGATAAAACTTGTTCCACATCTTTTCTTTGTGGAGCCTTTGAAGTAAATGTTTACTATAACAGAGTTCGCACAGGGGGAAAGTATCTTTTTTTAGCATAGCGCTACAGCGTGTACAGCATACTGCTTTCTGCCATTCAACCTTGAATTTCCGTCTAGTAGCATATTCTTCGTCGATGGTTTGCTTTATCTTTCTATATTTCACTTCACGGTGGCTCTCCATAATGCGTGCGAATTCTGTAACCTCTGTGTCTATGATATGATCATAGTCTTTTTCTTGCCTTACTACGAGTCTCTTTGGGCACCAGTTCCATAGAATAGTATCGAATTCCTTCATGAACTGCCTCTGTATCTTCATACAAGGGATAATTATCTGGTCATAGTGCTCTCGACATAGGTCCATCTGGTGGCGATTTTCTTGACACTTTCCGAAAATACAAAGAGTGTTAAATTTACATTTGTAGCCGATGATGTCCTCTTTTTTATAGCAAGTTCTACAGAGCCCATTAGCACCGGGAACGGGGAATGCTTTACATCCATTTACGCAGTGATTGGAGAACAGCATTGACTTCCGAAGGTAACCTTGAACGTCAGGGCAGAACCTTTCAAAGCATTTGCTCCCGAGGGGAAAGACTATCTTCTTTTCTGGGTTCCAGAGGAAGTGGTTTTTCATTATGGTTTCTCCGCATAAACATTGTCCTTTGGGCTTTGCTGGATAGATTCTAGGATCGTCCAGTGGTTTCCCTGGTCCTTCAGAATATTTAGAATACACAAGTAGCTCCCATTTGTCAGGGTCTGGGCAGTTGTGATCGAAGTTCTTCTTGCTATACTTTTTGGCTGGAGTCAGATAGACTGGATCTTGAAAATGTTTCTTAATAAGTTCGATTTCATCGTTTGCTTGTTGATAGATTTCGTCCATACTCATATATTATAGAATTTATATATTCAACATAAGTCGCTACTAACAAAATATACAACATTGTTTTTTAATAATATATACTATATCCTGTAAAGTGCGTTGTCAACTAACAAATATTTATTTTCTTTTGAATCTTTACAAAACCTATATATAGCAAATGAGCGATACAGAATCTCAACAACTTACGAAACATCAGAGGTACTACAGGCGACACAAGGAAGCTAGAAAGAAGCTAGTCGCCGATTATAAAAAGGCTCGCGAAGACGAGACAGTTTATTGTCAATGCTGTGATATGACCGTTAAGCACGCTTGCTATTCTGCTCACCTCAGAAGCAAGAAGCATATCGAAAATCATAGAATGGCGTATCCAGATGAGAACCCGAAGCAGTTGCCTCGGGGCGCCATCAAAGATAAACAATGTATGATGAAGTTTTTGAAAAAGCGAGATCGTAAAGTCCCCGCTGCTTTTATAGAAGAAGCTAAGAAACTACCGTTTACAGATTCAATTGCCAGATATTTATCTGCTAAACCTGTAAAATATGTAATTACAGCCATCCACGATCTGTGGGTTACAAATGAAAGGTTAGAGAGAGTCAAAGGCTTGTTGACAGATCCGGAATGGAATTATAAAAGACAGAGCGATTTATACAAGCATCTATTTCCGACTCAAGAACAGATAAACGATTTAGAATATCAACTATGGCACACGTTAGATAGCGATGGTAACATTGATATTGGACCTCTCTATGATTTAGAAACAGATATAACATTTGCTTCGCATTGGGCAATTGGCTTAACAGGACACAAAAAAGAATGGACACGTTTCGAGCATATTATTCCCCGTGGAGAGTCAACAGAGACCCTAGAAGACGAGGGAGAACAAGAATCATAAAGTCGCTTCGAAGGAGAACACGCGTCACCAACAATAAAACAGTTTATATATTTTTTTGTATTATTTGAGCCCGTAGAGGTGTTTACTGTCAAAGATGAGGACACATGAAAAAAAATGTTGGTCGCCATTAACAAGAATTTAACCACGTGTTTTTTATATAATTCTCTACTACAGACTAATGTCCTTGATATATGACGACCCTTGAACAAAAAAAAATATTTTTTCAAAGTTCAGACATCCAAAGATAAAACAGCTTATCTTCCAAGGCATCCAATAGTTTAGGATTCATCGTCTTGAATAGATTGTCGCCCATTTCGTACACTTCGTAGATCATATCCTGTGCAGTTTCTTCTGCTTGCATGTCTTCTTCTGTGATGTCCTCTCCCTTTTCTTTACATTTTTGTTTAAATGGTGTCGCATACTTGATAGCCATGTCCTCCAAGAATCTAAATCTTTGATTCCATTCTATAGTCGTTTCTACTTTTGTTAAAAATGCCTCTGCCCCATCTTCTAGACCATCCTGAATCCAGTTGCCGTGTTCCCTAGTTGTTACGTTTAGATCAGAGTAGTCCCTAGCGTGAACTGGCATCTTAAAAACTTTCAGTATTTTACAAACAGCAGTGATAGACAGACCCCAGCTACCCTTGGACGCCAGAGCCTCAAAATTTAAGACAGCGTCCAAGTTGTCCCACCCAATACCTAACATAGCCTTTGCCCGTTCCTCGTCTCCTGCTTCAATGCCAAATCCTACATACATTTCACGACAGCGATCCCATTTATTCTTTCTCCTCCTCTTGGCATATATGATTTGTTGCTCGTAGGATAGAGCCATTAGAACGGCTGACACTGCGGAGGCAACTGCCAAAGTCTTTTTATTTGTCAACGCTTGCAATTCCAAATGTCTATCACTTTTCTTGTGTCTCGCCATATGACGATATGATACTTCTTCATCACAAATCTCACATTTAATTTTTTGTTTGAGTTGCGGGTTCTCCCTCTTGGTTTTATTTTTTGTCATTGCTATATGCTATACTTTTTATAAACATAATTGTTCTCCCCTAGTCAGTAAAAGTTCTCCCCGACAAAAGTTTATTAAACATATACACATATAATATATAGCAATGGTATTTCATTTCAAGATTACACCGAATGACAAGAAGATAGCCCCGTTCTATCTCACGACCAAGAATACAAACCCGATGCAGTTTCTGTATGTCTGGAAGAAGAAGACAAAGCCTACGTATAAGTTCTCTCATCAACTTGTAGACAGTGTACCGCGTGACGAGGCATTGTTCGAGAACAAGTATGAAAAAGCAATAGCATATATCCACGAACACTGTAACAATAAAAACACAGCAGGCAACTACGTCAGGCAGTTTAAGAAGTTTATTAACGCTGGACACGACAGCAGAAGTATAGAAGATATAAAAAAGTTTTATTATGAGATGCCCATACACTCTAGAGAGTCTTACTGCTATAGTATGATGCGGGTAGCTAGGTATTATGAAGACGAAGAATTAGCGATGAAGATATTGGATATGGGACGCACTGCCAGAGGACAGACTGCTGTCGAGCGTATCGAAAGTATGAAACGACCGGAGACGGTAACAACGATGACGATGGAACAACTGCGAGAGAAGGCTGACGCTGTACCATCCGAACAGACGATGAATAAATTTATAGCAGAGCTTTATTGCCTGGAGGCTTGGCGGGGTACGACTATCATACACTTTACGAAGGATAAGAAGCAGACCGACAAGAATATAATATTTTTATTGAGGAGGGAACTACAGCTAAACAATTATAAAACACATAAGCAGTATGGTCAGAAGAATTTAGAGATTAGCAAGGAGTTAGCCTCGCTATTTAGAAAACAGTTTAAAAATACCGGATCTGATATGATATTCCCAAATATGACGACGAATCAACTTAGCAAGATTGTAAACAAGATATTCGGTATTGGCATTAAAGAGATTAGACACGTCCATTTGACACACGCTCGCAAGTCGCTATCTAACGAGGACTTTGTAAAAAAATGCTCCCGTATGAACACTTCATCGACAACTGGCTTAACTGTGTACAACGACACGAAACAATAGCAAAAACCAGGGGAGAACATTTTTTAAAAAGGCACCTGAGGGGAGAACACGCGTTACCAACAATAAACCAGTTTATATTTTTTTTTGTGTTATTTGAGCCCGTAGGCAGGTTTACTGCCAAAGATGAGGACATACAAAAAAAAAGTGAGGTCGCTACTAACAAGAATTTGATTACGTGTTTTTTATATAGTTCTCTACCATCCGTCCCAGTTTACGAGGGTTAACAACCTTGTTTATGTTGAACTCATAGGAGGCCTTATATCCTCACACATATGCATTAATAGAGTCTTTTCACCCAGACACATTTTTTGTGTTGATAGATAGTATAGTATGACCAGACATTCTAGACCCTATCTGGTCACCCTTTGCTAATACTCATATGAATCAACAGATGAAGTTATATTCGTATCACCATCAACTCTTACTTTTCTAAAATAATAGCATCCTACATCGAGTCGTAGTACCACACCACCATCTATTTTATATTGTAGACTCTTGGGATTACTTATATATCTTACTGTTT
>JAAGZO010000038.1 GCA_024206195.1 bacterium | reverse complement strand
TGATACAGAGCTTGAACCAGTAATAAGAGTCGCTTTAAGACAGATAAAGGACTATGCAAAACCACTTGAAGTGACAATTGAGGGGAAAACAGAGATTTTCTGGAAGTGGTATCTGGTATCAAACGCAGAAGCAGAGCCGCTAATAAAATCAGAGATGGGAATAAAGGCCCCTGTTCCACAGAAGAAACCAGAAGAAAAGCAACCAGTAGAAAAAAAAGAAGAAGCGCAAGAGACGCTGCAAGAGCCACAACAACAGCTTCCACCTGAAAAACCAAAACCTGCTGTAAGGAAACCAAGAACAGCAATTGAAGACACCTTCTCAACAAAAGTAACTCATTTCATGAAGAAAAACGAAATAGAAACAATAGAGTTTTCCATAATGAAAAAGAACTCTGAAATAGACATAATCGCAGATGTTCCAAGTGCAGTAGGTAAGCTGAGATACTATTGCAAGGCAAAAAACAAAAAGAGGTGTAATGACTCAGATCTTAGTTCTGCATTTGTTCAGGGGCAGATAAAAAAGCTGCCTGTGCTGTTTATAACATCCGGAGACCTTACAAAGCGTGCTCAGGAGATGTTAAGCAAAGAATTTAAGAACATCACAATAAAAAAGATATAAAATGGGCGTAAAAATAATCCCTTTGCTATCTTTGAAGAATATTGAGCTAGAGGATCTTTCAGGTAAAACACTAGCAATAGATGCATCAAACCACATTTATCAGTTTCTTTCAAACATCCGCACAAGAGACGGAACCCCTCTTATGGATTCAAAGGGGAACATCACGAGTCATTTGATAGGTCTTTTCGGCAGATCAGCAAACCTGATACAAAAAGGCATAAAACTCGTTTATGTCTTTGATGGAGAAGCGCCAAAGCTTAAATCCATTGAAAGGGCAAAGAGAAAAGAAATAAAGATTGAAGCAGAGAAGAAATATCAGGAAGCAGTGAAAAGAAAAGACACTGATGAAATGAAGAAATATGCTTCACGAACCTCGCGCATGACACCTGAAATGATTCAAAGTGCAAAAGAGCTAGTAAGTGCAATGGGTATTCCATATGTCCAGGCCCCATCAGAGGGAGAGGCACAGGCAGCATATATGGTGCAAAAAGGGGATGCGTACGCTGTTGCATCTCAGGATGGTGATTCTCTTGTTTTTGGCGCAAATAAACTCATAAGAAACATATCCATAGCAGGTAAAAAGAAGAAACTAGGGCAGCTCTCATATGAAACAGTAAAACCAGAACTCATAGATCTTGATGAAAACCTTAAAAACATGGGAATAAGCAGGGAACAACTTGTCTGTCTTGCAATGCTTGTAGGAACAGACTTCAACACAGGAGGAATTAAGGGTTTAGGCCCAAAAAAAGCAATAAGCCTAGTCAAAAAAATCAAAGACCCTGAAACGCTTTTCAATGAAGTAAAGTGGGATGAACACTTTGATTATGGTTGGAAAGAAGTATATGACCTCATGACATCAATGAAAGTTGAAAAAAACTATAATCTGAAATGGGAAAGTCCGAACGAACAGTCAATGAAGAAAATTCTCTGTGATAAACACGACTTTTCAGAAGAGCGCGTAGAGAAAACAATAAGTGATCTGCAAAACGGAAGGCAAAAACAACAACAAAAAGGATTAGGTGATTTTGTATAATGGATCTGAAACAACAACTGAAAAAAAAACTTACAAAAAAAGAGATTTCTCGTTTTAAAAAGAGCTACGATGTAACCGGAGACATAGCAATACTAGAAATACCTAAAGAACTTACGAAAAAAGAGAAAATCATAGCAACAACACTTCTTAAATCACACAAGAACATAAAAACCGTACTGAAAAAGCAGGGAGCCCATAAAGGAACCTTAAGAATACAGAAAATGAAGTTTCTCGCAGGAGAAAACAGGAGAGAAACAACACATAGGGAAAACAATGTTCAGTTAAAGCTTGACGTTGAAAAAACATATTTCTCTCCACGAATGGCAACTGAACGAAAAAGAATCACAGAACAGATAAAAAAAGGAGAATCCATTCTAGTAATGTTCTCTGGCATCGCACCATATGTTGCAGTCATAGCAAAAAACACCAAAGCAAAAAAATTAACAGGCATTGAAATTAACAGAATGGCTCATAAATACGCTTTGGAAAACGTAAAACTAAACAAACTAAAAAACACCACAGTACTCCAAGGAAACGTAAAGAGAATAATGCCTGACATCAAAACAAAGTTTGACCGTGTTCTACTTCCCTTGCCAAAAGGAGCAGAAAAGTATCTTTATCTTGCACTTGCAGCAGTGAAGAAAAATGGAACAATACACTTCTACGACTATTGTCATGAAAAAGACATTCCAAAGAAATCAACCGACAGAATTGACAAGGCTTGCAAGAAGGCAAAAAAGAAGTACAAAATCATAAGAACAGTAAAATGCGGTCAGTTATCTCCTCGTCACTTTAGAACATGTACTGATTTCCAAAACTTAACGTAGTAAGTTTTGGGACCAAAAACCCAACGGTTGGGTTTTTGATTTCAGAATAGTTTAAATACCCTTAGGGATTCCCTTCTCTTGCGTGCGATGAGGACGTGAACACCCGAGCTAGCCGAAAGGCGATGACTGACGGAAGTAACTGCCGAGCACGCACTTTCATAAATTATTTATATTCGTTTTCTTCAGAAAAGCATCAGGTGATAATATGCCACAAACTATAAACGGAAAAGCGTATGGGATGGAAGAAATAGATCAACTTTGCAGACGAAAGCTTGAGTTAGCAAAAGAAGCAGAAATTCTAATGAATCAGTTAAGAAAAGAGGTTTTAACTGATGAAGTTTTTGTAAGAAAAGAACAAATTGGAGAAAAAGAGATTGAGGAAAGAAGAGAGAAGATGGGTCCTGATGCTATTGAGATATTAAAAACGATTGGGGATGAAACAAAATGGCTCTTAAGAGACGAAAAAGAATTGGAAAATGAACTTGTGCTAGTAACAAAATTACATGGTGTTTTGGTAGAGCTAATGCACCTATCTACAGTTGAATTACAATATTTTAGAGCATATAAACCTAAGAACTAGCCAAACATATTCATGTAATCTTGGCCTTCTTCTTGTTCTTTTTTCTTTACCTTACTTGCTGCCTTCATAAAGTCCTGATGAGTTACCTTTGTTCTGTTGTCTCTTATTGCAAAATAACCCGCTTCTGTGCACGTCGCTTTAATCTCTGCTCCAGAAAAGCCTTTTGTCTTGCCAATAATCTTCTTCATATCAACCTTATCAAGGCTCATGGTTCTTGTATGTATCTTAAATATCTCTTCTCTTGATTTTTTGTCAGGCAGTGGAACAAAGATTTGTCTGTCAAGCCGGCCCGGCCTTATGATTGCAGGATCAAGAATATCCTTTCTGTTTGTACATCCAATAACCTTTACATTTCCTAGGTGCTTAAAGCCGTCTATCTCTGAAAGCAGTTGCATAAAGGTTCTTTGTACTTCTCTCTCGCCGCTTGTTCCTATATCAATTCTTTTTGCAGCCAAGGCATCAAGTTCATCTATGAAAATTATAGATGGTGCTTTTTCGCTTGCAAGCTCGAAAACCTCTTTCACAAGCTTTGCTCCTTCTCCTATGAACTTTTGCACAAGCTCGCTTCCAACAATCTCAATAAATGTTGAGTTTGTAGAAGAAGCAACAGCTTTTGCAAGCAGGGTCTTTCCTGTTCCTGGTTCACCATAAAGAAGAATCCCCTTTGGTGGCTGTATGCCAACCTTTCTGAACAGAGCAGGCTTTTTCAATGGAAGCTCAACAACCTCTTTTATCTCTTTTATCTGGTCTGACATTCCTCCTACTTCTTTCCAGGAAATATCAGGCTTTTCCATTATTACGAACTTATCAACATTAAATCTCTTTGAGGAATCCGCTTTTTTGATTATGCTAAGATTCTTTTGTTCAACAAGGACACTATCACCAGGAAGTATCTCTTCACATTCTTCCATAATTTCAACATAGAACTGGCTGCCATTAGGTATTTTTATCACAGCATTCTTACCAGAAACCTTGCAGGCTTCGCATATCATCAATGGTGTGCTTTTAAGCCTGTCAAGCTCATGCATGAGCCTGTCAACATTGTCTCTTAAAAGAGAGTTCTCTTCTTCAAGTGTGTTTATGTCAGTGCTATAGCCATAAACAACATCACCTTCTTTTTTATTTTCCGTTTTCATTCTATTCCACTGATTTAGTTATCCTTACGTTTTTCACAAGCGTTGCAGGCGTTATAACAGGCAATTCCATGTCCCAGCTGCGTATTTGCCAGGGATCATTGCCAATTGCCGCAACATTCTTGAAAACATTGATTAGGTTCTCGGTTATTCTAAGATCCTTAACTGGATGTTTAATCTTTCCGTTTTCGATAAGAAACACAGCGTCCCTAGGAATTGTTGAAAAGTCCCCGGTCTCGTAGTTCTGAAATCGAGTATACCATACATTAGTCACAAGCAAACCCCTTTTAACACCCTGTAAGAGCTCTTCCTTTTTATAATTTCCTTTTTTAAGAACAGTGTTATATGGAAGCGGAGTTATAATCCCTGCATTAGCAGTTGTTACGGTGTCATGTCTTTTAGCTGTAGATGTATTATGAAGATAAGTCTTAAAAATGCCATCTTCTACAACTTTATTTACTTTTGTAGGAACACCTTCTGCATCAAACCGTGCAGAATTCATTCCTCCTTTGAGTGTTCCATCGTCGGTGATATTCACTTGTTCATCCGCAATCTTGGTTCCAAGTTTTCCTGAAAGGCAAGACAAACCTGCTTCAACATAGAAAATTGAAGAGCATGTTCCCATCTGTTCTACAAGATTTGCAAACGGCAATGGCTCAAAGACAACATCATATAATCCAGGTCTGCAAGTTGTAGGATTCTTTGCTTTTTTTGCGACAAGTGCAGAGTTTTCTGCAGCCTCTTTTAGTCTGAGGTCTTTAAGCATTCTTGAGTTTGAAACATAGTGTGCAGATGCATACTTATCCATGAATGATCTTATTGAAAAGTAAACCTTTGTTGCCTTTTCTTCTGCCTCAACACCGTTTGAGGTTAGCAAGAAAACGTTGTTAATATGAGTTTCTGTAACACCCGCTGTCCTTTTCGCACCGTTTTCCAGCGCAATGTTTATTCCCTTTCTTGTCAAGTCAACTATTCCGCCATCCATGTCTTTTATTTTTTTATCATATCCATCTTGGATGCTATTGTATTTGAAAGGGCCGTCAGCTATTCCTTCATATTCTTTGCTTGGTTCTACTGACTTTGCAAACTTGATAAGATCCTTTATAGTATCATCTGCTGCTTTTTTTGAAAAATCCTTTATTGATGTTGTAACAAGCTTTTTCTTTATAGAAGCAAAGACACTAAGGTCATCAGCTCTCCAGTCCTGTGTTGCGCTGATAAGATTATTTGAGAACTTTATCTGCGAGCTAGTATCTTCTGTAAGGCATACAACTACATCATCAGCCCCTTTTTTCTGGAACTCTTTCATAAGATATCTTGCAATCTCTCTTTTCATTCCCCTAACCTTACATTCTTTATTCTGATTGATGGTCCGCCAAACCATACAGGAATTGCCTGCATTGGTTCTGCTTTTCCGCAGCTGCCTGCGTGATACTCACTATTTTTTCCAACAGCATCTATTGATTTGTATAGCATCTGTGTTGACATCTCTAAGATCGGCTTTGAAACAGGCCCTTCAATCCTGCCATTTTTTATCAGGTATGCTTCTGCACCAACATATTTCTGGTGGACTCGCTTGTCATCTATATTCCACTCCATGAAATTTTTCATATAGATCCCCAGCTTAACATCTTCGATAAGCTCTTCTTCTGTGTGATCTCCTGGAAGCATTAAGGTATTTGACATCCTGACAATGGCTTCTCTGTCATAGCTTGTGGCCCTTGCAGAACCATTGCTCTTAAGACCAATAACATTTGCAGTTTCTCTGTTATGCATGAGCTCTGTCATTATTCCTTCTTTGATCATGTATTTTCTTCTTGCAGCAACGCCTTCTTCATCATAAAGATAGTATCCATAGCTGTTTTTGAGTGTAGGATCATCAACCACATTAACAACATCACTACCGATTCTTTTTCCCATCATATCTTTTGTTATAAAGGATTCACCGGCCTGCGCTGCCTCTCTTCCGTATATTCTGTCTGCTTCATAAGGGTGTCCACCGCTTTCGTGAACCATTATTCCCACAACCTGTGGAGCAGCAACAACATCTATTTTTCCTTTTGGAGGTTTAATTCCTATCTGCAGGTTTTTTTGCATTGCCTTGACTTCCCGAGTCATTGTTTCAGGAAGATTCCATCCTTTCAAAGCTTCAAACCCTGCTGTTTTTCCGTACTGCCAGTATCTCTGCGCAGTTTGTTCTCCATTCTTTATAGTTAAGAAATAAAAATATTCTACTCGAGGTATCTTTGAGAAAATCTTAGATCCTTCTGAGTTTACAAAATATTTTTCAGTAACATTATCTGAAAGCGAGAGATACCGTCCTGGAACATCAACACCACTCTTTACTATCCCTTTTTCAATATCAAACAGGGCATCAAGTTTTTCCTTTGGTGAAATGTCTGCTAGTTTTACTTTTTGTTTAACTTCATAATTTGCAACTGCTGTTGTTTCTTCTGAAAGCTTAACATTTTCTCCAATCTTTGATGCAGAATTAAGCTTTTTTGCAGATCTTTCTATAAGTTCCTTTATTTTGTTTTTTTCAAGCTCGTTTGTTGAAACAAAACCTAAGGTCCCATTAATAATAAGCCTTAACCCAAGGCCGCTTATCTTATCAAAACCAGAAATCTGAGGAACTCCATTTTTCAGCAAGAAACCATTTGCAGTTGTTGACTCTAATCTGACATCCGCATAGCTTGCTCCAAGTGTTGTCGCTTTTTTCAATGCGAATTCAGCTAATTCAAAATCCATTTTCATTTTAGAATATGTAAGAAGTTTATAAATCTTTACCTTGTCACATTAAAACTTTCTACCTGTTTCAAAAGATCTGCAGCTTTCTTATTTTTTTCAAAATGTGTTCTAACAGGTTCAATAAGCTGGTCAAGATGATCTGCAACCCCATTCTTTAAATCCAAAGGATGCAGTTTTCCAGAACTATACATCTTGCAAAGCTCATCATATGATCCGATCGAAAGGTCCCCTCCGAACTTTGCAGGCCTTTTGATATTCAATTCCTTGAATTTTTCAAAAATAATATATTTTGCATACTCCATGATTGGATTCTCATCAACAACCTTTTCAGGGCAATATGCCTTTCCAAGCTTGTTTTTGATCTCTTTGCTGGAGTCTGTCATGAATATAGCAGTATGAGGCTTTGATTTGGACATCTTAAGTTCCATTACCTTTTCTTCTGTTGCAACATCTTTTGGGGGTTTACCAAGACCCATAAGCATGTGATGACTTACAACAACAGGCTTCCAGAAGCCAAGAGTTGGCCCGACCTCTCTTGCAAGCATGTTTACCTTTCTTTGATCCATTCCAAGCTGGGTAATATCAACACCAAGATGGAAGATATCTGCGCACTGCATGCAAGGATAAAGAATTTGTGATGCTGCTAAGTTGTCATTCTCCTTTCTACCCATTATCTGGCTGCATCTTACAATCCTTTTAACAGTTGAAGCGCGAGAAACATTCATAACAGTTTTCCAATAATCACTATCCTTGACAAGATCATTAGCCCATACAAACTCAACCTTGTCAGTGGTCATGCCTGCAGCTTTCCAGACCTCAATCATATATTCGCCAGCGGTCTGTATCTTATCAAGGTCTCCGCCAAACTTGTTATTTGCCCACGCATGCCAATCTGCAACCAGCATCTTGACCTTGCAGCCAGCAGAAATCATCTTATTTACGCTAATGCCCCTTAGTATACCCTGCGCAATATGAAGCTTGCCGCTTGGCTCAAAACCATCATATACAACAGGGCTTGTTTTTTTCTCAAGAAGGCTCTTTAGCTCTTCATCTGTGATTATCTCTTCACCAACGCTCTTTATGAGCTCAAATCTTTCTTTCACATCCATAAAATAAGTAGCACCTTTCAGGTATATAAAATTTACTACAAAACAAAAAGGTTAAATATGAGTTAAATTATCTTAGGTCTTATGACGCTTCCGGTTTTTCTAACAGTATTGGGTGTAGATATAAGTGAAAAAGCATTATTATTCTTTAATGCTTATGGTCCTAAGATACTCTCTACTCTTGCAATAATAATCATTGGGTACTTTGTAATAAAAGTAATAATCAAGGCTGTAGAAAGATTCTTTGACCGCGTTGACTTTGACCGCGGTGTAGAAACTTTCATAGAAAACATAATTCGCGTGGTTATTTGGATAATACTTTCCATTATGATTCTTGCCAATGTGGGTGTTGATGTAAGCGCCCTTGTTGCAGGCCTGGGTATTATGGGTTTCATAGTTGGTTTCGCACTCAAGGACACTTTAGGCAATCTTGCAGCAGGTGTTTTCATACTCTTCCAAAAACCATTCAGAGTTGGCGAATGGATAAGAGTCGGTAGTATTGTAGGCGGTGTAGAAAAAATAGGAATAGCTGCATGCATACTTAAGTCACCAGACAACATTAAGATTACAATCCCAAACGGAAAGATATGGAGCGACACAATAGAGAACTTTACTGCAAATGATATGAGGAAAATATATAATCTTACTATAGGGATAAGCTACAGTGATGACATAGGAAAGGCAATCAAGATAATAAATAAGATTCTTGATAAGGATGAACGCGTGCTTAAGGAACCAGAACCTCAGGTTGTTGTAAAGGAGCTTGGTGATTCATCAATCAACATTGCAGTAAGACCTGCTGTTAAAACACCAGACTACTGGAGCGTATTTTTCCATTTAAACAAGACCATAAAAGAAGAATTTGACAAGCAGGGAATAACAATTCCATTCCCTCAAAGGGATGTACACCTCAAGAAGAGGTAAATCTTGCGCAACATTTATATATAACTTGTGTCTAATCATAATCACGATCGAGGGGTTAAGTAGGTGAAAAAATGGCTGAAGAAGACGACAAAAAATTCTCAAAACAACTTATAGGTAAAACCGTTGTAAGCAAAACTGGAAAAAGGTTCGGAGAGGTTGGAGACATAGTATTTGAGACCAACTCAGGTGAGCTTATTCATTTGGTTCTCGCAAGCCCAACAGCATATACAGAGAAACTTGAGCTTGAAAAGGACAAGGAAGGAAGCATTCTTATACCCTTCAGCGCAGTAATCGCAATCGGCGATTTCATGGTTATTGCAGAAGAAGACATTATCTAATTTTTTCTTTCTTACATAAAAAAGTGCATTCATGGGCCAACTATGGACTTCATTTAAAGTATCAATGATGATAGCATGGTAATACCACTGACAAAAGTTGTGACAGATGCACAAATGCCTGTAGAGCCAGGTATAGGTACACTGCCCACACCAACCATAGATAATGTTGTAGTAATAACCGCTGCAGCAAATACGCAGCCTGTTTTTGCAGCTGAGCTGCAAAACACTGAACAGCGCCATTATTTTTCACCAGAAACAGATCTTGAAATACCTTTCCCAGTATACGTTAACAGCCGCCCTCGTTCTGCGAAACCTTTATATTCTGCCCCAAGTTCTCATAACCCATGAACAATATATGGACTGAGAAGTACAGACCAAGTGATTTTTCTGAAATAAAGGGCCAAGATGAGGTAGTTAAGAGAATAAAGGCCTTTGTAAAGCAGCAGAACATGCCTCATGTGCTATTTGCAGGCCCTGCAGGCACAGGAAAGACATCTCTTTCAATAGTAATTGCTAAAAAGCTCTTTGGGGATGACTGGAACCATAATTTTCTCGAACTAAACGCTTCTGATGAGAGAGGCATAGATGTTGTCAGAAACAAGGTTAAGGACTTTGCAAGGACACGGGCCATTGGAAATGTCCCATTCAAGATAATTTACCTTGATGAGTCAGACGCATTAACAAAGGACGCTCAGCAGGCTTTAAGGCGTACAATGGAGAACTACACCCAGACATGTAGATTCATACTGAGCTGCAACTTCAGCAGCAAGATAATAGATCCAATTCAGTCAAGATGTGCTGTTTTCAGGTTTAAGCCTCTTAAGCAGGAGGATGTTTTCAGTATCATAGACACAATTGCAGAAAAAGAGAAGCTGAAGATAGATGAAAAGGCCAAAAAAGCGCTTTTCACAGTTTCAGATGGTGATTGCAGGCGTTTGGAGAATCTTATGCAGAGCTCTGCTGTTGTATCTACTCATATAACAGAGGAAACAATATATGCAGTTGCTTCTGTTGCAAAACCGAAAGAAATAAAAGAGACGCTCACTCTAGCTTTAGATAACAGATTTACAGAGGCCCGGGACAAGTTATTGAGTACAATGCTTGCGTATGGCCTTTCAGGGCTTGATGTCATAAAACAGATACAAAGGGAAACCTTGGGCCTTGAAATAGATGCGGGGAAAAAGATGCACTTGGTTGAAAAGTGCGGGGAGATAGAGTTTAGAATGGTTGAAGGTGCTGATGAATTCATTCAGCTTGAAGCGCTACTCAGCCAGTTCGCATTAATGGGAATAAAAGATGCCCAACAACGATAAAAAAGAGAGTAAAGAGTGGGATAGAGATATAGAAAAAGCCACTATTCATCAACTTAATAGATTCAGTGATGATCTAAGAAAACAACTTGTTCTCAGCAAAATAAAAACAGACAAATCAAAAAAAGAAACAAAGCTTTTGTCAAAAAGGATTTCTTCAAAGGACGATGAATTATCATCAATGAAAACCAGTCTTAGCAAAAGAGCGCTTACAGAGAAGAAGATTATTGAAGAGTTTGACAGAAGCCTAAGTGCAAAAGAGAGTGAAATAGACAAGCTAAGGACGCTTCTTGAAAAAGAGCATGATATGAACAGAAGGCTTGAAGAGGAACTTATTGCACAAGGTTCTCAAACAGAACAGATTAAAAACAACATGCTGAAAAGAGTTGCTGCATCAAAACCAAGAGACAGCGAAATCACACTTCTAAAACAAAAAATAGCTGAAAAAGATGAATATGAAAGAAAGATAACTCAGGAGTTCAACAAGCGCTTAGGTGCAAGAGAACACGAGATAGAAAAACTGGGAATGCTCCTTTCAAAAGAAGAGAGCACAAACAGAAAACTCAATGAGCAGCTAAGAGATCAGATATCAAGCCAGAGTGAAGACGCAAAACACATTAAAGAAAGCATTCTGAAGAAATCAAAATCAAACGAGCAGATAATAAAACAGCTAAACAATAAGCTGATGGAAAAAGAAGAAGAAGTGGCAAAATTAATCGCCTTACATTCTACAAAAGAAAACGAGTTAGAGCAACACAGATCAAAAAAAGACAGCGAAGCAACATACATGTCAAAGCGCTTCACTGAAAAAGAACAAGAGATTGAAAAAATAACTCAACAGTTTGTCGATAAAGAGCGCTCAGATGAAAGATCAATAATGCATTTCAAGAAAGAGCTTGATGAGAAGCGTTTAGAGATTGAAAAGCTCAAGCATTTTATTGTTGAAAAAGAAGGTTTAAGCAAGAAACTCACAGAGCATTTAGAGCATCAGTTGGCTGAGAGTGAAAAACAGCTTTCTGATATGAATTCCCAGCTTAGTAATGTAAAAGACACAGACCTTAGTGATCATGTTCGCAAGTTAAGAGACCATATTACAATAAAAGAGAGACTCAACAAGACACTCTCTGAAGAGTTGGACAGGGTAAAACATGAGGTTTCTGCTTACAAGCAAAAGCTTGACGATGAGCGAAGCAAGCTAAGAAAAAGTGAAAACGAAATTGAGCTTGAGCATGCGCTTGCAAGAAAAGATGATGAACTTTCTTATTTATCCAGACGCCTGGCTGAGAAAGAAAAAGAAATCAAGCGAATCACTCAGCAGTTTGTTGGCAAGGAAATGGCTGACGAAGAGGCAATCGCGCACCTAAGAAAGGATTCTTCTGAGAAACGCGCAGAGATTGAGAAGTTCAAGCATTTTGTTGTTGAAAAAGAAGGTTTAAACAACAAGCTCACACATCACCTTGAACAGCAGGTAGCTGACAGGGAAAGGCAGATTATTGAATTAAGATCGCAGATAAACACGCAAAAGCAAATAGAAACCTCTGATGAGGTATTCAAGCTAAAAGGCCAGCTCCATTTGAAGGAAAAGATAAATCATGAGCTAACAGAAGAAATAGCGAGGATTAAAGAGTCTGTTTCAACATACAAGAAAAGACTCAGTGAAGAAGGCCAGCGTGTAGGAGAGAGCGAAGTTCACTATAAGGATTTAATTCAAACACTGAAGAAAAAGCATGAAAATCGTATTAAAGAAATAATAGAGCAACATGCAGAACATGAAGTTGACCTCAAGTCACATATAGAGCACCTTAAGGCAAAGGTGCACGAGCAGCAGATTCTTCTTGAAGAAAAGCAGCAAGAGGTAGATGATGCAATCAAGGAGTTCCATGTCAAATCAGGAAAGCTCTTGGAACTGAAGAGAGGACGAACATCAGAACCTGGAGTTATCCCTGCTTCATTAAAGGAAAAAGAGAAATCAGTTGAAGCAAGAGAGCACTATTTGGTTGAAAAAGAGAACCAGATAAAAGAAATGCTGAATACTGCAGAGAAGAAGATACATGAGATGACTGTACGAGAAAGTGAGATGGCAAGGAAAGAAGAGATACTTCTCAAGGAGCAGGATGCACTTAATAGGGAATTCAAGATACTTGAATCAGCAGGGTTTGAACTGAAAAAATCAACAGATTATGTAAAAGAAAGAATTTCTGCTGCAGAGCAACAAGCAGTTCAACAGCCAATACACCAGCAAGAAGCCCCTATACCTCAGCCAATAGAAACAACTATTCCAGAACCAGACATAATTCAGGAAGTTGAACCTATTGAGCCAATAAAGCCAAGAAGAGTGGCAAAGAAGCGCGTTGTAGGAAAGCCAGTCAAGGTTAAGAACTATCTTAAGAAGGATGCAGACAGCTTCTTTGAGGGTGAAAGAGCAGGTTTCTCAGAGGTAGATGAAATAATGTCCGTAGTAGATGTTGCTTTGGAGCACGATGAATCTCCAGAACAAATTAGGGCTTCTTTAGTTAGCTCAGGCTACTCGCAAGATCTAGTAGATAAAGCATTAAAAAGAATAAAAATAATTTAAGACACAGCGTGCTTTACTCTTATTGGTATGTTCTCGTTTTCTTTGTAATTGAAGCTTAGATCAATAGTCAAAGGTGTTTCATAGCTGTCTCTTCCTTGTGAAAGGGTTTGTGTGCAGCTTATGGCCCTTCTTCCTTCGTAAAGCGTAACCTCACCGCTGGATCCACCATTCAGGCCTGCACATTTTATTTGCCCTGCAGAGCTAGACACTTTAACAGTTACCTTATTCTTGTTTGTAAGAGACATATCGCAAAGCGTTCCGCCGTGTATTGCGCCAGAACCAGCATGTGCAACCTCAAATGTAAAAGCAAGCTTGTCCTTTCCTCCAGGGTTCTGATTAAAAGAAGATACTTGCACTGGAGAACCAGAGTTAAATACTCTTTTTGGACCTTTTATCTCACAAACATTATCTTCGCTGACACCAAGAACATCTTCCTTAACACAAAGCTGTGTTGTTGCTGTTGTTTTGTACTTGTAGCAAATATCTGCCCACAGAGTAAAATCCGTATCTCCTACAACAGCGTCCTTATATGAAAAAGCAGGAGTGTCAAACGTGACATATCTTACTGCTCCGTCAATTCTATTTCCTTGCTGATCCTTGTATGCTGCAATAAGAGTCTCAGTTGGCACCTTTGTATAAGATGGACCTCCGAAGTCTCTACTGCTTATTCCTGAAAGCTCTATCTTGTAGCTTCCTGAAGCAACATCAGCCTCTCCCTTGTTCTCTAGCCTTAGAGTAACATCAAAAGGAAACTGACCATTATCATAAATCTCTGGAGGTGGGGAACCATCAACAAACTCCATGGATATACCATCACTTCCTCCTAGAAAAGGATCTGTGCTTATAGGGTCATCTGGTGTACAACCAGATAAAAGAACAACTAAGCATGCTATGAATACGATTATTAGATTCCTCATTTTTTTTAGTCCTCCTTACCCTCTTCTGCGTAATTATGTTATATAAATCTTTCTAAATTGTATGTTTCTGTCAGAATCAAGGTGACTTTAGAATCTCAACACTCTTTGATATAGAATTCCTATATCCATATGATAGTTTTACTGTGAGTGGTGTTGTAAACGCAGGGGTATTTTCAGTGTTTGTTTCACAGTAGACATAGCGTTTTCCGCCAACAAGCCTCATTTTTCCGTTATCTAGTTTACATGAGCTCTTTATGCTTCTGCCTGAAAGCTGAACATCATCAAAGGTTACTATATCAAGATCCTCATAATCTATTCCCTCACTGTATGGATTGCATCCTCTGCTGCTTTTATCATAAACAACACCATTACCAACATTCTCTATATGAATCACAAATCTAGTGTTTCCTTTCATTGCAAAAACATCAACACCAGTAACTGCAATAGGAGCGCCTTGGCCTCCTGAGAGTGTTTTATCATTTGGTTTGCATGTTTTTTCAGAATTTGATATTGAAAATGGATCACCATCAATACATACCTGGGTGCTGGCAACAGTTTCATATCCATAACAGGCAGTTATAAGAAATGTTGGGCTGTATGTGTCAAAATCCTTCCCAGCGAGCTTTGCAGTGCCATCAAATGTTATCATCTCAAAGTCTCCAATAGGATTATACATGCTCCTGCCTTCAAGATTGCTGATTGTTTTTTCCCTGTCAACACCAGTAATTATTGAATCATCAAATCCGCTTATGTATAGCTTACCGTTTCCTACAGTGCCGCTTCCATCGTTCTGCAGCTCAACAGCAATATGCAGGTCATTACCATCACCATAGATCTTGCTTGGCAGGCTGTTCGGAACAAGACTTAGAGTAATCCCTCTTTCGCCTTTGATAGAATCTCCTTCTGTGCTGCCACCGCCACCTGGAAGACAACCTACAACAAGAACTACAAAAACACAAACAATCACAATGTTTCTCATTTTTTTATCATTCGTTAACAGCCTATTTAAATCTTTTTGTTCATCCAGTTTTATGGATTGAAATAGGGATAAAGCTTCTCACATAATAACCATAATCCAAGTATACCATCAGTGGTGAAGTATAACTTGCAGTGGCCACTGGGATTTCTTTGGTTGTAGAGCACACAACATAATCAAGTCCGCTGCCAATCTTATATTTTTCTGGAACGCAGACAAGTTCATTGCCAGGAAGCTCAGCGCTAACCTCAACAACATTCCAGACATCCTGGTCATCGATTCCAAAAGCAGGTCCGCAAACGCTTCTTACATAGTCCTTGCGTATTGGAACGCCATTTCCAACATTATCTATGTAAATCTTATATTGCGGCCTTATTGCAGTTATGCTATTATCGCCTTCATATATATTTGCAGATTCGATTCTTTTCACGGCAACAGGCGCTCCCTGGTTGCTCATTGTAAGTGTCTTTTGCTTGCAATGACCTCCCACTCTTTCTGCACCTGGCATTTTTGTGTCAATACATACCTCTGCTTTTGCCTCTGTTTTGTAACCATAACAAAGATGACTTAGGACATTTGAGTTGTATTCTCCGATCTGTTTTTCTTGCATGCCTCTAACACCAGCATCAAAGAGCTTCATTGTTTTATCACCCTTTGGATTAAGAATAGTTTTTCCTTCCAATGAAAACCTGTAGGGTTTTTCATAGTTATCATCCATAAAGCTTCCAACACTGATTGTCAAGTAGCCCTCATCAACATCATAAGCTCCTTTGTTCTCCATCTCAACCCCGACTTTGAATCGTGTCCCATCTCCTGACACTTGAATCTCTTTCAAAGGAGCACCATCAATAAAATCAAGAGCAACACCCTCTGAACCTTTATGTATCGAGTTATAAGAGAGATCTATATCATCAGAACCGCCCCCTCCGCACCCATATAAGAAAAGCAAAGCAACGATGAAAAAGATTGTAGTTCTCATTGTACATCAACCCCATCATATAGCTCAGATACAGGCCGTCTCTTAATCTTCACTTCAACTGCTTTTTCAAGTGAATAAACATACTCTACTCTTACTGTAAATGTCCTCATAGCAATAGGATCTCCATCAAAGAAGTTTTCCATATCATCAACACGGACATTACATATGAATATTCTTTCTTCATCTATTTCTTCATTTATTTCATCTACAAGTTTGTAAACCGTTCTTCCATTCTCAGTGCTTTTAGCGAATGAGTAGTCGCATCTTGTTACACTCATGTATTCTGGAGGTATCAATGTAAGTCCTGTTATTTTCTCAACTATTCCTTCCCCATATTTTTGGGAATCCTTCCAATAATTGATAATATTAACACCAAATATAGATTCAATTGCAGAATCTTCTGGAATAGCAACAGGCTGCTCAAGAACAGCACCCATTGCAATAATAACTGGGCTGTTTGGATTTTCTGCAACAGGATCCTTTCTTTCTAATCCTGCAAGCAGCGATTTTTTATCTGAAAAGTATTGATCATTTGTCATAGAGACAAGAAGATCTTCACTGATAAAATAAAGCCTTAGATCCGCCTCTGTTTCAAATTCATATGAAATACCTGCAGTTATGCTCCTCTTTCCTGTATTGAACTGGGTTTCATCAGTATCTTGAGGGAACTCACACCTTATCACTCTTTGCTGTGTTGTTGTCATGTCAAAGGCATCATCAGAAATTCCTTCAACAGTTCCTGAGTTACAATAACCCTTAACATTCTTTGCAGTGGTTGCCAGCTTTTCACTTTTGACAGTTATCCATGGAACAATAGGATCAGCAGCATACTCCTCATTTGCACTATAGAACTCCTTTTTTGTGAGACTCACGTCTGAGATATAGACCCCTACGGGATCCGGATCCTTTACATCCGCCTCGTATTCATCTGGCGTGGCGTCAGGGAAAAAGAAATCAATGAGTTTCTTCGGGTTAGCAATAGTTTCAGCACTCTCGCTTATTCTTTCAGTGAACTCATTCCATCTCTCTTGTGCTGTTTGCCTGTCCTGCCCTGTTAGTTCATATGGGTCTGTTGGAACCTGTACAGCAGCAACGATCGCATCTGCACTTCCAATAAAGTAAAATAGAACAATAAATATTGCAGCATATCTCGATATATCACTTTTTGCATTTGGTGCTTTTTGCCCATAGAATATAGCAGTCCAGAGGATCACAGGGAAAAGCATCCTGTTCAAAGCGAACATGGCCATTTCATTGCTTGCAAGCACATCTATCTGTCTTAAAACAGGAAATATACTCATGTCAACGAATCCAATTATAAGGAAAACCATCAACCGTTTCCCAAAGCCCTTTATGTTACCCTTGTCCTCAAAAATCCAGAAAAGTGCAGCAAACACCAAAAGGAAAATCCAGTGCATTCCTATCAGCTCTGCAGAGCCGTAGTCAAAACCAAGCTTATAATCAAACAGGTAAAGCAAAAAAGCCCCTACAACAAACCAGTCATATATGCTCTTTGCTTTTGATAAAACAAAAACCATCAAAAGCAGAAGTCCCAGTACTGTCCAGAAGCTCTCAAGTCCATCCCATGTATAGAAAACAAGAAGGAATATCAGAAAACCCATTAAAATTTTTCCAAAACGACCGCTTGATTTGTTCATTGAAGCAGGCGCGTTTATTATAGTCGTCCCCGCGTTCTTGATTTTACTTCCTGTGTTCTTTACGTTATCGACAGTCGCTGCTTTTTTTGCATTATCAACATGCCTTATTACCTGTCTTCCGACAGTTCCTTTAAATCTTCTTAATCTACCAGGATTATTTTCACTATCTCCTTCAGCCATACTATTCCTCTTTTTAGCTTTTATATTTATAAAACTATGCCTATTATAATACTTTTCATTTAGAAATCAAACAAGCTCTACTTTAATCTCTACGAGGTGCAGGGTGGTCTTTGGTTCAATTCTTACATAATTGTTGTCTTCTTCTGCATATACAGAGATATCCTTTGAATATGTATCCTCTCTTGTATCAACGTAGGTCTTGTGCCCATTTATTGATAAATCTGCACGCTTGTCCTCATCATCATCAGCGAACTTTAGATCAAGCATTAATTCCAGTGTTTCATTCTGTACATATCCATATTGTGAGTCATTTAGCTCAAAGTAGTATATAGGTGTTATTGGCTCTTCAAGCTCTGTTTTTATGAATATCTGATCAACTAAATAAGAACCTGCTTCTGAGAAAAATTTAATCTCATTCACGCCTGTTCTAAGTGTATGAGGATCAACGTATTTCTTTACAGGTGATCCGCAGTCTGGAACACTAGATGAAATCAACTCATTATTCAGGTATACCCTTAATCTGCCAACAGTGTCAAGCTTGCACTCAACAAAATATATTAGATATGCAGTTTCTACATTATTGACCTCTTCTCTTGTCAAATAAAATGTTTCTTTTGCTTCTTTGTTCTCAATATCATCAATAGTTCCTGTAATCTTTATTTGTGAAATTTCATAGAAATTTTTGTTCCAAGGAGCCCAACCACTGTCAGATGCCTTGAATTGAATAATGTTTTCCTGCTGCAGTCCATTTAGCCTTAGCGGTTCAATAGCCCCACTAACCTCACCATTGAATATCTCCTCGTCATTCTGCATTATTACGAGTCTTCCTCGGTGGTCTGTTACACTAAAGCTCAGCTGCGCATTTTCTGTTTTTTCTGGCTCTATCATCAAGACAATATTCTTTATTGTGTCATCACTACCCGAACTCTCAACATATATAGAATCCAGGCTTTTCATTACAACATCTTCTTTTTTTGTGAAAATATTAACAGGATCAACTCTGTGCTCCATTTTGTCGTTTTTTACTGTATATAGCGTTCCAGGGCTTTCCTTTAGTACTACCCCTGAAGCCTTTTCTGCAGAAGTCCCACCATTATCATCAGAATCGTTGTTTCCTAGGATTTCGTTCCTCTCATCAGGCGGAATAAACAGAAGGTAAAGGACTATAAATGAGCCAATCACTAAAACTAGCAGTGCAGCACTACCACCGCTCTGTGCCCTCTTTCTATGAATCATGTATTCAACATAAATAAAGTTTATATATAAATCTTTTCCTATTTCATTAAAATGCCCTCATAGAAAGGGCGTCCAGTAAAGGAAACCAATAAAAAGAAGGGAAGTATACACTTTGAATAAATATCAAGGTATACTTTACTGAGAATGAAGATAATTAAGCAAAATATGAAGAAATGTGAAGTTACACTGCTTGTCCAGAGCTTAGATGACCTATGGTATCTAAATCAGCTTGTGGACGCAGGGGATTTGGTTAGTGGGAAGACTTTTAGAAAGGTTAAGCTGGGTAAAGAGGATGATCGCAATACAAAATCTGTGAAAAAGCCAATCAGCATAACATTAAACGTAGAAAGAACAGAGTTTCACAAATACACAACTATGTTAAGGATAGTTGGAACAGTTGCAGAAGGCCCAGAAGAGGTTCCAAAGGGATCTCATCACACATTCAATGTTGAAGAAGGCACAGTAATCACAATTAAGAAGGAATCTTGGCTTAATTATCAGGTTGAAAGATTAAAAGAAGCATCTTCACAGAAATCACTGGACATACTAATCTGTGCGCTTGACAGGGATGAAGCAGTTTTTGCATTGCTAAAGCAACAGGGTTACAAAACACTTTCAAGAATCAAGGGAGATGTCCAGAAAAAGGATTTTGATGAAAAGAGCTCTTCGTTCTATGATGATTTAATAAAGAAACTGAAAGAGTATGTTCAGCGTCATAAAATAAGAAAAGTTCTCATCGCAAGTCCTGCGTTCTGGAAAGAAGAACTGTTGAAAGGAATCAAAGATGAGGAGCTAAGAAAAAAAATAACACTCGCAACATGCAGTTCTTTGGAAGGAGCATTGGATGAATTGTTGAAAAGGTCAGAGCTTGCAGAAATTCTCAAAGAAGAGAGAACAGCAAGCGAGGCAACGCTTATGGAAGAACTTCTTTTAGAGGTTTCAAAAGAAGGGCACGCTGCATACGGCTTTAAGGAGACAAAAGCAGCAGTAGAAGCAGGAGCTGCAAAAATATTGCTAATCTCAGATTCCATGATTCACAAGAAAAGAATCGACAACACATTTGCTGATCTGGATTATATCATGCGCACTGCAGACTCTATGAAAGCAAAGATAGTAATACTTAATTCAGAAAATAATCCTGGAAAAAAACTTGATGGTCTCGGCGGAATAGCTTCTATCTTAAGATACAAGCTAAACTACTAGTCATCAGACATTGTTGACACATCGCCGATTGGCTGACCCATTTCTTTCGCCTTCAGTACTCTTCTCATAATCTTTCCGCTTCTTGTTTTTGGAAGGGTCTTTTCAAACGAAATTTCTCTTGGGTACGCATGTCCTGCAAGTCTCTTCTTTACAAACTGCTTGACATCATCCTCAAGCTTTTTTGAAGGCTTGTTGCCTGGTGCCAGTCTTACGAATGCCTTGATTATCGCGCCTCTTAATGGATCTGGTTTTCCAATTACCCCTGCTTCAACAATTGCAGGGTGTTCAACAAGTGCGCTTTCAACCTCAAATGGCCCGACTCTTTCACCAGCAGTCTTTATAACATCATCAGCTCTTCCTAAGAACCACACATAGCCGTCTTTGTCCATCCATGCGCGGTCTCCAGAAAAGTACCATCCATTTTTGAAGCATGAATCGTACTTCTTCTCATTCTTCCAGATGGTTCTCATCATTGAAGGCCAGCCAGGCTTTGCTGCAAGATTGCCCTCTGTCTTAACTGGAAGTTTCTTTCCATTATCATCAACAATCCCTATTTTTATTCCTGGGAATGGCTTGCCCATTGAGCCAAGCTTTGTTGGTATGCACTGGTAATTAGCAACCATCATTGCTCCTGTTTCTGTCTGCCACCATGTGTCATGGAACACAAGGCCAAAAGCTTTAACACCCCATCTGATCGCTTCAGGATTCAACGGTTCTCCAACACTATATATTGCTCTGAGACTGTCTAGCTTATACTTCTTTGATACTTTTTCTCCTGAAGCCATAAGCATCCTTACTGCGGTTGGTGCTGTATACCATATTGTAACCTTGTACTTATCAATCAACTTATACCATCTGTCTGGATTAAATCTTCCTGCAAAGATTAGTGATGCAACACCATTTGACCAGGAACCAAGAATCTCATATGCAATTCCTGTGACCCATCCAGGGTCTGCAGTGCACCAGTAAACATCTTCATCCTTCATATCAAGAACCCATTTTGCAGTCATGTGTTCCTGCAGTACTGCAAGATGTGCATGCACAACGCCTTTTGGTTTTCCTGTTGTTCCAGATGTGTAAAGCATGAATGCATAGTCCTCTGGATCCATAAGAGCAACCTCAAGATCTCTTGATGCAGTTTCCATTTCCTGATTAAAACTGATTTCATTTCCAGTTGTTTTTTCTGCATCAACAATGATCATTTTTTCTAGATTCTTCAAGTCCTTCTTTACAGGATAGATTCTTTTCTTTAGTTCAGAGTCTGTAATAACTATCTTTGCTCCGCTATCCTGCAATCTGTCTTTTATTGCATCAGGACCAAATGCAGAAAACATTGTTCCTGCAATCGCTCCAATTTTCAGTATGCCTAGAAATGCAACATAGAGTTCAGGAATCCTCGGTAAAAATATAAACACACGATCTCCTTTTTTTACACCCTGCTTTTTTAGAACATTTGCAAATTTGTTTGAGAGATACTTTATCTGTGTAAACGTATACTCCTTGCACTGCCCATCTTCATCCTCCCAATAGAGTGCCACCTTGTTTTTACGCCAGGTGTGTGCATGTCTGTCAATTGCATTGTAAGCAGCATTGAGTTTTCCCTTAAACCAGTCAAGCTCCTTGTAGGCACTCTCCCACTTGAAGCTTTTGTATGTCTTTTCGTAGTTTTCTAGATTAGGTGTTACCTTGATAACCTTCTTTTTTATTACTTGAGCTTTCATTTTAGTACTACCTATATTTACTAACTTTATATATTTTACTAAACAATTAAAAAGCAACATTTATATAGTAGCAAACCCGTCTCAATAAATGTTACATTACTTTAGTGAAGTAAAAAATCGTAACATATTAATAGTAGTAGTGTTACTTTATTCGTAATCCGAGTGAATCTCTACCAAAGGAGGCGGCCAAAAAATGATAGTTAAAGAAGAATTTTTGAGCAAATTGAGGACATACTTTTCACTTAATCTCTACGAAGTAAAAATCTGGACAGCACTGCTTTCAAGAGGAGTTTCGACAGCAGGAGAGCTTTCTGATATTGCTAATGTTCCTAGAAGTAGAAGCTATGACGTTCTAGAAAGCCTTGAAAAGAAGGGCTTTGTTGTAATGAAGTTTGGCAAGCCAATAAAATATCTGGCTGTTGCACCTTCTGAGGTTGTAGAACGTGTAAAGAAAAACATGAGAGTTGACGCTGAAAGAAAGGTAAAGCGCCTTGATGAGCTAAAGGGCACAGAGGTTGTTGATGAGCTAAAATCATTGCATAACCAGGGTGTTGAGCTTGTTGAGCCATCAGATCTTTCAGGAAGCCTTCGTGGTAGACACAATTTGTATAATCATCTTGATCTAATGATAAAGGGCGCAGAGAAGTCAGTTACAATAATGACAACAAGCCAGGGTCTTATGAGAAAGATTGAAGGCCTAAAGCCAACAATGGAAAGGATCAAGAAAAAGGGCGTAAAGATAAGAATTGCAGCTCCAATAACAAAAGAGACAAAGAACTTTGTAAAGGACATTTCACAAGTAGCCGAAGTAAGACACACAGACAGCAAAGCTCGATTCTGTATTGTAGATGGCAAAGACTTGACCTTCATGGTTCTTGATGACAAAGAGGTTCACCCAACATATGACGTAGGAATCTGGGTAAACACACCATTCTTTGCATCAGCATTGGAGAACCTTTTCGATTCAAACTGGAAAGGTATGAAGACTGCTGCAGACGCTACTAAAAAGTTTTAATTTTTTTCTATCAAAAGTTTTATATATCCTATACTGTTCATAGTTATACATGGATAGTGAGAATATTATAACATCTTTACACCCTCTTGAAAGGAGGGTTTTGCCAGCACTTGCAAAAGCATCAACACCTGAAGCTATTGTAAAGGCATCTGGATTGCAGGAAATAGAAGTAATGCGCGCATTGCAGTGGCTGCAAAACAAAAAGATAGTTTCTATAGATGAAAAAGCAGCAGAGTTTGTTTCTTTAGATGTTAATGGTAAGAAATACCTTAAAGAGGGCTTGCCTGAAAAGAGATTCCTTGAAGCACTGAAGAAAAAGGGATACACACTTGATGAGCTAAAGAAAGCAACTTCAATGGAACGAGACGAACTAAATGTCTGCATTGGCACTTTAAGAAAAAAAGCAGCAATTGATGTTTCAAAAACAGATGGAATTCTTAGGCTTTCAATATCTGATAATGGAAAAAAGCTTTTGCAAAAAGAGTCGCTTGAAGAGAAATTCCTAAAACAGAAATTCCCAATTGCAATAGAATCCTTATCACCAGAAGACAAGTTTGCATTTGATGAACTAAGAAAAAGAAGAAGAATCATTGTTGTAAGCACACAGAAAGCAAGAAGCATAAAACTATTGGCACTGGGGCAGAACATCCTAAAAAAGGGAATAGGAAATGCAACTGTAATAGATTCTTTAACCAATTCAATGCTCAAGTCTGGGAGTTGGAAAGGAAAGAAATTCAGAAGATATGATGTAAAAGCAGATGTTCCAAGATTATTCGGCGGAAGAAAACAATCATACCGCGAGTTTCTTGAAGAGGTAAGAGAAAAGTTCCTTTCATTGGGTTTCATAGAAAAGACAGGTCCGATTGTTGAAACAGAGTTTTGGAACATGGATACGCTTTTCATGCCGCAGTTCCACTCTGCCCGTGATATTCATGATGCATACTACATAAAAGAACCAAAATATTCCTCAGATCTTCCAAAGGCATTGGTTGCAAAAGTCAAGCAAGCGCATGAGAACGGCTTTGAAACAGGAAGCAAAGGCTGGAGATACAATTTCGATACAAAAAGAACCTCAAGAAATGTTCTAAGGACACAGGACACATCAATTTCTCCTAGAACACTTTCATCAAAAGAGCTTCAGATTCCAGGAAAATACTTCCAGATGGTGCGCTGCTTCAGATATGATGTAATTGATGCAACACACTTGCCTGACTTTAATCAGGTAGGAGGTTTTGTTGTTGAAAAAGGACTCACATTCAGACACCTTGTAAGCCTTCTGAAATTATTTGCAAAAGAATTCGCAGAAACAGATAAGGTCAAGGTAGTTCCTGCATATTTCCCATTCACAGAACCATCAGCAGCACTCTATGCAAAACACCCTGAAATGGGGTGGATAGAACTAGCTGGCTCAGGAATGTTCAGGCCTGAGATGTGCAAACCATTAGGTGTATCAGATCCAGTAATTGCCTGGGGTGTAGGTGTTGAACGATTAGCAATGTTCAAATTAGGTCTAAAAGACATAAGACAGCTCTTTAGTCATGATTTGGAATTTTTGAGAAACGTGAGGGTTATTTAATGCCAACAATATGCTTTGAATTAAAGGATATGCAGCAAATGGTGGGCAGGAAGCTCACAAAGGAACAGTTAGAAGAGCTTGCACACTATGCAAAGGGAGAGCTTGAAACATTTGAACCATCAGGAGAAGTAAGTATGTCGCTTGATGACACAAACCTTCCTCATTTGTGGTCTGTAGAGGGCCTTGCAAGGCACTTCAGAGGTGTTCTTGGCATTGACCATGGTATTCCCAAACTTCCAACAAAAAAAGCAGACTACCAGGTAATTGTAGACAAATCAGTAAACAATGTAAGACCTTATATTGCAGCATTTGTTGCAAAGGGTCACAAGATCGATGATTATCTGTTAAAACAAATGGTTCAGCTTCAGGAAAAACTGTGTGATAGCTATGGAAGAAAAAGAGCAAAGGTTTCAATTGGACTTTATTCATACAAAAGAATAACCTTCCCTGTTCACTACAAGGCAACAGATCCAGAATCAGTAAAGTTTGTTCCTCTTGAATTCAAAAAAGAGATGACTCAGCAAGAAATCCTTGAGGACCATCCAAAAGGGCGCGAGTACGCTCATATTCTTAAAGGCTTAAGCAAGTATCCAATCTTAATAGATGAAAAAGGCGAAGTTCTTAGTTTCCCTCCAGTAATCAACTCAAACTTCACAGGAAAAGTAGAGGAAGGAGACACAGAATTATTTTATGAGGTAACAGGAACAGACAACGAGGCAATACTTCTGGCAACAAACATCTTTGCTCAAGCATTAAGCGATCGCGGTTTTGAAATCTTTTCTGTGGACATAAAATATCCAACAAAAGCAATAACAACACCCTTCATGTTCAATGAAAGAATAAAGCTTAAGCCAGAGCAAGTTAGGGAAATGATTGGCATTAACATAAATCAGGCACAGCTCAAGAAGCTGCTTGAAAAGGGACGCTTTTACTACAAAGCTCCTGTTGTTGAAATCCCTCATTATAGAAGGGATATTCTGCATCTTGTTGATGTAATCGAAGATGTAGCAATAATGTATGGCTATCAGAACATAAAAGATGAACCGCTGACAAGCTACACAGTTGGTTCAACATATCCGCTTCTTAAGTTCGCAAACAAGATTCGAGACATGGCTGTTGGCCTTGGCTTCCAGGAAGTAATGAGTTCAATACTTTCAAACAAGGAAACACTATTCAATAAAATGAATCTTGAAGACTTTGGAACAGTAGAAATAGAGCAATACATGTCAGAGAGCTACTCTGTTGTCAGGTCATGGCTCACACCAATGATGATGGAAGTGCTGTCAAAGAACAAGCACGTTGATTATCCTCAGAAGATCTTTGAGCAGGGCCTTGTAACAAGAAGAAAAGGCAGCAAAGTTCAGGATTTTGAATGCATTTCAATTGTAAGCTGCCACAACACAGCAGATTACACAGAAGCAAAGCAGATCATAGAAAACATGCTCAAGCAGCTCAATTTAAAGTGTGATATAAAAGAAACAGAGCATTCCTCATTCATCCCAGGCCGTGTTTCAAGGATCTCTGTTAATGGAAAAGACATAGCATACGCAGGCGAGATTAGCCCAAAAGTCCTCGAGAACTGGAAGGTAGAGACCCCTGCAGCAGCAGTCGAGATAAATCTAACAGAACTGTTTGAATTGATTAAATAAACTTTTTAAATGATATTTCATTCGCTGTTCTTATGAAACTATATAATCCTATAAAATCAATAATGAGAAAGCGATCCTTACGCAGACAGATAGTTGGGGCTTGTAATGAAATAATGAAGGGATGCAATGAGTACCTTGAACATAATAATGCACCAACTGGCGACAGGTTTCGTGATGCAGATACTGTTGGAATTATAGGGAAGAGCCTGGAATGTTCCATTGCTATTGATGATTATAAGGATAAAACCAGTTATATCGCTCTTCTTTCACTGAATTCAATCAGCGAAGCAGAACTAGAAGAGAAACTTCAAGAACTCACAACAGACAGTAAATTACAAAAAATTGCTCTCACAGGACCAACTGAAGCTGTTTATCAGAATTAACTTTACTTCTTAGAATCAGTTTTCTTCATAGGAGCTTTCTTTCCGTTTGCCGTTGCTTTCTTTGCTGCTGGCTTCTTAGGCTCTTCTTTCTTCACAGCCTTTTTCTCTTTCTTAGGAGCTTTCTCCTTAACTCTGCGTACTTTTTTAGGCCTGTCAGTCTTTGGCTTTGTTTTAGAAGTTGTAACTTCTATGCCAAGCTTCTTTAGCTCTGCAGCAACATCTGCAGTGCTTGCCTTATCCTTTATCTTAACAACGTCTTTCAGTGGCTCTAGGTGTCTTATATTGCATCTCTTTCTCTTTACCTGGCCATCTATTGTGACAAAGCTATCGTCAATTATTTCAACTATTACACATTTCTTGCCTGCTTCTCTTCCAGCAAGCTTTACACATACTAATCCTATTTTTATCATTTTCTTGCGTCTTCCTTAATCTTTTTTCTTGTACATTTAGTGCAAAGGACTCCGCCATATGGCCTCGTTGGTCTCTTTGCTGTCTTAGGAATATTCTTCATGAGACTTTTCCTTGGAACGCCAGCTAGTTTACTGCCGCAGCTAGCACAGCTAGCCTGTTTTGGCTTTCTTGGCTTGTAATGTAATACATTCTTACTGCCTGGGGTTCTAACAAAAACCCTTCTCATACTTCTTGACTTGTGTTTTCCGCTTGGCATTCTATAATCTCCGATTTCGTATTATAAGAGGAAATCGCGGTCTATTTTTAAATCTTACTAATAAACCCTCAATATCTTTCTCATAAGAAGGCTGAAAACAATTGAACATATGATATATGTGCCTAACCATCCTATTCTCCATCCAAATAGGTTAATCAGCTTGTTTTTCTCATTATTGACATTTATGCTCTTTACACCTGCTTCTTTGATTCTTTCAGTAACAGGAGCATAATTTCCCTTCTCATTGGTTATAATGACATTCTTTGAAAATGTGGCATCATTGTATTCATACTCAATCAGGTGCTCTCCTTCATCTCCTTTTAGCACCCAGCTTGCTTTTCCTTCTGTTATCTCTGAACTTGACCCACTTACAACGTAAAGTCCGTCTGAAACAGTAATCCTTGCATCACCTGTAAATCCATCTTCAAATATCATATCTGTTGTGAATTCCTGGTTTGGCTGTATTGGTAGGTAACCATAATGTCCACTTAACCAGCCGAATATAAGGATTATTGGAATAAATGTGAATATTGTTGACTTAAAGGAATGCATCATGTATTTCATGTTTGTTTGCATTGCCTGTTTTTGGACAGCCATTGCTTTTTCAGGATGCCCTTTAAGCTCCTTAACCTGCTTTTGGAAGGCCTTCATCTCTGTTTTAAGATCCTTCATTAAGCTCTGGTTTGTTGTGTATTTGTAAATAATAGTAATTAGAAATGCGATAAGGAATGAAACAAGTACAATTGCCGCAAGATCCGGAAGTTTCAACAATGGAGACATCACAGGATGCATTACTGATTCAAACATTCTAACCCATGAACCTCCTTAGCATAGGGTTCATGTCCATTGCGTGCTGTTGTGCAATCTCTTCATAGAGTCTGAATATAATCATTACAGTTAGCAGTAGCCCTGTTCCACTTGTTAATGCTCCTGAAATATCTGCAATTGATGCCAAGAATCCAATTGTAATTGCACCCATAATTGTCAATGGAGGAATGTATCTGTTCAATAAGCTCTCTAGTACTCTCTCATCTCTTCTAAAGCCAGGTATCTGAAGTCCAGAGGACATCATGTTCTTTGCCTGTGCTCTTGCATCCATATTTGCAGTCTGTACCCAGAATACTGAGAATACTACAGCTCCTGCAATCATGAAAAGCATATAGACTGCTGCATGAGCAAGGTCTATTGGCTGGAACTGTCCTTTGACAATTAACTCAAGAAGATTAGGTGGACTAATCCATTCAACAAAACCAGATGTGGCCTTGCCGTATTGATCAAATGTTCCTAAGAATGTGATACCTCTTCCCTGAAGCAAACCTACCCAGAGTTTAATATTTGCCATTAATGCAGCAATAAGTATAACTGGGATAACTCCTGTGTAAATGAATGATAGAGGCCATCTTATTCCGTGTCCTCTTATTCTTCCGAATGATAATGGAACCTCGATCTTCATTGCCTGTGTATAAACAGCAATGCAAAAAACAATGATTGTTGTAATTATTGCAAAGACCGCAAGCAATACAGTTTCAGTATGCCCTTGGGGTAATGCGTGGAATATTTCAAGTAATTTACCAACAGGAGCCTGTCCTGTTTCTGAAAGGAAATAAAGTACGCTTGGTTCTCCTGTAACAGGATTAACTCCTGTGAATGGGCTTAATAGCTGTACTATTAGACTCTTTGAAACACCTGCTGCTATGAACAGACCAATTCCTGAGCCAAAGCCCCACTTACTTACAACCTCATCCATGAATAATATCAGCAGTCCGCCAAGTGCGAGCTGGAATATTAGAACCCACTCTGAGGTTCCTGCTTCAGGCTTTAAACCGCCTGCAAAGACATAAATTACTGCCTCAAGTAGTATGAAGAATATGGATGCTGCCTTCTGTGTTCCCTGGAACATCATCTTTCCTTCGTGACTTGTAAGATCAAACTTCAGTATGCCTGCTCCATTAAGAAGCTGCAATATAATCGATGCAGTGACTATCGGTCCAATACCTAATGATATTATTGAGCCGAACTCTGCTCCAAGTATCATCGAAAGAAACTCGAATTGAAGTAGTCCATTCTCGCCAAGTTTGAAAAGAGGTATAAGTCCAAGTATATAGAATATTATAAGAACAATTCCGGTCCACTTCAGCTTCTCCTTGAACGAAAGCCTTTTTTGTGTCGGTTTCTGGACCTCTGGAAGGTTCGTCAGGATGTTTCTTAAAAGAGACATTTTTATTTTGCCTTCTTTGGAGCTTCTTTCTTAGGCTCCGCAGCCTTTACTTCAGCTTTGGGAGGAGTACTTTTCTTTGCTTTGGCTTCTTTTTCAGGAGCTTTAGCCTTTTTTACCTCTTTTTTAACTAAAATAACATCTCCTCCAGCCTTTTTAATCTTTTCTATAGCTTTCTTTGATGCATAGTCTGTTGTTATCTTAATCTTGTGATTTACTTTTCCATTACTAAGCAATTTGTTGAATCCTAGGTCAGAAAGACTCACTTCATATCCTGCTGCACCTTTCTTTCCTATCTTTTCAATATGTTCATCAATATAATATATAGTAACAGGCTTTAGTATAACCTTCTGATTCTTGTTCTTGAATCCGAATTTTCCAAAGTACTTTGCTTTCCAGTGCGAAGGTTTATTTGTGTCTGCTCTCTTTCCTGTTCCTGCAGCACCTATTCCTCCTCTGCTTCCTGCACCTCGGTGCTTCTTCATTGAGCCCCATCCATGGGTATGTGAACCGCGTGCTCTACTCTGCTTTTTTCTTTTGTTGATAACCATTATACCATCCTTTTAATCAATTCATTGATCTTATCTGCTCTGTATCCTAGTACTCCGCCAATTGAGAACGGCTTCTTTATTCCCTTTCTTTCAAAGCCACCTCTTGGAGGATTAAGTTTGAAAACCTTAGCATCTTTTTTCTTGCTCTTACTTACAAGCAATTTCACTGTCTCATCACTAACCTCGCCCCAGGTAATGTAATCCTTTGCCTTGCTAAGCATTCCCATTTTTTCAGGGGTTGCTGGGACAATTACGCAATTATGCTTTCTCTTAAGTCTTAGCATTTCAAGGGTGGACTCTATGTACTTGTTTACTCCTTCAAGTCCCCTTATCCTTATAACTGCGATTTTTTTCTCACTCATCTTTCTTCTCCACGATTGCTTCTGCTATTACTTCAGGTTCTTTTTCTTCTTCTTTCTTTGTCACAGCTCCGTCTGCTATGCCAAGTATTTTGAAATGATTAGTATGTACCTTTGTGAATGAAAGGTTGCTCAATGCATCTATGCATGCCTTTAGCAGGTTGATCTTTGTTCTTGTTTGACCTGCTGCATGGGACCATACATCTTTGATACCTGCGGCAGCAAGTATCTTTTGGCACTCCTTTTCAACACAGAGTCCGGTTCCCTTTGGTGCAGGCATAAGCTTTAGCTTTACAGAGCCGCACTTTCCTTCAATATTATATGGGATTGTGTGTGGCTCATTGCATCCGCACTGCCAGCTTCCACACCCTCTTCTGATTTTCATAACATTAAGCTTTGAATTCCTTATAGCCTTTTCTCTTGCTGGAACAGTTTCTCTTGATTTTCCATAACCTATTCCAACGTAACCATTATTGTTTCCTAATACAACAAAGGTTGCGAAACTTGGCTTGTTTCCTTCATTGGTTTTCTTTTGTGTCTGTCTGAAGACCCTTCTCTGGCCCCCACCAAACTTTCCTTTTGCTTGACCAACCATCAATAGGTCTGAATTTGCGTCTGGAAGTAGAACATCAACGATTTCTGGCTCAAGAATCTTATCGCCAGCGTCTAGGATTTCATCTATATTTGTTATTTCTCCTTTCTTTACTTTTAAACCTATTCCTGTTCTAGGTTTCCAGGACTCTTTGTCAAAAGTCTTTTTTTGAACTTCTCTAGGATCTCTAGGTGCGAATTTTTTCTTAGGTCTTTCGCCCCTTTTCTCAGTTTTTTGATTTTTCGGTTTTACCATTTTCCTTTAGTATGCTATTTTTTGTTTTTTCAAAATCAGCGTCAAGTGCTTTAGGGTTTGCCCCAGCCTTGATGTATTTGCTGAACTGTTTTTCAAATCTTTCCTTCTGTCCTTCAAGAGCCTTTGCATATGTGCTTATATGTGCTCCCTTTATTCTCTCATCCTTTGGAAAGACTTTTTCTGAACATGCTACTTGGATGTTTCCAGCGTCAATTATGCCCTTTAGTGTAGCATAAGTCCTGGAACCCATTACTGATGGTGTGAATCCGATGTCAACTACACCATCTTTTACATTGGTCTTTTTTGCCTTTACAGCAAGAAGAATGCCTGTAAGATATGCAGCTGCTATGTTGCCTCCTGAAAAATTCCATCCATATTTTTTCAGCTCAGCACTGTTTGCTGATGCAACTATCTTGTCTCCATTTGGTTCATAGATAGCTATCTGAGCATTCATATTCTTTAGTGATTTTCTTATAACAATCCTTGGTTTGTTTGAAAGCAGCAGCTTCAGTCGCTTCTTATAATTAGTTCTGCCTTCTCTTTTCCTTCTGAATTTTAAAGCATATGTAGGTTTCATTTTTTCTCAATCAACTTTCTTTCGTCAAGGTACAACTTTATATGTCTCTTGCTTCTGAAATAGCCGCCCTTCGCCTTTAGGTATAATTGCCTATAGTTACTCTTTGAAATAATTCCCTTTTCACGTAACTCGTCGAGGAATGCTCTTTGAAGCCTTATTGTACCCATCCATCTTTTCTTTTTTGGAAGTCTTGCAGTGCTCTTTCCCTTTTTAGAACCTGCGCCACTTTGCCTTCTCTTTCTTTTTTGAACCAGCATTTTTCTGACTCGTGATCTTGAAACGGACTTCACTGGCTTTTTGGTTATTACACCCTGTCCAATAAGTGCCTTTATGTCCAGCTTGGTTATTGCTTCTTTTATGTCTGTAAGACGTTCTGAGTCAAAGATAACTCTCTTTGGTGAACACTTCATCAATTGTGCAGCAATCCGTTTTTGTGATTTAAGCATCATTTTAGCTCTTCTTTGTTAGTAGCTTGTCCTTCTCCTTCTTTTCAGCCTTTTTCTCATCTTCTTCGCTGAGTTTTTCTTCAGGCTTTTTCTTAGGTGCGGCGTCTTTCTTCTTTGTTTTTTCCTTCTCAAGCGCCTTCTTTTTCTCAGCACGCTTCTTATCAATCTCTGCCTGTACTTTATTCAAAAACTCTTCAGGCTTCTTAAGATTGCTTATCTTCAGCTTTGCTTCGATTGCCTTTTTTACAATATCAACCTTTTTTCTTAGGCCAACATTCTTTGCAATAACAACAACTTGAGTTTTTGGATCAATATTCTGAATATCATTAACTGAACTAATAACAACACTTATCATTCCGTCCTTAGTTAGTCCTTTTACTGCTTTTGGTGAGCCGAATCCAACAGCAACGCATCTTGGATAGCCCTTTTTGCCAAGCCTCATCTTTGCATGAAGTCCCTTTGGCTTTCTCCACTTCTGTGGGAGTTCTTTTCTTTTGTGAGAGTCATGTTTCTTAAAAGACGGCTTCTTTTTCTTCAAAGCGTTTCTCATCTTAACTAATGCGTCTTTGTCCATTTTATGCAATCTCCTTTTCATCCTTTTTGATTATGAATATTCCGTCCTGGAAAATTCTTCGGTCGTAGTTTGATCTTTTTGAGACCTGTTCAATAGAGGCAGCGCACTGTGAAACAATTTCTTTGTCAACTCCCTCAACAACAATCTCGCTTCCCTCGACCTTAACACTTGCACCTTCTGGTATAGTGTGTTTCCTTGGTGTTTTTTCTCCAAGATAATTCTTAATAATGATTTCCTTGCCACTAACAGTTACAGTCATTGGGAAGTGGCCTGCACATATCTTAAGTTTGTAAACATAACCCTTTTCAGCACCCTTAACAAGGTTCTTGATGTGTGATGTAAAACTTTTTACAACCTTTCGTTCTCTCTTTGAGTTCTTTTTTGATGAAACAAAAATCATTGAATCTTTAACTTCGATGGCTACTCCTACACTAACAAGGTTCTTTTTTGCCTCTCCTTTAGCTCCCTTTATGCAAACCATGTCATCTTTTACCTCAGCTTGCATTCCTTCAGGTAGCTTGATTTTCTCGGAAAGACCTTTCTTTTCCTTCTTAGTAACAATAGGCAATCAGCACACCTCCTATTCCTTTTTTCTTTGCTTCATCATTTGTCATTAATCCTTTTGATGTTGATACAATAAGTATTCCAAAGTCTTTTGCAGGAAGGAATCTCTTCTCAAATCTTTCGAAGTTATCCTTCTTTATTGAGTATCTTGGCTTTACAGCGCCGCACTTGTTAACCTTTCCAAGTAGACTTACAGTTAGGACATTTCCTCTTCCGTCTTCAATCTCTTTTGCAGTACCAACATAAGTATTTTCATTCATTATAGCAAGTACCTTCTTTATAGTTTTGGAGATAGGTTTGATCATACATTCTTCTTTTCCAATCTTTTCTGCATTCATTATCACTGATAATGCATTTGCTAGTGGGTCATTCAGCATTTTTTCACCTAATCATACTTCTTGAATCCTATCTTTGTTGCAATCTCTCTGAAACATCTTCTGCAGAGATGCAAACCATATTTGCTTATATGTCCGCGAGTATTACCGCATCTTACACATCTTTTTTGTTCTACACTATTCTTTCTTTCTTTTGGCTTGTTGTGTTTGATATAGCGATTAAGCTTGACAGGCTTTGCCTTCAATTGCTTAAACATCTTTTTGTATGAGCTTACTGTCATTATTCTTCACCAAGTTTAACCTTGAACTCGTTTTTTACGAATTCTATTGTTTCATTTTTTCTTATCCTATGGCATCCAGGCAGGCTCTTCTTCTTAACATGCCTCTTCTTAAGCCTGAATCCAGGTCTTTCAAGTGTAACACAAACCTGAAGTCCCATGATTCCAATGTCAGGATCGTAACTAACACCTGGTATGTCTATATACTCAGGTATTCCAAATGCAATATTTCCTTCGTTATCAAACTGGCCTTCCTGTAAAACATTATCCTTTGCCTGTAAAAGTCTTGAAAGAAGCTCTCTAGCTGCTTTTTTTCTTAGTGTGATTCTGCAGCCAATAGGCAGTCCTGGTCTTAGTCCCCATCCAGGTATTCTTTTGTTTGTGAATGTCTTTACAGGTGTTATGCCTGTTATATTCTTGATTAGCCTGATTCCCTTTTCCAGTTTTGCAGCATCCTTTCCTGCACCTATGTTTAGGGTAACCTTCTCTATCCGTATGTTTTTCATTAAATTCATTCTATCTTCACATTAATTACTGGTTTGCCTTTTCCAATGACAAAAGCAAACTCCTTCAGTGTCTCTATGACTTCTGTTCCTAATTTGAGTGTGATATCTTTACCTTTGATATTCTCTACAACACATGTTTCTCCTGTGTACTTTCCGTCTACAAGGAAAACAACAGCCCCTTTCTCAAGCTTTATGTGTGAGCTTATTTCCTGTCCAGGAACCTTCAAGATAAGTGTGTCTCCAACCTTGTAATCATTCTTATCTGCAAGTACAGTTCTTCCGTCATGTGTGTTTATCTGGGATTTGCCCTTCTTTATCGCGGATTTTCCAGTAATCTTGCATGGCTTGATCTCTGCCTCTTCTTTCTTAACAGATATTAAGCAAAGTCTGCTCTTTTTGTTTATTAACATTCTATAGTATTCCTTTGTTTCAGGCAGTTCTATAGTATCCATGAGACCTACAATGGTCTTTGGTTCTTTCGTTCTCTTGCCATCAATAAGCAAAGTTTTTGTCTGAAGAAGTTGCTTTACTTCTTTCATTGTCCATGCATATTTCAGCATTTCTTTCAGTATTACTGAAAGGGTCATACCTGCACTCAGTGAGTGTGCTCCAGGCAATGGCCTGGTAACAAACGTCAAACCCTTCTTTTGTATGTGCCAGCTCTTAGGCACTGATAATCTTTTTAAGTGGCTCTTCATTTTTGTTTCCTTTTAATTGATTTTTCTCGTTTCTTGTCATCAAGATCGAGTTCTGTAATTATGACATTTGATGGATCAATAGAACAAAACGCTTTTGTTCCGTCCCTTTTTGTAACATCTATTCCAGTAATGTATATCTTGCTGCTCTTCAGATCGATTCTTTCAATCTTGCCGCTCTTTCCCTTGAATTTTCCTCTTAAAACCTTTACAGTGTCTCCCTTCTTTACGCGTACGGTTCTTTTACCGTATTTTGTTCGAAGATCTTTTGAAAGATGAGCACCCATTAGCTTCTGTTTTACATGGAGTGGAGCATTATACCTGTATTTACGCTGCTTTCCTGGTTTTTTACTGCTCTTCCATGTTGTTGAAAAATCCATTTTGATCACACAATTATGCTTGCAAGCTTAGCCACACCTGGCCATCTTTCGCAAGCCTCCTTTGCTATTGGTCCTTTGAAGATTGTTCCTTTTGGGTTTCCCTTGTCATCCTTTAATACAACTGCAGCATTGTCTTCGAACTTTATGCGTTCTCCGCTAGGCCTTCTATAGGATCTTTTTTGCCTTACAACAACTGCAAATACAACCTGCTTTCTCATCTCAGGGTCTCCCTTTCTTACAGATGCCATGATAAGGTCACCGACACCTACTCCAGGAATTCTTCCCGATACTGTTTTGCCTCTTTTCTTTGAAGTAATTCTGATTAACTTCGCACCGGAGTTATCACAGGTGTAAACTTGACTACCTATGTTAAGTCCCTTTGTAACTTTTGCTTTTATAGCCTGCATTTTATGCTTTCACCTTTTCAATAACTATGAATTTCTTTGTCTTGCTGAGAGGTTTACATTCCTTAATTTTAACAATATCTCCTTCTTCAGCTGCAATACAATCAGGATTATGTGCTTTGATTCTCGATCTTCTCTTCTCAAATCTTTCATACTTCTTTACAAAGTACTTTCTTTCAAATTCTATGCTAACTGTCTTGGTCATCTTTGCTGAGATAACTGTTCCGACAAAGCTTCTTCCTCGAATTGCTATGCTTCCGTGAAACGGACAATTCGGGTCTTCGCATTCAACTTTTTTCGTCATTTTTTTTTCATCCTTATTCTTTCTTCAGGCCTTCCACACAAAACGCCTGCTTCGAGCCTCAACCTTTGTTCAGGCAACAAAACGTCTATGGTGCACCTGTCTTTGAATATCGTCTTTTTTCCTTCCTCTGTTTTTATTATGAGCGTGTTTTTCGTTTCATCGACAATTTGTCCTTTCATGCCGATGTCGCTTTTGTTTTTTGAATCGCTGATCTCTATATTAACACCTATGAATTCTCCTTTTATGATATCCTTCAACATCATCTTTTTATTTTACGTCTATCGTGTCTGCGGCAAAACCCATTTGTATGAGACTTTTCTTAACTTTTGTAGAGTGTGCGCCTTGGAGTTCAATTTTTCCTTCCTTTACGGTTCCTCCGCACGCAAGTTCGTTCTTGAGCTTCTTTGATATTTCTTTGAGGTCAAGTTCCTTTCCGTCAAGGCCCTCAACAATTGTGCTCATCTTTCCGAACTTTTTCTTCTCCTTAAATATCTTAATTCTCTGACTTTCTTTCGCTATAGTCTCACATACGCACAAATCTTTTGGCAATCCGCACGTAGAGCATATCTCACTCATGCTTTTTTGTTCTCCTTCTTGTTTATTACTGTTAATAATCTTGCAATAATCTTTCTTGTTTGTTTGATTTGCCCAGGGTTCTTTGGTGAAGTTCCTGAAGCTACTTGTGATCTATTCTTGATCATTTCCTTTCTGAGTTCTTCAAGCTTAAGCTTGAGATCCTCAGTTTCCATTCCTTCAATTTCCTTTATCTTTAGCGCCATCTTTCTTGTCTACCGTTTTAGCAGAAGCCTTTGGCTTTGCTGCTTCTTTTTTTGGTTCTTCTTTTATTTCCTCAATAACTTCTACTTTTTCTTCAAGTAGCTCCATCTTGTCAGGCAGCTTTATGTCTGGTGGCATAATACTAACTTTAATGCCTATAACGCCTGACTTGAGTTTTGCATAAACAATAGCCTTGTGAACTCCAAGCGAAACATCACCGCACTTTTTCAAGTAACCACTGTAAACACGCCATGAACGTGCTCTACTGCTTGGAACTTTTCCTGATAAAAGGATTTCAACACCTAGTGCACCAGCATGCATTACATCTTCCATTGCCTTGTGCATTGCTCCCTTGAATCTCTTTGATCCGAATCTCTCAAGTGATGATGCTATTCTTTCAGCAACAATCTGAGCATTAAGATTAATATCTTCAACTTCGCTTATCTCAATCTGTGGATTCTCAAGTTCAAATCTTTTCTTAAGAGTCCTTGTTAGCTTGCTGATGTTCTCTCCCTTTCTTCCAACAACAAGTCCAGGTCTTGATGCATGTATGATTATCTTTTCACCAAGAGGAGTTCTTTGTAGCTTTGTATGGCTGTGCCCTACATTTCTCAGGTTTTCTGATATGAATTCCTGTATTTTATACTCCTTCATTTTTTGTGAAACAAACTCTCTTTCAATCATTTCTTAGCCTCTTTTGCCTTAACAGGCTGTTTTGTAACTTTTTGTACAGCAGGCTTTTTAACAACAGGTTCAGGAGCTTTTTTCTCTACCTTAGGTTGTTTCTTTGCTTTCACTTCTTTTTCTTCAACAAACACCTCAATGTGTGTTCTCTTCATCTTTCTCCTTCTCTGTCTGCCATAGTGCCAGGATTTTGATCCTTTTTGTGCCTTTATGACTGATATTACAAGTCCTGCTGTGTTCAGTCCTTTTTGCTGGGCATTTGCCTCAACATTTTTTAAAACCTTGATTATCTCTTTTGAAGCGTTTATAGGGTATCTTCCAGCTGCAAGATCTCCGCTCTTGTGACCTACGCCTCCCTTACAGAATCTTTTGTAAGGAACTGCTTCTTTCATCTTCATGACTCTTTCAAGTACTGCAATGCCAGTCGAAAGTTTTTTGCCTCTGATAAAGCTGCAAATCTCTACAGATTGCTTGAATGATATTTGCAAGCCTACTGCAACAGCTTTCGCATTTTTCTCTCCTGTTTTCATTGAGTACTTGTACGCCATTTACTTCACCGATAAGCTTGCACTGGACCTTGTAGCACCGATTCCTGGTGCGTGGTGTGCAACTCTTCTTCGTGTTGGTGCAAATTCGCCAAGGCAGTGCCCTACCATTTCTGGCAGTAAAACAACCTCGACAAAC
>JAAGZO010000506.1 GCA_024206195.1 bacterium | reverse complement strand
TATTATCCACCATTTCGATTAGAAATTAATAATTTAAAGATTCATTTTTTTCAAGCCCTAGCTATATAATAGCCTTAATACTTAACAAAAATCAGAAGTTTTATTTTGATGAATTGGCTTTTTTAGCTGAATTAAAGTATTCAGAAACTCAAACTGTTTTACTTATGTGAGTTTTTGAGTTTTAGCTTTAATTCAACGGCCTTCTAAAAGGTAAAAAAGACATCAAATCAATGAATAAAACTTCTGATTTTCTAATACTTATTATATACTCTCCTCTATCTTTATATTTATAATACTATATACTGATTATTACACAATTAATGGGCTTCCAGCCATTGCTTTAATTCTGCATTTTCAGGATTCAATTTTAAAGATACCCGATATGCCTCTTTTGCTCTTTCTTCATCTCCCAGCGCCAGATAACATGAACCTATATATTGGTGGGTCTGCCATACATTCGGGCTGTATTCTCCCGACTTATTAAAATAATCTATGGCATCTGAATAGTTTTCCTGTTTATATGCATTAAGCCCCATTTCATAGAATTTAAAAGCCATTTCGTCCTTCTTCTCTTCAGAAACATTCTGATCCGATTCTTCTCCATATCCATTTTCATTTAATGCATATTGAGCAGCTTTTATTATATCCTCAATAACACCCTCTCTCTCTTCATCGCCGAGTTCTTCTTCCCAGAGTTCGTCACCAGCTCCGGTTGAAACTCCGGATACCAATCCTTCAGATTCAAGACGTTTTATCTTTAATATTATTTCCATTTGTTTAGCTTTTATCTGTGATCCGGAAACTTTCTTACCAAATTCAATTTCTTCTTTTAGCAGAGCCGCAGCTCCTTCACTCATATTTGATATAAACTTCTCAATAACTTCTTCGGGAGCATTTTTAAGTGCAACCCCGAGATCCCTTGTTTCAACTTCCTGTATAACAACTTGAATAGCAGCATCATCAAGATTTACAACATTTTCAAAACTGAATATTTTGCTTCTTACTTTCTCTGCGAATTCAGGATCATCTTCAGAAAGGTCATCAAATAATTTCTCTCTGTCTTCTTCACTCATCATTTCCAATACACTGACAAGTTTTTCAGCACCGCCTGCAACATAATCAATTTTTTTGCTTAAAAACTCATCAATATGCTGAAGTATCTCCTTTTCCGACCTTTGTATTCTTACTATACTTTTTGCAACTTCTATACGTTTAGTAGTTGGTATAGCTGCCATTACTCTAGCACCCTTATCCGGTTCAAGGTAGCTTATTAATAATGCCCCTACCTCGGGCTTTTCAAAATTCAACAAGTATGCTAATTTCTTTAAATCTTTCTCTTCAAGGAATTTTAAAGGTTTATATGACATCTTCTCAAATTCCTCCTTTCCTTCTATATTCAAACCACCTTCCAATCCATCTTCTACTTCTTCGCCTTCCTCTTCACCTTCTGCCCTTTCTCCTTCCATACCATCTTCTACTTCCATTTCCCCTTCACCTTCACCCATGGCAAAACCGCCACCACCTCCTCCCCCAATTCCGCCACCAGTATAATCAGCCTGTGTTTTTATCCCTTTAAGCTCCTTTAAAGTTTCTAATGTAGCAAACAAAAAATTCTTAAACGGTCCAAAAAGGAATATTCCAAGTACTGCAAATATAACCAGAACAAGGGCAATAACATAAAAATACGGGTTAAAAAGAAATCCAATTAAATCAACTGCCCGACCGGCAAAATCAACTCTTTGAATCGTAAGCCGATCGCCTCTTGCCGGATTCATATTTAAAATATCATTTATGACGCTCTCAACTGTGGCTGTAACTTCATCAGGAACTGATTTATCCAGCACAAGGCTTACTCTGATACTTTTAATGAATTCTGCCGGTAAAGTAAGTATATCTTCTACCTTTTTTCCACCGGATTTTTCCGGCAAACTCTCAGCCTTTTTTTCCTCCAGCTTGGATTTCAACGGTATCCCGGGAAGAAATTCTTCAGGTTCAAGAGATTCCATTTCTTCCTTGGCTTTTTCAAGCCACTGTTCTGTCTGAACCCTGCTTTTAGTCATATCACTTAATTCAACGCTGACAATAACAGTAGCCTTGCCTTCTCCAACAATCTTTGAAACTATACCACCCAAATGTTCTTCCAACCTTCGTTCAGTTGCCATTTTATGATTTATTAACATTGTGTAATCTGAAAATTCTGCGGCACCCATTAAAAATGGAATTAAAAACACAACAAGCAGTTTAAACCCGGATTTTGCATTAGCTCTGAAGAATCGAGACGCCAAAGGTGCTATATGATACACAAGAAAAAAGTGAGTTAAACTCGCTTGTGCCGGAACGGCGAAGTATTGACGAATTTTTTTATGACGTAGAATATAGTAAATTTTGCGTCGAATTCCAGTGCCTAATGCACAATCCGGGTTAGTCCATCTACTCATCTTGTATCTCCCCATCTTCTTTTCTATTATCCTGAGTCTTCTCTTTTACACTAATATCCCTCATTGCTCTGTTAATAAATTCCCTTAAACTCTTATCTGCAGGATTTAACTGGAGTGATCTTCTCCAGGATTCAAGAGCTTTTTCTTCATTACCCATAGCATAGAAAGCTGATCCCATTCTCTTATATGCTTGAGCATTTTTAGGTTCAACTACAATTACATCCTGGCACTCTTCAATAACCTTTGCATATTTTCCCTCGTAAAAGAACTGCAATGCCTGATACAGTTTATACTCCGCCAGCGTCATACCCTCAGGAACTTTATACTTTGGCTCCTTTATACCGTGCAAAGACGCTATAAGTCTTAATAATGTTTTTGACTGCTGATCTGTAGGATTCTTGGATATTACATGATTTAAAATTAGAATTATAACTTCATAATCTTTATTTCTTACATATTCTATTATACCTCTTCTAATTAATTTCGATTTTTCACTATCATCTACAGCACGGGGAACAATTTTAGAAATTTTCGACAGTATATTCAGTTTTCTTGCTAAATCCTGATCAGAAGGATTAAGGCTGTATGCCTTTTCAAAACTTTTCACGCTTAAATCAAACACACCGCTTTTGTATGCTGCATCTCCTTCTACTTCAAATTCTCTTGATGTTTTCTGTTTAAGCTTTTTTACCGATCTTCCAAAGCTTATTGTAGCAGACACCCTGTGAGAACCGCCCAATTCATGTGTAGCATAAGCATAATCTACCCCATAATCATTATACCTCAATCCAAAACCCATATTAAATTCCCTGGGATCCATACCCATTCTTAAAGCGAGATAATTTAAAGCCCAGTATTCAGCACCTACATTTACAGGAAGCCCCGAACCCTCCCAGCCAATTATTCCTGTCATATCCATAGCTATTGACAGTTTTTCCCTTAGAAGTTTATAATTCATACCGAACTTTGCCACAATTGGAATATCATCTGAAGTACCTGTTGTAAGCGCAAGCAGATTTTGAAGATTTAAACCTAAATTCAAGTAATCAATGGGAGAATACATAGCTCCAACATCTACGATATAACTACCACTTACATGATCATCTAAAGTATGGCTCATTTTCTTTAAAGTTGCTCCTATAGAAAGAGTCTCAAGTACTTTCTGCCCGTAAGAAACACCATAAGCACTCTGAATATCTTCAAATGTATGAGTCTGACGGTTCTTCTCATCTCTACCCTCAAAACCTCCCAGGAAAAGTCTTGTTCCGGAAAAACCAAATGTACCGCCAAATCCGGTAGGATGAACATAACTTATAAAATCATAAACAGTTCCGCCCCATAATATGGCATGGAGCGCTGTTATTTCACTTCTTGACAGATTAGCCAGCCCGGCAGGATTCCAATATGTAGCTGTTGAATCATCAGCACATGCAACAAAAGCTTTTCCCATACCAAGCGATCTTGCCCCTGCTCCCCATGACATAAACGCCCCGGGCATACCGCCGGTACCCTTTTGTTCGGCCCAATTGAGTGCAAACTGCCCTATTGCTACTACATATACCAGTGCTATTAGACCGGATATTACCCTTCTGATTAATTCCGGGCCTGACTTAATTTCCATATTCTTTTTTTCTTTTCTGTTGTACATAATATTAAAAAAAAGAAACCGATCTACCTGATAAAGGCAAATCGGTTTCTCTCGCTAGAGGTTATTAATAACCTCTAAAAACCGTCCCACAGGTAGACCAGCCCTCCGAACATACGGAGCTGTGACTTTGCGTACACCGGTTACCCGGTGATTGCCTTTATCAGCAGGATATTTCTATTTACAGGGAACATTATGTCCCTAATAAATTAATAACACAGCCGTCTATAATTGTCAACCTAAACTAGTCGTTAGTCAATAGTCGTTGGTATTTAGTATAATTAAGGAGTTATCCTTCTAAACTAAATACTATTCACTAGTGACTATTCACCATTATATTACCTTACTATTCCTATTTTTCTTATCTGCTCAACTGTGCCTTCTGGCGATTTCACCTTAATTCTTAGTATATAACCGCCTTTTGCTACATTAAGTTCATTTTCATTCTTTCCAAACCATGGAAATGAATTAACTCCCTGTTTACCGCCGGCTTCAGCTTTACTGAATTTCCATATCTTAACCAGATACCCCATCATATCATAAAGACTTACTTCTACTTCTGAATCGTTTTTAAGTATATAAGTTATCATTGTTTGCTGGTCGCCACGGTCAAACCTGGCCGGATTGGGATAGTTTGAAACCTCACTCACCGGTTTATCCGGAAGACCTGTTATAGCAGCCTCTGAAACCTCTGACCATGGCCCCCAGTTACCTGCACCATCCTGTGCCCTTACACGGTAATAATAGAAATTACCTGCAGGTTTATCTTTAAATATATGAGTCCGCTCGGCACTTGAAAGGAAAGTAACTGTTTTCCATACAGGTGACGTATTTTTCTTTTCCTGAAGTTCATACTGAGCTATACCGCTCTCTATACTTGAATAATTGTCTTCAGCAGGTGCCCAGTTTATATTATATGTTGTAAGCACTTTATCCTGAGTAAACTGCTGAGGTATAGGAGCACCCGGTGATGTAGGATTATTAAGGTCAACACGGAATTCAGCATAACCTACATCCGAGTAATGAACAGATCCATACTCATCTGCTGTCTCACTGTATACCTGAAACTGATACACTAATCCATGTTCCATTGTAAGTGTTTCAACAGATGCTGTAGCCTGTGTCCCTGCTCCGGCTGCATCCCACTGAGAATACATCTGCGAACCGGCAGAACTTAGTCCTCCGGCACGGAAATGGCTATTTATTATACCCCTTGCTGCAGATGTATGAGATTCCCATGAACCAGTTACCGTAGTATTTGAATTTATCCATGCCCGGACTGCAACAACAGGAGTAGTAGGTGCATTTGCATGTCTTATTATTGTCCAGGAAGAATCAAAGAACGGTGAACCTGATTGCTCTATTACTCTCTGAGACGGTATAATATTTATTGATAGATTATCATTTCCCTCAATACTTATTCCAAGGAAATTCCCTACCTTGGCATTTTCTGCTATATCAACAGTAAGGAAAAATGTTTTTTCCTGTATACCTATTACATTATATGAAGAAAGATTTACTATTGCCACTCCTGAAGAGAATTTATCAACACCCAGACTGGTAAGTATATCAATACTTGTATCAAGTTGGCCGTTCCCGTCATTATCATAATATACATCAACACTGCTTACATCAGCATCCAGTGTTTTACCATAAAGGTCCTTCTTTATAACCCTGATATACTCCAACGTAGGATCACTGTCAGCTCCACTTGGTGTATTGGAAGATACCCTTACTTTCAATTCCGCCATACATACAGCGTCATCACCCTGCCTTGCTCCTGCCGGAGCCGTGTCTTCAGTATCAAATGATATCTGCATCGTTTTTACTGTAGTAAGGCCACTCTGGAACGGGTATATATCCGGTTCATTTCCACCCTGAGCGCCGTTCTGATCAGTATCCCAGTACTGCGCCATTATATTCGGCTGTGAAATAAAAAAGAAAGATGAATTATTAAATTTTGCGCCGGCTGTTCTTATAGGCGTAGCATTAACAGCAAAATCATATACAATAAAAAATGTCTTATTTGCAGTTCCTATATTATAAGCAGAATTATCTGTCCATGCACTTGTAAAAGATACATTAACACCGCCGGTTGCATCAAACTGGTCATTGCCTGAAGATATCAGCATATCCTTGTCAAGCTCCAGAATACCGTTAGGAAACGCATCATAATATACCTTTACAGCAGCTATGTCTTCAGGATCAAGATCACCATCAAGCACTACCCTTATACCGGTAAAAGGCGCATCCGATTCAGGATCCCCTGTTTTAGGCGTTCTTGTATGAATCTGGACCATATCTATAACAACATCTGTCTCACCCTGTACAACATTTACCGGTGTAGGCGGCAGGTTTTCTATCCTGTATGGCGTCACAGTTACGGTATCCGCATACTCATCTATCAATGCAAGTGGAGTATCAAAAGAACCTGACATTGAAACGGTATCAGCAGCCTGCTGTACATAAAAATCCTGTGGACCGAATATCCTTACCCCCAGAGTTTCATCAACCTGGGCCAGCGGCGCTATATTAAAAACTATATAATACAGGCTTCCTGACGGCAGAACAGACTGATACATTTCCTCATCAAACCTCAACTGACAGAGACCGTCAATAAATACCTCTGTACCGTAACTAACCTTTTCGTCTGCAACTATTGAAGTACTGAAATCTACAGTCTGACATCCTCCCATACCATTTGATTCCCTGAATATTATTATAGATTCAGCATCATCATCATTTCCTGACCCCAGATGATGCAAATCCACACCTGTCCATATTACTGAATTATCATCTGCTTCAAGGTAAAGTTCCGCTACTGCCACACTCGTATCACCCTGTGTAACTTCACCCACACCTGTTGCAGATGCCGTTACAGACATATCATCGGATGTAGCAAGTACTTCCACATAGTTTGATTCAAACGGTATATTTGATCCGTCCACAGAATGAGGCTGAAGAACAGTAAAAAATGACTGATGGCCAATCCATGCAGCCACTTCAGCTCCGGGAGTAGCATCCGGAGCTATATCATATACCAGGTACCAGTAATTATGTGATGTAGTAACAGTTTCAAAATTTACAGCATAATCCAGTGTAACAGATCCATCTACAAAAGTACCTGATGAGACCAGCGCATCCAATGCCCAGTCAAATGTACCTATATTAGCAACATCCCTGTACAATTTAACAGCTGAAACATCTTCATCTTTAGCTGCTGCATTCCCAGTCCTGAAAACAAGCAGTTTCGTCCATCCCACCTTATATCCGTCACAGAACATTTCCAGTCTTTCCATAAGAATATTGGGATCTCCCTGCTCCGCGCTTACTGCTGATCCCAGTGTAGGTATTACACTTACTATTCTTGGAGAAGCAATTATTTCCTTATCGCCTGTATTAAACGGCAAACCACTACCATCTAATACATCCGGGCTTAACAATGTAAAATTAACAGGACTTTCTATACCTATATCCAGAGTATGCCCTGGTTCAGCATTATCATTTATATCCATTGTTATAAAATAATTTTTCCGGTTTACCACCCCATTGATTATCATCTGGGCATTTTCTGTGCTGATATTTATCTCACAGGTACCATTTGTCAATGTTTCTGTTGAACCAATAGGATAACCTGCTATCTGCGTATCAAGCACTACATTAAATAAACCGTTGCCATCTGCATCATGCCAGAGTTTTATACTGTCTATTTCAGAATCTAAGGCAGTACCGTAATTAAATATTGTCAGAGCAGGCTGTGTTTCTTCTATATCATCTACCCACCATGCATAAGATAAATCCGTCATCATCCTGAGTTCTATTATAGGCAGATTTTTATCCGATTGATTTATCTGATTGTCAGCTATCAAATGAGTAGCATCCAGCGTCAGAAGTTCCACTGTATCTCTATATGGAGCTACTGTTTTTGGTGGAATTGCTACAGGCAGCTCGGCAGCCGATGTAATATCAGGCCATGCAAGATTAAAATATCCGGCAGTGGATATATTTAATCCAACACCCATACCTTCAGGTGCAAATGAATCTATATCCATTGTAACAAGATACACTTTAGAAGTAGTCCTGATATCAGTTTTATCCCAGTTCTCTTCTGGAAAGTTTATTATAGCTACGGATGATACAAACACATCGTGCCCTTCAGATATTAATATATCCTGATAACCTGTTGGTGAATCACTGGATGTACTTACAACTGGCTTTCCGGCTGCATCACTTGAACCGGACACATAATACCACACCTTCACGGCTTCCACCCATTCATCCGGAAGAGTACCTGTTTTATCTATTTTCACACCCTTCCATATAATTGAATTAGCATCTGCTGCCATAGACAACACACTAAAAACCTTATTCTCATCACCCTGAGTTACACCTCCAAGCGACATATCAGGAGATATCTGAAGTTCGTCTATTGTTGGTATAACTGCATGCGTACTTGTTACAACAGGGAACAGATCCGGTTCATCCGGAAGATCCTGTACCAGATTTGTATTCTTATCATGGTACATGGCCACATAATTAGTACCCTCTATTTCCGCTCTTACCATAAGTGGCGACCCTATATTTATACCCATTTTTGCGTCAATTGTAGCAGATGCATCTATTGTCATTGATACAAAATAGGTCTGTGTTGATTCCTCTATTGTCTGCGGCCTGTATTCAGAAAGATTTGCAGGATTTCTTAACTTTATCATTGCAAGGTTAGGCACACCTGAACCATAAGTTTCAAGACCAAACTGGTCATTACCTACACTGATAAGTTCATCGGCTGCAGGCTGAAATATTTTATCTGCATTTAAGTCACGGTACACCCGTATATCTGTAATATCATCATCACCAAAACCATCATATCCAAAAAGCTCCAGATACAAGTCTGTCCAGTCAATAGTATATTTATCCGTACACATGTCCATTCTTAAAAATCCAAGAAGCTCTCCCTGTGTTACCGTTGCAGTCGAATCAAGTATAGGATAAGAATAAACTATTATATCACCGGGAGTTGTTTTTATAGTAACCGACGGAGTTTCTATATTAAAGTTATTTTCCGATACCTGCGCTCCTCCGGGACTCCAGTATCCAGATGCATTGAAATACTGTTTCTCCCAGTAAAGATTGCAATATGTAGGTGATTCCTGCGTACCCGGTTCAGCGTATCTGTCACAATCAACAGTAATAAAATATATTTGAGGAGTAGTATTAATTGTCTGAGGAGTTCCTACAACTCCGGAATCCTCCACATCCATCACAGTCCAGTATCTTCCTGCATTATCTTCAAATGCTGCTGAGGAAAGGAGTATATCCACGGAAGTTAAACCTAAATTATCCGGATCACCTATATCAGGCTCATCAAAACCTCCGACATTACCTGCAACAGGATTGTCTTTCCACAACCTTACCCTTGGTATACCAAGAACAGGATCAGTTCTTTCTGTTACATTGCCTTCTAGTTCAACACGCATCTGGTACCATGTAGCAGTACTCCATGAAACTTCATCCGGAGCTGTTTTAATTGAAATCTTTTCCATAAGTACATTTGTCTGATCCTGATAAATCCTTTGAGGTGCAACACGATCACCTGACATAGGATCTTCATACGGCTTTATTATTGCACCGGCAACAGGCAGTTCCTCAGAAAGGCCTGCTATTGAATTATCCGTGTTATCTTCAACACTAATCCTTAAATATGGTACATCCGGCAAATCACTTACTATCGTGTCTGTTACAAGAATCTCTACTTCACCGGGATGGCCTTCATCCAGAGCCGTTTGAAAATCATACATATTATTACTTACATTAACCGTAGGTTCTTTACCTGCAGGATGGCCTACTGCCGAAGGTGTTATAGATGCTGTATTTACATAATATACCCATGTATCCGTAGAACCATATGGAAAATACGGATCAGGATGGCCATCTACAAAATTCCCATAAAGGTCTACTGCTTTTATATTTATTGCTTCAGGAACATATACCGATGCAAGGCCGTCATGTGTAACAAGAAAACTATCTACATCCGAAGGATATACATTAGCCAACTGTGCTGCAGGTGTCCAGTCTACAGGAGGATAACCGGTTCCCATATTAAAAACTTCATTTACGTATACAGTATGAGCGCCTTTTATTTCATCCTTATAATAGAATGAGGTTTCATAATTTCCTGAAGAAATACTTATAATATTTGTCAACCAGTTAACTCCGTCAACAGAAAAATCCGGATCACTGCCAACACTGGTATAGAGATTTAAATCAACTTTTTCAGTAACATCCGATATATTACCGAATTTATCCTGTACCTGTATAGTCATTATATAATTAGTTGAACCGTAAGTTGTATAATCATCATACTCTATTGTAACGTTTCTTTCAGGTGTAACAAATACTACCTGGGTTATCTGTCCGCCTCTTACAATAGTTTCCTGAATAGCCTGAGTCCAGCCTCCGGAAGCTCTTTCGCCTCTTATATCCCATGTACCGGACTTATATATTTTCATATACAAATCAGCAGTAGATGTATTTGTTGCTATAAAGACTTCATCTATTTCCACCCAGACTGAATCTGATTCTGAAAAATCATAGATAGTACCATCAGCACCAATTCCTCCACTATAATTCAAGAACAGGTTTATCTCTTCAGTAGCATCTACTTCCGCAAAATTATCAAATTTATCCTGTGTCTGAACCTGAATAAGCCATGATGTAGCGCCAGCCTCAAGCGGATTAGATGTTGTATACGGAGCATTAATAAACGCCAGATGATCAATAGGAGCAGGAACAACAATAGCATCCTGCTGTCCTGTTCCCCAGCTCTCATCTGACGGACCCTTTACATCTATTCTGGGTGTACCCCTGACATTATCTGAATAGTAAAAATCAGCAGAATACAATCCGGTAGAAATCACTATTTCCGGCGGAGCTAAAGGAGTCCAGAAACCACCTACATAGGTATATGTTCCCTGATTTGTTATAAAACTGCACCATGACGACTCGGAAGCAAGCGATAGTGTCTCGGTCTCATTGACCCGCTTGTCATTTCCATACTCATCCTGTGTATTTATTGTCATGACCTGGGAAGTCGTACCTGCCTGGAGTGTCCTTTCAGGCGTAATAAACGTTATCATGGATATATCTGCCGGATCAACAGTTACAGCAAAAAGATCCACATCTGCGCCACCTGTCAGGCCTACATCAATTGTTATAGTCCAAGTATCAGGCGTTACCTCATCCCATGAAGCCTTCTGTTCGTAATAATAAAATTTCGCTTCAATGCCACCTTCATCTATTGTAACCGAACGCTTTCCATTGTGTAATTCAAGAGGTGTCCTGGTATCATCTTCAAACATATGCCTTGGTTTAACTGAAGTAACGGTAGTTTCCTGAGAACCGGAATCTGTTGTTATATCTATAATAGTAACACCGGTTTCTGCATAATTACCGTATATATCACGTCTTCTTATAATATAAGGATCAGCTAAATTAGGTATATTCCCTGCTATAAATTCCGTATCTCCTGATTCAAATTCAAGGTAGTCTGTGCTGCCTCCTATAGTAGTAATCTCGGCTGACTCACCATCCAAAGGATTTCCACTTATAGTCTTTGTATCCGCAACAACCTGCACAACGGCCACATCATCGGCATACCGCGACACTGTATATGAAATTCCTGATATTGTCCCTGATGAATCAGTTATTAGATGCTCCGGATTAATTGTACTTCCATCATTTGTTTCTCCTTTGCGCGTAAGATCATGGAATACTATAGAAGAAGTCGATACAGTAACATCCAATCCTGTGGCATCCACAGTAGTCCTGTTAGAATAATCATCAGTAGCATATGCGCTTATCTCTCTTACATTTCCTGCAGGTATGTCTTCATCATTAAGCGGATAAACCGTAAATTTTGCTACAGGCCCGGATAATACTGTAATATTTGTCTGTTCTCCGAAAATATTATTGTATGAAAAATCGATATCCTCCACTCTTACAACCCTTGTCCCTGACCTTCTTAAACTGACACCATTAATAAATGTTGCTACTCCGGGAATCCCGCCTCTGGCTTCATTTGTAGTGGTAAATATGTAATTACTTGGCAAACCGCTGCCGGGTATCTCCTTACTTCCATCCCATGCAGGATCTTCATCTGCTGAAAATACAATTTCTGTAGCATAGCAATTATCTCCTGTCTGACCACGTAAAGTACCGCCATCTGCTACATTACCGAACTCATCCCTTGCCGTAACTGTAACATCACTTGCTGTTCCGGCAGCACTGTCTGATATTCCGGTAACATCAAGATAATTACAATCCGCAGGATTAAGTGCTATTTCAGTTGAAGTTCCCCTTACAAGTCCATAACTGCCTACTTCATCAGCAAAAATATAATTATTATCATCTACACCTCCAACCATGGTTGTTTTCAGTGTAATACTGAAATTAGCAACTCCTCCAGTCAGGGTATTATCAGATGGATACTCAGCCTGTGAATCAGTAGAGGTTATAGATATAAGTGTATTTGTAGATACAAGGTTAAAATAATCATCTGTAGCACGAACTTCGATATCAAACTGTACTCCTGCGCTTCTATCAGAAGCAGTACCTGTTTTGCCGGTTGAAGATCCGGGAGCATGAGACTCTCCCGGCAATAAAACAATAAATCTGGTTAATGTACTGGATGCAACTGTAAACTGATCTGAAATTTGAGAAGTAAGAATACCATTTGAAGTATCTGCATCTGTTACTGTAAGTTCCCAGTCACCTGCCTGTTTACAGTTTACATCAACAGTTCTTCCTGTAAAACCATAGAGCTGGCCGGTTGGTATGCTTACAGCATACGGATCTTCTACTTCTACATGAACCATTTCCGTAGAATCTGCTATATTCCAGTAATCATCACAGGCATATATTGTAGCCTTAAAAGTATCTCCCGCAGTCTGAAGCTCAGGAGTACCGCTTTTACCGTCAGTAAGCTCTCCAAGATCAGGTATCATACCGGGAACAAGTACCCTGAGTTTTACAGGATTATTTGCACTTACATCTATTGCATCGGACACATGAGTTATATACGGCGGTATTCTTTGAGGCATTATTTTATCATAATCATAATCGCTTACCGTAAGTTCAGTTATATCATCCCTTGCTGTTACTAACGTAACCCCTATGGATTTAGTGCCGTTTACCAGAGCTACCGTTGAAACCTCAAGTCCGTTATCATCGACATAATCATCATTTGATATAATTTTTACCACAGGATCCTCACCGTCAGGCACCACATTCCAGTTATCATCACAAAGGTTTACCGTCACCCAGAAATTTACTCCTGCTGTCTGCGGAGTCGGTTCTGCGCCATCATCTCCGGAAGCAGATCCCGGAACTGCAGCTACACCAGGTGGAAGTATCTGTAATTTTTTAGGAACTCCCACTTTTACGTCTATATCCTCGGATGTATCCGATACCAGAGGCATCACTATTGCAGTATCTGATGATGATACTCTCTGGAATCCGGATGTTAGCATCGTAATTACAAAATTAGTTGTACCTCCGACTAATTCCTGATCAACCGGTTCCGTATCATTAGTATCAGTTGTATCTATTGTAATAGTCTGCGTAGATCCTGCATTAAGATTCCACCATGAATCAACTGCATCCACTGTTACAGTAAAAGGCGTTCCTGCTACCTGATCCGTCGGAGAACCGCTTCTTCCATTATTTGCTATATCACCGGGTTCTCTCATCATACCGGGAACAAGTATCCTTAAGTTTGTCTCTGCATTTGCATCTATATTAAAAACAGTGGAAGTATTATCCGCCCACTGAAGAGTATGGTTTACTGCAATAGTTGAAGGAACAGCTGTATACATTAATACAGTCTGTGTTGAACTGCCGCCGCTTATTGTTATTGTACCCGGATCGACGTCAAAAGGATCAGATGTAATAACACCGGGATCTATTACCACATCAGGTTCCGCAGCCCTAATATTCCAGTAAGCATCGGTTACATTAACAGTTATTGTAAATTCTACGCCGGCTGTCTGAGTATCCGGTGATGATCCGCTTGTTTTACCATATGGAGAATGAGTGTTTATACATTCAGGAAGATCTGCATTACCCGGCTGATTTACTTCACCGGGAAGAATAACCTGTAATCTAGCAGCAGTACCGGCGCCAACTGCAACAAGTGAAGTCGTTGATGCAATATAATCACTTCCTGTTGCACCTGTATCTTCAGCAT
>JAAGZO010000505.1 GCA_024206195.1 bacterium | reverse complement strand
GCATACATAATACACAGGCGAGGCGCCAAAACAACTAGCGTTCCATACGGAAACTAAGCAAAACACCTACGCAAAACGAATGCTGAACAAAACAAGGCTAGAATCGCCTATAAAACACTGGAAATCGGACTAATTATCTAACATCCCTCTTACCAATGAAAGCTGGTCCCCCGCTTTACACTAAAGTGATAGCTGAGGAGGCTTTCATAGGCAGGATGGACAAGTCTGACCATTAAGTCTGACAAACTAACTACACAAACAAACAAAACTCAATAGCTTACAACTCATCTTCGCCTTGATCTTGAGAGTCATCCTGGCTTCTTGCTTGTTCATTGTCTTCCTCTCACGTTTTTCTTCTCGCATCTTCATCTTTGTTCCTTGTCCACGTCAAGTTATCCAATTTTCTTCTCTTCCCCCTGGTATTGTTTATTTCCTTTGCCAAACTTCTGGTAAAGATTATCTACTTCTTGTTGTAATTGTTCAATGACTTTTTCTTCTGGATCCCATTCATCTTTATCGAGAGCGCCAAATTGTTCCTCCAGTTGAGGCGGAACAGTTTTAGCAGCAGACGAAGCAATAGCTGATGCAACAGAAGGAGTCGAAGTGGGTTTGATAACTTTAGATTTCGGAACTTTACGATCAAGGACCACACAAGCTCCTGAAATGAGATTTTGAACATAATATTGTCCTTCTTTTAGAAGTACACCTGGAAATGGTTTGACTTCAACGAAATGTTCAAATGAATCTTCTTGAACTTGAATTGCTCTTTCTTCCAAAGTAGTTGTTATAGTAAGACCACTGCCTTTTGGCTTTG
>JAAGZO010000504.1 GCA_024206195.1 bacterium | reverse complement strand
TCGAAAGATATGAGACGATCTTCCGGTTCAAAGTGGACATAATTCTCCAAAATGTTGACAAGTTCGTAAGAGTTGCTGACTGTGCTTTGTCCCTATAGCAACAAGTTCAGTATTTCTTTGAAGACCTTCATCAGCTTGTCTGAAAAGTTATCACAGCACGCGATTATCGGCCGAATCTTCATAGGTCCCACTTTATGGACCTTTGGGAGCCCATAAAAGTGGGGCAAAGCGCCCGAGTAGGGCTGAGGCGGTTGCACACGTTTCTTTTCACCAGCCGAGATATGTTTACTTTTCAACAGCTTATTCAAAGTAGTGGTAAGGTCTTTGCATAAGAGTTTTACTAGTTGGTCTGCCGCATCTTGATATTCGAAGCTTTCATTGAATAACTCAGTATTAGCAAGCTGTACATGACTTCGACCTTTTCCAAATTCAGAAACACACTCATACACAGGATCTTCAAGATGTTTTAGACAGATTTCCCCGTATTGTGCATAATCCAGTACTACTATTTTCCCG
>JAAGZO010000037.1 GCA_024206195.1 bacterium | reverse complement strand
TAAACAAGTTCTTCTCATGCGCTACGACTTCAGTCTTATTTGCATCAAGTGCATGAGCGCCCCCTCTTATTCTCAGATGTGCAGAAAATGAGCTATTAGAACTGGCACCTTTGTGTTCAATAATACGCAATTTCAGGTTACGGTCACTCTCTCCTATATAACGCATACCACAAATACAAGCCGCATTATAAATCGAATACCTACTTTTGGAAACTGGTACATGATCTTTGAAGCTTATCAAACCATCACTTATTCTACCAGAAAAAGAAAACCAAGTATTCAATTCATATCTAGAAGCAATTCTTTTTAGGGACTCGCTCAACTTAGGTACATAAGGTGCCAAGAACAGTAATTTTGGTTCAGGGTTTTGTACACGTTGATTATAGTCAGCTAAATGACCTAGTTGATTTCTGTCCAAAACTCGACCAGCCTGGCTTCGATCCAAATTCTCGGGCTCTTCGCATTGATCCGCCGCAAGAGGGACTTCCGCATCGTTCCGATTCTTGCTCTTGTAATCCAGCAATGCCGGATTATTGCCCAGTT
>JAAGZO010000503.1 GCA_024206195.1 bacterium | reverse complement strand
TAAGCCTTTGTACAGTTCCCAGTTCCAACGATCTTTTGGTATCTCGCTGATACAATTTGTGCCTTGCTTTAAGTTCTCCCAATAAGCATCAAGTGTTGCTGATTTGGGGTAATGACCACTTACCCCTATTATGGCAATATCCTGGCTAAGATAATGATCTCTTGCAGAAATACGTTCCTGAGATATCAAACCTTCTGCCGGATCATGCATTCCTGCAGGCAACGTTCTATTATCTGAATCTCTTCTAAAAATACTATTTGCATCAAAAACTTTTTGTGTCTTCTTTGCTAAAGGAACCCTCTCAACACCAAATCTCTGATTTAGTTCTTCCTTATAATTCTCGATAAAATATCCTGTTAATAATTCTATTGTCATATGCTCAAAAAGAAGAGTCGCAGATAGATCACCAAAATCCTGCTCAAATCGCTTGATAATCTCCATACCTATCAAAGAATCAACACCATATACTTCAAATGTTGCCTGGCTATCAAGCTCAGACTTGTTTATCTTTAAAACATCTGCAAAAATTGTCTTTATATAGCTTTCTGTCTTATCTTGTAATTCAGCAGTTGATACATCCTCTCTTATAACAGACACCTCACCAGATACTGGGCGAACTCTCTTTTCTTTTTCTAAAGGTGATGGTTTCGATAATTTTTTACTATGGCTTCTCTCCTTTACACTGACTCTTTCAATTATCGCGTTGCCATCGCTTTCTCCTATAATTACATTCTGCCATGAAGCCTCCTCTGGTATTCCGGGTACGCTAAAAAATCGAACCTCGCGATAACCATTTCTGGATAAAGCTTGCTTCCATTTTACCGGACTGAGCAAAGGTGATCCTTCTATACGGTTTTCCTTATCCTCAAAAAGCCACCATCCTCCAGTCAAACCAAAGATTAAGGTGACAACATCTATTATTTGCGTCATCTCATTGATGATAAGTAATCCATTTCTCTTTAAAAGACCCTTTGCGCGATTTAACGTATTATCAATTCGTTTCGTTGCATGAAGCACATTGCTTGCTAAGATAAGATCAATACTATTGGGTTCAAAACCTTGCTCCTTATAACTTCTCTCTATGTCTAATGCTTTAAATTGTACAAACGGATAGTCTGCTCCAAATACCCCTTCTCCATACTGGGTAAATCCAATAGAAATGTCTGTATAAAAATAACAAACCTGATCTCCATACTCCTTAATAGCATCCAATACAAATCCACTGGTGCCCCCTGTGCCTGCGCCGATTTCCAATATCTGTATGGTAGCGTCCGACGCTTCATTCAGCCTATGCTGAATATAGATCTCTACAATCTGAGCAATAAGTTTGTTATAATAATCTATAATTTCATTGCCTTTATAAATATCGCCCACCAGGTCCATGGAGCCTTCCTGGAACATGACTTCCATATAACCTTTCTTGCCTGTGAGCAGTTCAGGATAGGCATTCAAACATGTCATCAATAAACGAATATAAGGCGCAATCTCCGAATGCTTTTCAATAAATTTATCTCTTTTGTTTTCAAGATCAGCTAATTCCTTTTGTAAATCTTCTTGTTCAAGCTTATTTGACGTTTCTATCTCATGGTCATTGATTTGGATAAATCCTGCCTTGGTAAAAATCGTAAGCAAGGATTCATATAAGCGATAGTAAGCAGTCCTTATCTTAAGCCTTTCTCTAAGCGTTTCTTTATCATACCTCTCACCTTCCTTTAGAAACACTCCCATTTTTTGAAACGTATCAAGAAGCAAACATTGAATGAAACTTTCAAGTTCAGAAAAGGCATTCAAAAGATCAGGTAATTTATCGGTATTCTTTATTATATCTATATTTGTCTCTTCTTGTGACGATTGCACTTGATAACTCACAGGTTTAATTAAAGAAGAAATGCTTTCAGGATACAGTTCAACTTGGTGGTTAACATCAATCCCCATTAATCCCAACAGGCTATCTTCTGCTTTAAATACCATAACCTGTTCTACATCATGGGATAATACTCTTTCTATTGCCTCCATTCCTTCTTTGGGCGTTATTGACTTAACTCCCATTGCTGACATGCGTTTGTTATATATATCTGATGATACGATCCCTACACTGCCCCAATATCCCCAATTGATAATCTTAACCGGATACGGCCCATGATGATTGAGATATCCTGCATATGCATCCTTAAAGGTACATGCCGCGGCATAGTTACCCTGACCAGCATTACCTGTAAATGACTGGGTTGAAGAAAAGAACATCATAAAGTCAAGGGATTCATCTTGCATTACCTGGTGTAAAACAACACTGCCCTTAATTTTGGGGCCTAAGGCTGCGCAAAGAGTCTTTTCATCCATGTTCTCTATTGTCATATCTCTTAGAACGATAGCTGAATGAATAACGCCATTGATCTTGCCAAACTTTGATTTAGCCTTGTCTTTTGCTGCCTCCATGCTTGCAAGGTCTGTGGCATCTGCTTGTATATAAAGGACCTCGCTGCCTTTTGATTCTATCCCTTTGATCTTTTCTTTTTGATCAGCATTAAGTTCACTCCGCCCTATGAGGACAAGCCTTGCCTGCATTCTTTCTGCTAAATATTTGCTTAGCTCAAG
>JAAGZO010000502.1 GCA_024206195.1 bacterium | reverse complement strand
ATTTCCCGTTACTGTTCTGGGGCACAAGATTGGCAAGATTGCCGTAAACAGAATCAGTCTAATCGTTATCATACAAGGATCCATTTCCTGTTTGTTTATCCAAGGAGCAGATCAAATGAATAATAAATGAACAACTATGCAAATGGCAGCCACAGTGCTTGTTCCATTGGCAAAGCAAACGGAACTTGATATATCTCAGCAAACGTTCTTGAGCTGGCAGGTATGATTGCTTTTGAGCTGCAAGGAAAAATTGAACGAAAAGTTGTATAAATATCATGAAAACATTTTTATCAAGAACCCAGTTGAAGAAAGTTGAAACTGAGCAAAATGTAGGATAGGGGTCCACTGTTACCCGACATGATACACCACTGAACACTTGGAAATACCAATACCTTCCTACTAGTGTATTATAGATTAGCATCAATGGATCTTCTGTAGCCTGAGAATACCTCTAATACAAGCACTCGAGCCTTTATTACTGTTACCCCATTACTGTCTTTCACTTCTACAGCCGTGCTTCGTGATATGTAAAGACTTTACAGATAACAGGAAGAGCAATGCACTTTAGGATCCCTTCACATCTTCCGTGCCAGACAATAGTCTTTCCATTCTAATGTACAAATTTATTTCAAGAGAGCAAATAAACAAGGAACGTATTTATCGGTGTGTAGTTGGACTTGGGCCTTTATGGCCGCATCATCATCATATTGTTATGTATGTATGTACGTGAGATGAAATCCAATGTGAAGCGATTCCCGGTGAATGTACCCCCAGCCTATTTTTTATAAAGCATCGTCCCGTGTTCCGTGGTCCGTGTTCGTAGCAAGGAGGGAATTCAAAATGGAAGTAATGGAGGTTACTTAAAGTATATTCACAAGTACACGATTGATTCCGTGTAGTGAAATGTGTAGATCTGTCCACCTTTGAACTCTT
>JAAGZO010000501.1 GCA_024206195.1 bacterium | reverse complement strand
TTTGAGCTCATTGACCGGAAACTTAGCATATAACCGGGGTGAATAACAAAAATCGGGGAAGGAAGAAGTTTTAGGGCATCAAAAACCGCCTAGCGTTCATTTTTCGAGCTTCAAAGGACGCTTTCGTTTTCATTATTTCTTCTTTTCTTCACACACATAGCTACTATCTACAATCCAGCACAACACACGCATCACTGCTGCAGAAAAAAACGCCCGCATGCCGAGTATATTAAGGTAAGAAAATCCTCGACATCTATATGAGAAGAAAGCATTCAGTGCTACCGCTACCTAATCTCCAATCGTCTTTCCTCATCACTGCTGCTACTACAGTAATCTCCGATCATCTTTCCTCCCATCTGCCTATCAAAAAGTGATTAATTACACCCACATGACTTCCACTCTCCCAATTTCACACCTCAAAACCGAATATTCAAGAGATCACCGATGCTTATTACTTTCACTTACGGAAACTACTTATAAATATTCACCTCCAATATGGAGAAAACCGGTGACGAATAGACTAATCGGTTTGATTTCCAATAGGAAAGGAAGAATCAACATGACGTTTACGGGGTCAAATCCACGTGCTAAAAAATAGTAAGCTAACAATGCCCATTCAGTACATTTACCTAGTATAAAGAGTGTGCATTTTATGGCTAACGAGTAGCGA
>JAAGZO010000500.1 GCA_024206195.1 bacterium | reverse complement strand
TTTATTCTTCCCATTTCGTAGAATCAAATGCCAAGCAAACGACCGCACCACGTGCGTACACACACAACAACTTCTTAGTGCATCCGCTCACTATACGTACATACACAACAATGCCGCGAAAACGTAAACATACTATCTACTATTCTATGTATTATCATGTAATGCCAATGTAATGTCAATAAATTCCTGATGTAATGCTACAAAATATATAATCCAATATTTTAATGGATTATATATTTTGTTAAGGACAAACAAGTAAAAAGGTATCACCACAAAAATCACTGTATTCTGGCACTGAGTCAAACAACAAGCTTCGCAAAATGCACGCGCCTCCCATCACCATCCCAGCTACTCCATAGAAAACCATGTGCAAAGGAGAGTTGAAATATTTTCTTCCAACATTCCTTTCCTGATGTGCTAAGACCTGCAAAGCCCAAAAGGATTGCTATCGTTTGCCTTTTGATCATCTCTTCTTTCTGCATTCCCAGTCTAATTGATTTTGACTGTACCATTTTCTCATTTCATCTTTGCATGCAACACTAAAGACATTGATTTTCCCTTTCCACAGAGCTTGCCACAAATGCAAATGAGCGCCAAAGTGTAACCTATAGCCATTGCAACTGGTTCTGACAATTGGTGCACGAAATGTAAGATGAAGTTTTTATATTGCGTGGGGTACCATCCATGCTTTGTATACCACATCATTAGGTATGTAATTGTCGATTAAATGTGATTGGTTTTGTTTGAATAAGTACTGAAAACTGAGCTACCTTATAGTATATCGATGAAGCTTAGTTCCTACATATAATGAATCAGGTTAGGTAAGCTTAGCCTATATCTAATCTACGGCACAAAACTACGTATGTAGGCATGTGTAAATTG
>JAAGZO010000499.1 GCA_024206195.1 bacterium | reverse complement strand
GGATGATTGGTCGGAGTACGAGATAAACGGCTCAATGTTTATGGCTCTTGCCGAGTACACGGTGGAGCAGACGGAGGAGATACTACTACAGATGGACACATATGAGGACCTACTCCCCGTAAAGGATGGTCAGACGCAGACGATTGGTGGAATCGTACAACACGATGAGCCGCTATTCTTTGAGCTGACATACATCAAGCAGACGAGAGAGATGACGCTGTTCTTAGAGATAAACGAGACTGACTGCGACACGTACCTAGATTATATGAACCTTAATAAAACATTAATACAATGCAATCAGAATTTAACAAAGTAAAAGAGATAGTAGAGAACGTATTTGATATCGAGGACCTACTAAAAAAAGATAGGGCACACCCTATACCCACAGCAAGGGCGGTATTCTCTAAGGTTATGGATGATAGGGGCTACGGTATAACCCCCATCTCAAAGTTCCTTAAGTACCACCACGCAACCATTGTGCATTACCTCAAACACATTGATGTGTACATTAGTCACAATGAAATTGTTAGAGGGAAATACCATGACGTGCTTAGGTGTGTAGACGAAAACACTGTAAACATAATAGAGCAGGATGACATCACAGTTTTAAAAAGTCAGATAATAACTTTGAAAAAAGAAAATAAAAAATTAAATTTGAAAAACACCATGATAAAGAATGACGTTTTAAAGAAGATGGATGAATACTTTTTATCTATAAAGAATAGATATAGTATAAAGGACCTAGCAAGAATAGAATCATTTAAGACATGGGATGATAAACAAAAGATAAACGAGATGCTTAGGATAGACTCCTCACTTTATGCCACGCTTGGCTCTGATTCTACAGAGAAAGAAAGGAATGAGGTAAAGAAAAACTCTAAGAAGATATATGGGTACATTAAAAAGATTGACCCCTTGTTTGGTAACGCCTTAATACAGGCAATGGATTTATAGATGAGTATAAACAACGCAGATAGAGAGAGGCTGATTCATATCAACTTTGTTATGAATCAGCTACACGAGCACTCTAATGCGATATACGAGCATCTAGTAGACAAGGAGTACGAGCAGGTATCGTTAGAGATTCATATACTTAAGGACGTGTTGAACACCCTATCGCAATCTATAAGCAACAATGGAACAAAATAAAAAATGTATAGAGTGTGGGGAGGAGAAGGACGTCTCAGAGTTTCACTCTGCAGGGGTGAAGAACGGAAAGAGATACTACAGAAGAAAGTGTAGGGACTGCTATAGAGATGTTAAGCGAGCATACAGAGACAGGAAGGTGTCATGGTTCAGGGAATACAAGGGAGGACTATCGTGTCTGTCTTGTGGGTACTCAAAGGATACCAATGAAAACTTCTCTATCAAGGCTTTAGAGTTTCATCACCACAAAGATGACAAGCTCTTTAATGTTAGCGAGGGTCTGTATCTTGGATACTCAAAGGATAAAATATTAAATGAAATAAATAAATGTATGGTGCTTTGTTCAAACTGCCATGCCGAAAAACACACGAAATGAAATGTCCAAACTGTAATGAAGATTTAATTTGGGGTGGAGACCACTCCTATGAAGACTATGGTATTGATGAGCAAGAGGGTATCGTATCCAACGCAAGCTGTCCTGATGACAACTGCATGGTAGATACCGTGATAGTATACACTAGGATTGAATGAGGTTCGAGTCTGAAGAAGATTTAAGGAGGGAGCGTAAGGCTATAGAGACTTTCGTTAAGGTCTTCAAGGGTTCATACAAGAAGCTTGG
>JAAGZO010000498.1 GCA_024206195.1 bacterium | reverse complement strand
TTGTATTGGGATCAATTATTAAAGATAAGGTGAGATTAAATAAATATCTGCTATCCGGAGTAATATTTTTAGCGTTTATGCAGGTGCCGTTTTTTCTTAAATTATCTGTGTTTATTTTACCTGCATTAATATTTGCTTGTGTTGGAGTTCTGTTGGTTGTAGTTAGAAGGATAGATAATAGGTATGTATTGTACTTGGGAATTTTATATTACGTGGTGGTTCTGGCCTACTTAGGTAAATATGTAAGTTTTACAATATGATAAATTATAAAAACATATTAGTCATTATATTGATTTTATTACTACCGGCATCAGCTATAGCTGCGATGCGGATTTATCCTATATATGATGATACTACATATGCTTTTGAACAGGGGAACCATCCAAGCGCTCCCAAATGGAACAGTACTTATGAGAAGGTTTTATATTCCGGTAACGCAAGAGTTATGGATACCAATACCGGTTCAAGTGATATCTCGGATACTGTTGATGCAACTGCTACAGGTAAATATGCGTGTTGGGGTGTTTTTGTATCTCATCCTTTAAAGGGAGGGCAGACTATTACAACTACGGGAGACTGGCAATTTTTTGGTTCATTTGGAGCAGCTTGCTATAAAAGTGGTCAGAATTGGGGGAATTGCCAGCATGCGGCAAATGCTGCTGTATATCTGTGGAAAGAGAGCTGGCCAAATTCTCATTATATGTATCCGCAGGGTGCAGGAACCAGAGATACAGAGTGGGTAATAAGAGAGAATTCCAATACTTCGGCCCATAGGGGTGGAGATGAAGGAGAAACTGGCTGGACAGATAATGTGTTGACATATGGCGGCTCTGACGGCAGGACTGCAGGTGAAGACGGCATGAGTTCCTCTCTTTCTGTTGACCGCGGAGACCGGTTGGTGGTAGAAGTTATAAACTATGTATCAAATCACGATGCGGGTGGTGGGTATTATTTTCATTTTAATAATGGAGAAAACTCATATCTTAACTGGGCGAATGATCTTTATTTTGCCCCGTATGTTTATGAATTAACAGATGAATCCGGAGACGAAGTTACGGAAACTTTAGCCAGTGTCGGCGGGGAAACTGTAATGTTAAATTTAATAGGTGGTATGTTCAGGGATGAAATTGCTTCAAGTAGTATAGCTTTTTCAGGAGGTTGGGACCCCATATTAGCAACAGCGGATGAAGTAGTTTTATGGCAAAATTCGTGGATTAAATTTGAAGTTCCTGATATAACAGGTACAGTTAATGTTTCTGTTTATGTCAATGCTGAAAGTACAAGTACCCAGGGAATTCCATTGCGTATTCTTCCGCAAATTTCTACAACTAATGTAGTCGGACCTTATGGACAAAATCATTCAACATTTACATATGAGGTCTATGGGTATAGTTTTCAACCGGGCTCTTTGATTGAATTTGAACATGGAGGAATTGTATGCACGGAGTATGACTATTCTCAGTGTCCAAGTACAATTACCTGTACTGTGCAAATTACAAAAGATGCAGGTGCGGGTACAAAAAATGTATATGTGGTAAATCCTGATGGAGGTGAATGTCCATCGGATAAACAGGCAATATTTACTATTACAAAGAGACCGAAAATATATGATTTTAATCCTAAGAAAATTGCAAGAAATGTGCCGACATCTGAAACAGCCTGGTCAACTATAACTGTTTCCGGATCGGATTTTGATACGGTAAATGGTGTAAATTTTGAATTTACTAACGAAGATGAGGTGTCTTATGGTGGTATAAATGTAATAGGTTCTACAGTAACCAGTACAACCAAGATGGATATATATATAAGGGTTACGTCAACTGCTACTCAGAGTAATTACTGGCGTTTGGTACTTTCGTATGATGACGGAGGGTATACAGATTCAGGTGTTACGGTTTCTCCACCGATATATTTGGCCGTTAAGGCTGAACTTATTCTCAATTCACTTAGTTTTAATGGCGCAAGTCCATCGGATAATATCGGCCGAAATGTGTCCAGTCAACTGTTAACTATTCTCGGTTCAGGTTTTGATACGAGTGGTGTAGATGTTACATTTGATGTTCCTACAAATGAAATAACAGTTAATTCTGTCGATATATATTCAGGCCGGCTTGATATTAACTTAGATATTGCGTCGGATTGTACTTTAGGTACCCGTGATATCTTTATTGAGAATATTGAGAATCAGGGTTATAAAGTCTGGTATGATTCTTTTACTGTAAATGCCGCGCCGACAATCAGTACGATAACTGTACCTGTGTATAAGCAGCTTGGTGAAAAAGCACAGATTACACTAACCGTAGAAGGAACAGATTTTATTGAACAGGGAGCTGTGCTTGATTTCGGGGCAGGAATAACTGAAAATAATATTTCATTAATAAATATTTCTACTGAAGGTTCAACTATAATATATCCTACTATAGAAGTAAAAAACGGTTGTCCGACCGGATGGATACCTTTAAAAGTTATTAATGCAGATCTTGGTGAAAGTAATGAAATAGCAAATGCTTTGAAGATTAATAAGGCTCCAAGTTTTACTTCTTTGAGTCATACTTCTGTCGGACAGGGGGTAACTGATCTTACTATTACTGTTAACGGAACTGATTTTGCTGTAGGAGCTCAAGTAGATTTTGGTATAGGAGTATCAACGAAAAATGCAAATTACGCTGGATTACCGACTTCTTTTACTGTTGATATAGATGTAGCGGAACTTGCTATTACCGGTTTAAATGATGTAACTGTAATAAATAGAGATCAGGGTTACGATACAAAGCTTCAGTATTTTGAAGTAACCAATAAACCTCAGATAGATTATATTACGCCGGATATTCGAGCACAGGGTATCTCGGGATCTACAATAACTGTAGTAGGAGCAGGCCCGTATTTTCAGAGTGGGCTGGATGTTTGGTTTTCTACTGATTCAAGCGGATATCCTGTTGATGTGAAAATAGATACCGGAACAATTGCTAATTTTTCATCCAGTCTTTTTGAACTTCAGAAAGTAACAATAGAGGCGGATGCCATTATAGGTGACAGATATCTTGTAATAGAAAATCCAGATGGCGGTTTTTACGTATCTACTATCAAACTGCTTGAAATAAAAGCAGAACCAACATTGACTGCATCAGGTATAACTGTTGTCGGTGCTGTACCATCAAACCAGCTTGGAAGGAATGTAAGTAATAAGACGATAAAAATAACTGGATCCAATTTTGAGACAGGCATTGCCAGTGATGATATATTATTTGATGTATCTTTGGATTCTATAACAATTGAGGGCGTTACCTGGAAAACCACAGGTTTACTGGAAGTGCTTGTTTCAGTTTCTTTAAATTGTCCAGTCGGAGACAGGACGGTAACTGTAATAAATCCGGAAAGCGGGGGGAGTGCTACCCGGAGTGATGCGGGGTATTTCACAATCGGAGAAATACCTGTGATATCAACAATTACTTCACCTATGGTAAAAGAATACGGTCAGAGTGCCGATACTGATGGTAATCCTGATAAAAAGTTTAAAATAAAGGGATCAGATTTTAATGCTGATCTTGAGCTATATTTCGGTGATACTGAAATTGTACCTATTAATGCATCTTTATCAGCCGGTTCAACGAATTATGAATGTGATCTTGTAATAGATTCAAATTTTACACCTACAGGATCGGCTCTGGATGTAACGGTTGTAAATCCTGATTTGGGTGAGTTTACTTTAACGGGAGCAATTACAATAAATAAGAAACCCTCAGTAACTTCGCTTAGCCAGACAGAGATGGGGCAGGGAACGGAAGGGCTGGAAATTACTGTTAACGGTGCAGAATTGCAGATGGGTGTGGAAGTTGATTTTGGTTTGGGTGTTTCAACAGTAAGTTATAATTACGCAGGTATATCTAATTCATCATTTACCGTAACAATAGATATTGATGAGAGTGCAACAAGCGGCAGGCGTAATATTACTGTGACTAATCCTGATCTAGGATATGTAACAAAAGTAAATTATATAGAAATAATCCACAGTCCGGATGTAGATTCGGTAAGTCCTACAAGCCGGGCGCAGGGTATAACCGGTTCAACTATAACTGTTTTGGGAGATGGCCCGTATTTTCAAAGTGGATTAGAGGTATGGTTTTCAACAAGTTCTGATCCGTATCCGGTGGATGTTAAAATCGATACAGGAACAATAGCGGATTTCGGCGCCAGTTCATTTAAGCTGCAGGATTTTGAAGTTGCAAGTGATGCCCAGCTAGGTGACAGATGGATAGTTGTAAAAAATCCTGACGGCGGTATGTCCGTATCTTTAATTGAAGTACTTGAAATAGTGGCAGCACCTACACTTGATGCAAGCGGTATTACTGTTGTAGGTGCCGATCCAACATATCAACTGGGCCAAAATGTGTCAGATAAAACAATAAAGATAGCCGGTACAGGTTTTGAGAATTCCATAGATGAGTATGGTGTGACTTTTGATGTCTCAAGCGATTCCATAACAGTTAACAGCGTTACATGGAAATCATCAAGTTTGTTGGAAGTTTTAATTGATGTATCTTCAATGTGTCCGCTTGGTGACAGGACAGTTAATGTAGTAAATCCGGATAGCGGCGGGATTGCATCCCGTAGCGATGCGGGATATTTTGTAATAGGCGCTATGCCTGTGATAAGTACAATAACTTCTCCTGTAATAAAGGAATATGGCCAGCGTGCAGATACTGACGGGTATATTGAAAAGAAGTTAAAGATTCAAGGTTCCGGTTTTGACACTGATTTAATTCTTTATTTTGGTGATACGGAAATATCTCCGATAAATGTATCTTTATCCGCAGGAGCTACAAATTATGAGTGTGATGTTGTTGTTGATGCAAATTTTTCACCAACCGGATCACTTCTGGATGTAAAGGTTGTTAATCCTGATCTGGGTGAACATTCAGTTGTCAATACAATAACAATTAATAAAAAACCTTCATTTACTTCTTTAAGCCAGACAGATCTGGGACAGGGTAAAACAGGTCTGGATCTTGTGGTTTTCGGAGCTGAACTTCAGGATGGTTGTGAAATAGATTTTGGTATAGGTATTACAACTACCAGTTATGATTATACACATGTTCCTGATTCGTTTACAGTTACTGTAGATATAAGCGATAGCGCAACAAGCGGCAGACGAGATGCAACCATAATGAATCCGGATTTAGGTTATGCAACCAAGACAAACTATATTAATATAATACACAGTCCCGATATAGATTCTATAAGTCCTACAGTCAGGGCCTGCGGTGTAACGGGATCAACAATAACAGTTATAGGAGACGGTCCGTATTTTCAAAGTGGATTAGAGGTATGGTTTTCAACAAGTTCAGATCCGTATCCGGTAGATGTAAAAATAGATACTGGTACAATAGCCAGTTTTACAGCAAGTTCGTTTGAATTGCGGGAAGTGGCTGTAGATGTAGATGCTCAAATAGGTAATAGATGGATTGTAGTAGAAAATCCTGATGGCGGTATGTCTATATCAAATACAAGCGTATTGGAGATAAAGGCTGCGCCTACGCTTACAGCCAGCGGAATAACTGTAGTAGGTTCTGATCCAAGTAACCAACTGGGTCAGAATGTGACTGATAAAACAGTAAAAATATCCGGTACGGGGTTTGAAACAGGTATAACTGAGAATTATGTAAGTTTTGATGTTTCAAGTGATTCCATAACAGTACAGAGCGTAACATGGAAGTCATCAAGTTTACTTGAGGTACTTGTAAATGTTTCAAGCGGATGTCCGGAAGGAGACCGGATGGTATATCTGGAAAATCCTGATAGCGGCGGAACAGTATCCCGAAGTGATGCGGGATACTTTGTAATAAGTGCCATGCCTACTATAAGTACAATAACTTCTCCAACAATAAAAGAATACGGCCAGCGCGCAGAGACAGAAAATTATCCTGATAAGAAATTTATTATCAAAGGAACTGATCAGGATCTGGATATGGAGCTGTATTTTGGAAATAATGAAATGACACCGCTGAGCGCATCATTGTCTCCGGGAGCAACTTCTTACGAATGTGATTTAGCCATTGATGCTAATTTTACACCTACGGGTTCTCTACTTGATGTCAGTATAGTAAATCCCGATCAGGGAGAAGATACTCTGTCTAATGCAATTACTATAAATAAAAAACCGACATTTACATCACTTAGTATTACTGCTGCCGGTCAGGGTTTAATTGGATCAACTATAATTGTTACAGGAAGTGATATACAGGATGGATGTGAGGTGGTTTTTGGAGTAGGTGTATCAACATATAATGCATATTATCATACATCATCATCATTTACTGTGCAGATAGATGTATCTGACACTGCAACAGTAGGCAAAAGGAATGTTACGATAAGGAATCCTGATCTGGGGTATGCAACAAGGTCAAGCTATTTTGATGTAACAAATAAACCTGTTGTAGATTCAATCAGTCCTGATACTCGCGCCAGGGGAGTAACAGGTTCAACAATTACAGTAGTAGGCGACGGCCCGTATTTTAAAAGCGGATTAGAGGTGTGGTTTTCAACAAGCTCAACGGGATATCCGGCGGATGTAAAGATAGATACAGGTACTATAGCTGATTTTACTATAAGTTCCTTTAAGCTGCAGGATTTTGATGTGGCAAGTGATGCCCAGCTTGGAGACAGATATATAGTTGTATATAACCCTGATGGCGGGTTATCAGTTTCAATAACCAGTGTGCTGGAGATAGTATCTGAGGTGACTCTTAGTGCAGGTGGAATAACAGTAGTTGGTTCGGATCCCAGTTATCAACTTGGGCAGAATGTCGTTGATAAAACAATTAAAATATCCGGTACGGATTTTGAAACAGGTATAAGTGAAGATGATGTTTATTTTGATGTGTCAGTTGATTCTATAACAGTACAAAGTGTTACATGGAAATCATCAAGCCTGCTGGAAGCACTTGTAAATGTATCCAGCGGGTGTCCGGTTGGTGACAGGACAGTTTATGTAGAGAATCCGGAGAGCGGTAGTTCTGCATCACGGGGAGATGCAGGATATTTTACGATAGGTGCGATGCCGGTTATTTCAACTATTACTTCTCCTGTAGTAAAAGAATACGGCCAGCTTGCAGATACGGATGGTTATCCTGATAAAAAATTCAAAGTAAAAGGAACGGATCTGGATCTGAATATGGAACTGTATTTCGGCGATACAGAAATTACTCCGATAGATGCAGAATTATCAGCCGGAGCAACAAATTATGAATGTGATCTTGTAATAGGTTCAAATTTTTCACCTACCGGTTCTAGTTTGGATGTGAAACTGGTTAATCCTGATCAGGGAGAATATATATTAAGTAGTGCAATAACAGTAAACAAAAAGCCTACGGTAACTTCACTCAGTCAGACAAATATAGGCCAGGGGACACAGGATCTGGATATTACAGTAAATGGTACGGAATTGCAGAATGGAGTAACGGTGGATTTCGGTGCAAATATTACAGTTGCAGGTTATAATTACGCAGGTATACCGGCTTCTTTTGTTGTAACGATAGATGTAGATGACAGTGCATTAAGCGGTAAACGTAATATAACTGTAATGAATCCGGATCTCGGATATGTAACAAAAGTAAATTATATAGATATTATACATAGCCCCGATATAGATTCAGTAAGTCCTACAACCCGTGCGCAGGGTGTAGTCGGGTCAACAATAACGGTAATAGGAGACGGCCCGTATTTTCAGAGTGGACTTGATGTGTGGTTTTCAACAGATTCCAGCGGGTATCCGGTTGATGTAAAAATAGATACAGGAACAATAGCCGATTTTGGTGCCAGCTCATTTAAACTGCAGGATTTTGAAGTTGCAAGCGATGCACAGTTAGGTAACAGGTGGATAGTTATAAATAATCCTGATGGGGGATTGTCGGTGTCTTTAACTGAGGTACTTGAAATAGTTGCAGCTCCGACACTTGCTGCAAGCGGGATTACTGTTGTAGGCGCTGATCCAACATATCAATTGGGTCAGAATGTGGCAGATAAAACAATAAAGATAGCAGGAACCGGTTTTGAAAACAGTGTAGATGAAGACAGCGTAAGTTTTGATGTATCAGGTGATTCAATTACTATTCAGAGTGTAACATGGAAATCATCTACACTTGTAGAAGTTGTCCTTAATGTTTCAACCGGTTGTCCGGTTGGAGATAGAACGGTATATCTGGAAAATCCGACAAGCGGTGGAACAGTATCACGCGGAGATGCCGGATATTTTGTGATCGGCGTAATGCCTGTGATTTCAACAATAACATCTCCGGTAATAAAGGAGTACGGCCAGCGCGCGGATACAGATGGTTATCCAACTAAGAAGTTTAAGATTAAAGGAACGGATTTTAATTCGGAAATGGAATTGTATTTTGGTAATACTGAAATAACGCCGATAAATGCATTGCTGTCAGCCGGATCTACAAATTATGAATGTGATATTGCAATTGATGCAAATTTTTCACCTACAGGTTCGGCACTGGATGTGAAAGTGATAAATCCTGATTTAGGAGAATATATAATAAGCGGCGCAATAACTGTAAATAAGAAGCCTGTATTCAGTTCGCTTAGTCAGACCAATATTGGTCAGGGTAAACAGGATCTGGATCTAATTATATATGGTTCAGAACTTCAGGATGGCTGTGAAATAGATTTTGGCCTCGGAATAACTGTAGACAGCTATGATTATACACATGTGCCGGATTCATTTACGGTTACTGTAGATATAACGGAGAGTGCAACAAGCGGCAGGCGTGATGCAACTATAAGGAATCCGGATCTGGGATATGCTACGAAGGCAAATTACATTAATATAATTCACAGTCCAGATATAGATTCTATAAGTCCTACTGTCCGGGCTTGCGGTGTAACCGGTTCAACAATAACAGTAATAGGAGACGGCCCGTATTTTCAAAGCGGACTTGATGTCTGGTTCTCAACAAGTTCCGATCCTTATCCAGTGGATATAAAGATAGATACAGGCACAATGGCAAATTTTACGGCAAGTTCATTTGATTTGAGAGAAGTAGAAGTAGCCAGTGACGCCCAGATTGGAGATAGATGGATAGTAGTAGAAAATCCGGATGGCGGTATGTCAATATCAAATACAAGTGTTTTGGAAATAAAGGCTGCGCCTACGCTTACAACCAGCGGTATAACAGTTAACGGCGCGGTGCCTTCGTATCAGCTGGGCCAGAATGTGACTGATAAAACCATTAAAATATCAGGTACAGGTTTTGAAACAGGTATTACTGAAGATTATGTCTGGTTTGATGTCTCAAGCGATTCAATTACTATTCAAAGTGTTACATGGAAATCATCTACACTTCTGGAAGCAGTAGTAAATGTGTCCTCCGGGTGTCCGATCGGTGACCGGACAGTATATATAGAGAATCCTGAAAGCGGCGGAACAGTATCCCGAAGTGATGCCGGGTATTTTGTAATCGGCGCAATGCCTGTGATAAGTACAATAACTTCTCCTGTAGTAAAAGAATATGGCCAGCGTGCCGAGACAGAAAATTATCCTGATAAAAAATTTATTTTTAAAGGATCGAATTTTGATGCAGATCTTGAGCTTTATTTCGGTGGTACGGAAATGACACCACTTAACAGTTCTTTATCTGCCGGAGCTACTTTTTATAAATGCGATTTGTCTATAGATGCAAATTTTACCCCGACCGGGTCAGCGCTGGATGTAAAAGTAATAAATCCGGATTTAGGTGAATATATTGTTGCAAGTGGAATTACAATTAATAAGAAGCCGGTTTTTACTTCACTTGATGTTACTTCAGCCGGCCAGGGTGCAACAGGGTCAACAGTAATAGTAACCGGCAGCGATATTCAGCCGGATTGCGAGATAGATTTTGGAGTAGGGATATCAACATATAATGCATATTATCATACATCATCATCATTTACTGTACAGATAGATGTATCTGATACTGCAATAATAGGTAAGAAGAATGTTACTATAACAAATCCGGATCTGGGCTATGCAACTAAAAGCAATTATTTTGAAATAAAGAACAAGCCTGAAGTAGATATAATATCTCCTGATACGCGCGCCAGAGGAGTAGCAGGTTCTACTATTACTATTTTAGGGGATGGTCCATATTTCCAGAGTGGCCTGGAAGTGTGGTTTTCAACAAGTTCAACGGGATATCCGGCAGATGTAAAAATAGATACGGGTACTATAGCTGATTTTACTATAAGTTCATTTAAGTTACAGGATTTTGATGTGGCAGCTGATGCTCAGTTGGGTGAAAGGTATATACTAATAAGGAATCCTGATAGCGGTGAAGCTGTTTCTATTATAGGTGTACTTGAGATAGTATCTGCTCTTACGCTTGATGCAAGTGGTATTACTGTAGTAGGTGCAAATCCTACATATCAGCTGGGTCAGAATGTAACTGATAAAACAGTAAAGATAACGGGTATAGGATTTGAATCCGGTGTGGGAGAAAGTAATGTAAGTTTTGATGTATCGGCTGATTCAATAACAGTAAACAGTGTAACCTGGAAATCATCTACTTTAATAGAAGTTGTAGTTGATGTATCATCGATGTGTCCGGTAGGCGACCGGACAGTATATGTAGAGAATCCGGAGAGCGGCAGTGTTGCATCCCGAAACGATGCTAATTATTTTACAATAGGCGCAATGCCTGTGATATCAACAATAACATATCCTGTGATAAAGGAGTATGGACAAAAAGCAAGAACTGCTGATGATCCGGATATGAGGTTTAAGGTAAAGGGTGTAGATTTTGATAGTGATATGGATGTGTATTTCGGTGATACCGAAATGACACCAATAAATATTACTTTATCGGCAGGATCAACAAATTATGAATGTGATTTTATTGTAGATGAGAATTTTTCGCCCACAGGAAGTACATTGGATGTAAAAATAATAAATCCTGATCTGGGCGAATATATATTGGGTAGTGCAATAACTATCAATCCCAAGCCTGTATTTGCCTCACTTAATCCATTAAGCGCAGGTCAGGGAACAGAAGGCCTGGAAATTACTGTGAGCGGATCAAGTCTTCAGACTGGAGCTGAGGTTGATTTCGGTGTTGGTGTATCAACTGTAAGTTATAATTATGCCGGGATTCCTAATACTTTTACGGTAACTGTAGATATAATTAATACAGCGCAGGCCGGGTACAGGGACGTAACTTTAATTAATCCGGATCTTGGTTATGCGGTAAAAAGCGACTATTTTGAAGTAACTCATAAGCCGGATGGTGATTATGTAACTCCCGATGAAAGAGCGCAGGGTGTATTTGGTTCAACAATTACAATAATTGGTGACGGCCCGTATTTTCAGAGTGGACTTGAAGTATGGTTTTCAACGGATTCCAGCGGTTATCCGGTAGATGTAAAAATAGATACGGGAACGATAGCAAATTTTACGGCAAGTTTATTTGAATTGCAGGAATTTGATGTGGAATCAGATGCACAGTTAGGTGATAGATGGATGGTTATAAAGAATCCTGATGAGGGTATTTCTGTTTCTGCTTCTGCCGTACTTGAAATAGTAGTTCAGCCGGCGTTAACAGCTAGTGGTATAACAGTAGTAGGATCAAATCCGTCGTATCAGTTGGGGCAGAATTCTTTGAGTAAAACAATAAGTATTACAGGAAGTAATTTTGAGACAGGTATAGATGATAATGATGTGTATTTTGATGTGTCAGGTGATTCAATAACAGTTCAGAGTGTAAGCTGGAAGTCAGCCGGATTGATAGATGTTCTTGTTAATGTATCATCCGGGTGTCCCGTAGGGGATCGTACAGTGTATGTAAGTAATCCTGAAAGCGGCGGAACAGCATCACGTGGTGATGCAGGATATTTTGTGATAGGCGCAATGCCTGTGATATCTACGATAACATCACCTGTAATAAAGGAATACGGCCAGCGCGCGGATACGGATGGTTATCCAACTAAGAAATTTAAGATTAAAGGAACGGATTTTAATTCGGAAATGGAATTGTATTTTGGTAATACCGAGATAACGCCGATAAATGCATCGTTGTCAGCCGGGTCAACAAATTATGAATGTGACTTACAGATAGATTCAAATTTTTCACCTACGGGAAGCGCGCTTAATGTCAGGTTAGTAAATCCTGATCAGGGAGAATATACTGTACCGAATGCACTTACGATAAATAAAAAACCTGTGTTTACATCAATGGATGTAATAACAGCCGGCCGCGGTACGATAGGATCAACAGTAATAGTAATGGGAAGTGAAATTCAGGACGGCTGTTATGCGGATTTTGGAGTAGGTATATCAACATATAATTCATACTATCATACAACCTCATCGTTTACAGTGCAGATAGATATATCCGATATAGCAGTAGTAGGAAAGCGGGATGTAACGATATATAATCCTGATCTGGGTTATGCAACAAAGACAAACTATTTTGAGGTAACCAGTAAACCGGATGTGGATTCAATAATACCGACAATCCGCGCACAGGGAGTAAGCGGGTCAACAATAACGGTAATAGGAGACGGCCCGTATTTTAAGAGCGGTTTGGAGGTATGGTTTTCAACAAGTTCTGAAGCGTATCCGGTAGATGTAAAAATAGATACAGGTACAATGGCAAACTTTACAGCAAGTTCGTTTGATTTAAGAGAAGTAGATGTAGCAGTAGATGCTCAAGTTGGAGACAGATGGATAGTAACAAAGAATCCAGATGGCGGTATAGCAATATCGGTAACAAGTGTATTGGAGATAGTAGCGCCGCCAACACTTACCGCAAGCGGAATAACAATAACCGGCTCAAATCCGACATATCAACTGGGTCAGAATACAGTAGATAAAACAGTAAAAGTAACCGGCAGCGGGTTTGAAAATGGAATAAGTGAGAGTAATGTAAGTTTTGATGTCTCCGGTGATTCAATAACAATACAGAGTGTAACGTGGAAATCATCAAGTTTTCTTGAGATAATAGTAAATGTATCATCGGGTTGTCCTGTTGGTGACCGGACAGTGTATATAGAGAATCCAGACAGCGGCGGTACGGTATCCCGGGGAGATGCGGGATATTTTGTAATCGGCGCAATGCCTGTGATAAGTGCAATAACTTCTCCTGTAGTAAAAGAATACGGTCAGCTTGCAGAGACAGAAAATTATCCGGCTAAGAAATTTAAGATAAAGGGAACAAATTTTGATTCATCGATGGATATGTATTTTGGAGATACCGAGATGAGTCCGTTAAATATCAGTTTGTCGGCCGGATCAACAAATTATGAGTGTGATCTTACAATAGATTCGAATTTCACACCGACCGGATCATTACTGGACTTGAAGTTAATAAATCCTGATCAGGGAGAATATGTGCTGTCAAATGCTGTAACAATAAACAAGAAACCTGCATTTACATCGCTTAGTATAACATCAGCCGGCCAGGGAGCAGCAGGTTCAACAGTAATAATAACCGGAAGTGATATTCAGACAGGTTGTGAGATAGATTTCGGAGTAGGTATATCAACATATAATGTATATTATCATACAACATCATCATTTACTGTACAGATAGATGTGAGTGATACGGCAATAATAGGGAAGAAGAATGTAACAATAACAAATCCTGATCTTGGGTATGCAACAAAGAGTGATTATTTTGAAATAACAAATAAACCTGAAGTAGATATAATATCTCCTGATACGCGTGCTCGCGGAGTAACAGGATCAACAATAACAGTAATAGGAGACGGGGCGTATTTTCAGAGCGGCCTGGAAATATGGTTCTCAACAAGTTCAACGGGATATCCTGCGGATGTAAAGATAGATACGGGTACGATTTCAGATTTTGGCGTAAGTTCATTTAAATTGAAGGATTTTGATGTGGCAGCGGATGCTCAGTTGGGAGACAGGTATATAGTAATAAAGAACCCGGATGGCGGAGAATATGTATCAATAACAAGTGTACTTACAATAACAACAGAGCTTACACTTACAGCATCCGGTTTAACAGTAGTAAATGCCAATCCGTCGTATCAGCTGGGCCAGAATGTGGAAGATAAGATGTTAAGGATAACCGGCAGCGGTTTTGAGACTGGAATAGGAGATAATAATGTAAGTTTTGATGTGTCAGCAGATTCAATAACAGTAAACAGTGTAACCTGGAAATCATCTACTTTAATAGAGGTTGTAGTTGATGTATCATCAATGTGTCCGATAGGCGACCGGACCGTATCTGTAGAGAACCCAGAGAGCGGCAGTACTGCATCCCGGAGTGACGCTAATTATTTTACTATAGGTGTGATGCCGGTGGTATCAACAATAACTTCACCTGCAGTAAAGGAATACGGTCAGCGTGCAGATACGGATGGATATCCTGCTATGAAATTTAAGATACAGGGAACAAACCTGGATGATGAACTGGATCTATATTTTGGTGTTACTGAAATTACGCCTATAAATGCGACATTGTCAGCGGGGGCAACAAATTTTGAATGTGATTTAGTAATAGATTCGAATTTTTCACCTACAGGGAGCGCGCTGGATGTGAGAGTAGTTAATCCGGATCTGGGAGAATATACAATGACCGGTGTTATGACAGTAAACAGCAGGCCTACATTTACTTCATTGAGCCAGACAGCAATAGGCCAGGGAACTGAAGGCCTGGATGTTACATTATCCGGTAGTGATCTTCAGGATGGTGCGGTAATAGATTTTGGAGTGGGAGTTACAGCAACAAATTATAATTATGCCGGTATACCCAATTCATTTATAGTGACAATAGATGTAAGTGATACGGCAGTAAGCGGTAAGCGTGATGCTACGGTAATGAATCCTGATTTAGGGTATGCAACAAAATCAAATTATATAGATATAATTCATAGTCCGGATATAGATTCAATAAGTCCTACGATTCGCGCTCAGGGAGTAACCGGGTCAACGATAACGGTAATAGGCGACGGCCCGTATTTCCAGAGCGGCGTAGAGGTGTGGTTTTCAACAAGTTCGGATCCGTATCCTGTAGATGTAAAAATAGATACGGGAACGATAGCAAACTTTACTTCAAGTACATTTGATTTAGAGGGAGTTGAGATAGCAAGCAATGCTCAGCTTGGAGACAGGTGGGTAGTGGTATTTAATCCAGACGGCGGTATGTCAGTATCGTTAACCAGTGTACTTGAGATAGTAGAGGCGCCTACACTTACGGCAAACGGTATAGCAGTGGTAGGATCAAATCCATCTTATCAGCTGGGTCAGAATGTGACGGATAAACTTATCAAGGTTACAGGAACCGGATTTGAAAACGGAATAGATACTGATGATATAAGTTTTGATGTGTCAGGTGATTCAATAACGGTACAGAGTGTAAGCTGGAAGTCGTCAATATTACTTGAGATACTGGTGAATGTATCCTCCGGTTGTCCAGCAGGAGACCGTACGTTAAACATAGAAAATCCTGAAAGCGGTGGAACAGCATCACGTGGTGATGCAGGATATTTTGTGATAGGCGCAATGCCTGTGATATCTACGATAACATCACCTGTAATAAAGGAATACGGCCAGGATGCGGATACTGACGGACATTCTGATAAGAAATTCAAGATAAAGGGAACGGGATTTGATGAGTATCTGGAGTTGTATTTCGGAGGTACCGAGATAACGCCGATAAATGCATCATTGTCAGCCGGGTCAACAAATTATGAATGTGACTTACAGATAGATTCAAATTTTTCACCTACAGGAAGCGCGCTTGATGTCAGGATAGTAAATCTTGATCAGGGAGAATACACTGTACCAGC
>JAAGZO010000497.1 GCA_024206195.1 bacterium | reverse complement strand
GTATCGGCAAATTTTGGGTAATAATTGCCACTGCTCTTGCAACAAACAGAGTCACAGATGCGTCTTGTGCTCCATAAAGGACAAAGAATCGCATCATTTCCAACAAAACTGCCTTAGTCTGTCCCCAATCTTTAGTATTGCAAAGATGACTGGAAATAGGAGGAATTTTATTGTAAACAATTTCATTCATCTTTTTCCAGTGCTCAGGAGTCAATGGACTGTCCTCAGGAGCATCTCCGAGTACTTCAATCCATAAATCGATCAGAGCAAAATAAGGATAAGTGCTATCATTGATTGGTTTCCCAGCAGATTTCAAAGTTGAAACTTTTCCTCCACCTTCATACTTGTGATAATCAATGAGCAAAATGTTCTTCTTCTTCTTTGCAAATTGAACTTTCCACTGAGTGATAGCTTCGATACATTTTGTTCTGACTTCAGCAGTTTCTCCTCGAAGGAGTTTCTTAAATTCTGGATTGTCAATCCATTCTTTTCGCACTTTTTGATCAATGGTAGTCCGATAATATTGAAAGTAACGTTTCTCTTCAACTTTTCTTAAAATTCTAATTAAGTCAGCATCAGTCCCAGGACATAAGCCCTGAGTAAGAGTAACTTGTTCTTCAAGAATAATCGCAAGTCTTCGCAGAGTATTTTCAAAAGTT
>JAAGZO010000496.1 GCA_024206195.1 bacterium | reverse complement strand
TGAGGCTATAAGTGTTGAGACTATTAAGCGTATGTATAGCTACTTGAGTAGAGCAGAGGAATACTATGAAGAAGGTGACACAAAGTCTTGCGGATATATTAGCTATCTACTATGGGGTGGCAAGAGTGCCAAGAGATGGGCGGAAAGCAAACTGAAGTCATTAGACAAAATCTAACGGAAACACACTTAAACAATTAACATAATATGAAAAGAATATCGCTACATAAGGTGATGGCTAAATTAGCCGAGCAACCAGAGAAGGTTGAGTTGAGCGTAGCAGATGATGTTATGGACTTCGTAAGAAGCATCCCTTTTGACACATCTTATATTCAACAAGCCCTAAAGATGGTTGAGAAAGGAACGAACGATGCAGAGCGAGTTTACAAAGAAATCGTTGAGAAAGAAAAGCAACTTAAAGACTTTCAATCAAAAGCAAAAGAGTTGGGGATTAACGATGAAGTAAATAAAGCGAAGAATGTATTAAGCAATCTCAAACAGATGAAGATGGCTTTTCGTGATATGAGCAAGAATGGTAAGGCGGCAGTTTCCGCTCTAAAGGCTATTTAATATGAAACAAGGCAAAACTGAAAAGGCGGTATTCACAAAGCTCTCTACCGAGAAGGTGGAGTTGGAACAACACGAAGTTTCATTAAATAAGATTAGTGATATATCAAAATTATTGCAAGATGGTGCAGATATGCTTAAAAATGCTGATAGCGAATTAAGTGGTATTGCAAAGCGTATGAGCAATGGTCTTATTGTTGTAGCGGCAAATGTACCCGCTCAAGCAAAAAATGCAATGAAATTAGCGGAAGAGTTGGGAGCGGATAATGTAATTCAAGACTTAAAACAAATTCTTGATAAAGCAGATGCTTTGCGTAAAAGATACGAACCCACTTACAATAATATCAAATAACAAGATATGAAATCACAAGAAACATTAGGAAAGATTATGGAACTGCTTAACCTACAAGACGAGGTTAAGTTAGAGTCTATGAAGTTAGAGAACGGCACTACTATTGAAGCAGAAGCGTTTGAAGCCAACCAAGAGGTATTCATCGTTACTGAAGATGAGAAGATTGCTCTACCTGTAGGTGAGTACGAACTTGAAGATGGTCGTATCCTTGTAGTAGCAGAAGAAGGTGTCATTGCAGAGATGCGTGATGGAGGTGAAGAAGCACCTGCTGAAGAACCTGCTCAAGAAGAAGCAACTGAAGAAG
>JAAGZO010000495.1 GCA_024206195.1 bacterium | reverse complement strand
TAAATACACTCATTGTACCCCCGCTGCTTGTAATAGTAGTCCGCCTGTAACTGTTATTACATAAGCCATGACTACAATTTCTAATCCTATTATCATATATACTCCTCTCTTAAAATTGATTGCCCTATTATAAAAGGTATAGCGGGCACTAAACTATTACCTAGTCCTTTAAGTCGGTCCACCCTGTGGGGTATCCCATTAGCCACTCGACCCACACTGGGTTCAGACTCCCACCAGCTGTCCCAGCTAGTCGGCCTTTCTGTTTCATTTTTTCGTAGTTGCTGTTCGGACCTGCGTCCTTGTAATCCCTGGCTGTTGGTGTCGGAACTTTCTCCCACAAGCGAGGCTCTCTCACTTGATCCATTAACCTTATCTGAATTGGGTGACCGCTCGGTCTCTTCAGATGTCCTTGGTCCAATGCTTTCTGTATCCCAGGTAGATTCGATCCTCCTGCCATGTTGTCTGGTGTTCTCCATATTTGAATGGGCAATGATCCAGACTCTTTCTCTTTGATGGTTGGCGCCGACGCTCGAAGCTGAAATACTAAACGCCCTAACGGAGTAACCTTCACTCTCCAAGTCCTGTAGTACGGTGTCGAGACCGAGTTTAATGTGTCCACTAACGTTTTCTCCAATGACCCAAGTCGGTTTACATTCTTTGACAATCCTAAACATGTCTGGCCAGAGGTGTCTCTTATCTTTTTCACCGCGTTGGCTACCTGCGATGGAGAATGGTTGGCAAGGATATCCTCCCGTGACAATGTCAATGGGGGCAAGCGTGTCTTCTTTGATTTGCTCATACGTTAACTCCTTTATATCTTTATATTGTTTTACATTGGGCCAGTGTTTCTTTAAAACTTTACGTGAGAATTTTTCTATATCACAGAACGCTACTGTTTCAAATCCTCCCGTTGCCTCAAGTCCTAAGCTAAATCCACCGAGCCCACTAAATAAATCTAAGTGTCTAAGCATTATGCTTGACACATTACACATGATTCTTCGTCTTCCATGCTATCCTCTCTGACTTTACGCTCTACTTTAACAGAGATATTTTCTGCTCTCTTGATCGCCTCACTGCGACAGTAGTATAGAGTCTTTAGTCCTTTCTCCCACGCACGTTTATGTATGTTATTTAATCTTCTAACATTTACATCTGGTGGGAAGAATAAGTTTAACGATTGCGCTTGACAAATATATTTTTGACGTTCGCCAGCCAAGTCCACAATCCACGATTGGTCAATTTCGATGGCGGTTTTAAATAAATTTTTCTCTTGCGCCGTGAGGAAGTCGAGCGAAACGACAGATCCTCTATCAGAAATAATAGTTTTCCAAATATCTTTAGTATTCTTTCCTTTTGATTCAAGTAATTCTTCTAAGTATTTATTCTTAACTAAGAAAGAACCACTCATAGTTTTTTGTGTAAAGGCGTTGGCTCTTAAAGGTTCTATGCTAGGGGATACACCACCACATATAATAGAACTACTTGCATTTGGTGCAATAGCTAACATGTGTGCGAATCTCTTACCACTTCCTTTCATGTCACTTGGCTCACCTCTTGTCTTACCTAATGATAGATTAGATTCTAATGCTTTATCATGTAGGTGTTTAAATATATTTTTATTAATACCGAAAGACATAGGGCTATTGAAAGCTATACCTTTTCTTTGTAGGTACGAATGAAAACCCATAGCACCTAGACCAACAGATCGTTCTGCTTTAGCTGAGGCTACTGCTCTCCATAAATGAGAGGGGGCATTCCTAATAAAATATGTAAGTATATTATCTAACATACGCATGATGTCATCAATAAAATGCGGGTCATCTTTCCATTCATCATAGTATTCCAGGTTAACAGATGACAAACAACATACTGCAGTACGTTCATCGTTAGTTGGCAGGGTAATCTCACTACATAAGTTAGAGTGATGTACCTTTAAACCTTTATCTTTTAATTCTTTTGGTAATCCTTTGTTAACTGTATCACTAAACATAATGTATGG
>JAAGZO010000494.1 GCA_024206195.1 bacterium | reverse complement strand
GTGTGGTGTATCCCGGCGGTCCCTATTGGCGTTTAGACGCCCTGATACTTGTTTGAACTAGAGGACATAGGTTTTCCATTGACTTGTACAGCATCCTTGTCGATTTCATCATTGTCAAGATCAAGCTTGGACAAAACATACCATTTTCCTACATGTATGAGAAATCAGATTATCGATTACTGTGATCAAACTATTGGTTGAAAAATTGCGATTATCTGTTAGGATCAACTAGAATCAATAAGCTTTCGAATGAGCTGCTGATCACATGAGTTAGTGTGTTTATATTCACGGAGATATGCTCATTACTAACAGAGAAACAGAAACAACTTGGCCACAGATAAATTCAGTACTGTGTTAGGGTCTGTAATTTTTGAAACAGTGATGTTTCAAAAGAATACTCCAGTCATTATGTTAGGGTTTATGTCGATGATTCTGCGATAGTTTATGGACATAATTCGATGCAAAGATGAGAACCAGAATCATGTGTTGCCTGTGCAAACATGCTTCCACTGTCATGGACATGTGCACGTTGGTCTCCACTTGTCTTCATTTCTGTAGTCAGGTGACAAAATCGATAATTTATCGATCGTTTTCTGATCAATCGATCAATAGTTGTGGCAGAACTCCACAATACTCCTGATCAACGTCATTGAGAATCCCCACATGTTAACTTTTGCTGGAATCACACAAAAAATGACAAAAGTGATGCCGAAGTTCCAATGAGTTCATCTGAAAAACTGAAAAAAGAAACACCAAATATGGAAAAAAAAGAAAACCTGTGTGATCTGGGGTCGATATT
>JAAGZO010000493.1 GCA_024206195.1 bacterium | reverse complement strand
GTGCCATCTAGATAAGTGGGCAAAACACGGAGCTTCTTCTGTTCATCCCAGTTACAAGCTCTAGCAGCCAAAGCAAAATTATCTAACCAATCCTGACAAGTCTCACTAATATCATCGCTGGTGAAAATCTTCAAAAAGTGAAATCGGAGCTACTGTCGGCAATACTCCAGGGAGGTTATTCTGATATTCCACCTCACAACCAGCAACCTGTTGTTCAACAGTCTGAGCATGCAAATCGTTAACAAGTTCTATAACATTTCGACTGTTCCTAAGATCAGCAAGCTCATCCTGAAAACCTTGAAGATAATCCTGCAATTGTTGAGCATCCATTAGAATTTCTCAACGTACTAAGAGAATCTTATCTTCCCTGTCAATTTCGGCGGAAAATTTTGTCAACTATGGCGTTATTCTTGGGTTCCTGATTGAGAATTTCATCAAAGACGTCAACTACCAGTATCGAATTTCGATCGTAAAAAGATCCGTTATTAATGCATTCTTAATGTT
>JAAGZO010000492.1 GCA_024206195.1 bacterium | reverse complement strand
ATACCAAGAGTGTGCTGCAAAAGTAGTAAGGGCACTGCACAAATCATCAAAGAGCATAAAAACCTGATACATACCTTGCTGCCATCATGTAAATGTGATTGAACTCCCAAACAGAATCGAAAGGCCAGGATGGTGGATCACAAGACAAACAACTTCAGTATACCAGCTCAAATTCGTGCAAAGGCGGAACCCCCCTTTTAAAATAACCTGCCACGCCCCGCATCGGCGCTTGGCGCCGATGCGGCGCCGTGGAGAAGGGTACAAAAATGAAAAACTGATCAATTAAGAATTTTCTACCAAATCCTCTGTTCTCAAAAGTGCTGAATAATTCACGTGCTTTAGCAGTGAATCCTTTACAATGGCTAGAAATTCGTGCATACCATAGTAACTGACCAGATATTGTAGCAGAATGAACTTTAATGGAGACATTACTATCGGGATGTCCATATCTAGTTACAGTAAATGGAAATGAATCTGTTTTATTATACACAGCTGTTTCTAGGTGCTCGATTGGATTTACCTGGATTGCCAAGTCCAGAAAGTTGCAGTAATCACCTGTATGGGTAATTTCCAAGACATCATCATGCCCGTAGATTTGCTCAGCTAATTGCAAAAAAGTTGGGCAATTAATGACAAATAGATCATCAATAAATCTAAGTGCTAGTATTTT
>JAAGZO010000491.1 GCA_024206195.1 bacterium | reverse complement strand
TGGCTATTTCGTTGCTCCAGAATCTTACAGCTTGTGAGTCTTTGCGAAAGATATCAAGCATCTCGGCGGTGGGCCTTGGGGATACAAACAGACTACCACAGTCGCCACACCTGCAGTATTGAAACCCAAATTTTTCAAATGTTTTTTCATATTTGTTGCCGCAACAACCCGGGCAATCGATTTGAATAAACTGAGATTGATCGTTAAACAGAGTGGAAAGTTCATCTTTGAGCATATCTTTATATTTGTCATACAATACATCCGGTCGTATTTCTGATTCCTTGAGACCTTCTAAAAAAACTACCTTCTTCACCTGATCAACCCTCCTTGGGTATCCAGATGGCGTACCCACTCACTATCAGCCTGATAGATTCTTTGTATCAATTCCATGACTTTGTAGGCATCCAGAGAGGATCCAATTACTACGGGCTTGTTTTCCAGAATACACTTAGCGAACTCATCAATTTCCAGGAACCACGACTGGTCTTCTTCGTAAATAGCTAACGTTTCTTGAGGATTAGGCAATGGATAGCCATCTTTAT
>JAAGZO010000490.1 GCA_024206195.1 bacterium | reverse complement strand
CAATGAGAATGTTTCTTGATTCTATATTTAATAGAAGCTTAACACAAACGGCTACAGTTCAAGATAGAACTCAGGTTTTTGTCAACGGTGTTTTGGGACCGGTAACTTGGGTTGATGGATCAAATGTAAAATGCATGGTATGGAGAGGGTCAATCGCTGACACTCTAGTTTCTGAGAAGTTCAGGGCAGACGTTGCAGCAGTTGCAGTTATGAGGCCAGAAGATATTTCAGTGAGTAGTATTCCAGATGATTCACGGTTAAAGATTGAGGATTCTGATTCTAATCTAATAGGGTATTTTTCTGTAGTGTATGCAGACAATATCGCTGAACAAAGCGAAGTAATTATGTTACCCCTTAAGGAATTTACAGATGGCAGTTAAAAATGTGGAAGTTATATTCAAGGGAACAAATATCCTTGATGTTTTGGATAAGGCTACTATTGAATCAACTTTAGAGGTTGCGATAAATGCTGCTGCTCAGGCGAAGGCTTTGGCTCCTGTAGATAAAGGACGTGGAAGAAATTCTATTATGTGGAAAACTAAAACAGAAGAAGGTGGCTTGAATGATAGTGCTGGAGAAAAAGCACCTTATAAAGTAGATGAAATACCTAGAAGTGACAAAGAAGCTATAGTCGGATTTAATCTTTTATACATGATTTATCAAGAGTTAGGAACTAAGTACATGGCACCACAGCCATTTTTAAGACCGTCAATGGCGATAATGCGTGGTGCAAAGACTGCTGATATTATTAAGAAAATAAATGAAGAGAATTTAAGAGGAAACTTGAAGGACACTAAAATCAGGGAGTCATTTATATGAGTTTCGGTTCTGTTGAAATGTACTCAGCTTTAAATGTATCGGCTATAACTGATTTGTTAGATGAATACGCTTCTAGCCCAGCTATATTTGATAATGTTTTAATCCCTCAAAATTTTGGGAGTAACAAGAGTATTAACTATTACTTAACTTCTCAATATTCAAGTGAAGCAGAAATATATGATTACACTATAAATTGCAGAGCAGCTACTATGGGAGAATCTCGCACAATCGCTAGTACTGTAATTGATACAATAAGCAGAGAAAATGGAAGCAATTATTATATCTACTGTGAGGTGTTGGCAACTATATCTCCAGCAGATGATTTAGATAATTTCAATACGCCGTTAACGGCTACAATTAAATTAAAATAGGGAGGCAATTATGCCCGCACAAACAACGACCACATCAAACATTTATTTTCCTGATGGTGCACTTGTAGGCGTTAAGGCTGAAGGTGATGGCTCATACACTGATGTCGGAGCTATAAGCACAGCGGTTACAGCGACATTAAACTGGAATGAGAACCAGTTTGAAACAGCTAACGCAGGGAAAACAGACAAGCAAGTTAAGGAACTGACCATCGAGGGAGGGTTTACTTTAATTAACTTAAATCCTACCGGAGTACAAAAATTGTCAGGTGGACTTTTCGAGGAGGTTACAGTTGCTGGAACTTCTGTGACATCTATAGACAATCAGGTTATCGCAAGTGGTGCAGCAAGTGACGTAACACCTTATAGCTTAGTTATTACTGAAACTTCAGCAGACCCATTGATCGTTTCGTCTGCTCTTGTTATTGCAAGCGTGACAGGTGCGACAGATGGGGCTTTGACTGCTAATGATGATTACACTATCATTGATGACGCTGGCAGTTACAGTGGGAAAGCTATTGTATTTAATACAGCCGGTACTAATCTCACTACAATGGCGCAAGTAATTACAATAGTTTATACATCGGTAACACCAGTAGCAAGCACAACAATTTATTGTGGAACTTCGACTTATGTTCTGAGTTCTTATGCTATGCAGATTACACACACTGACACTGATGGTAAAATCAGACGACTAGAGCTTTACAGCGTTGATCCAAATAGCGGTGGTTTTCAATTTAACTTCAAGGGAGCAAATGAAGACGGAACTGAGGAAATGCCTTTGACTTATACAGCTAGAATTGATACATCATTAACAGAT
>JAAGZO010000036.1 GCA_024206195.1 bacterium | reverse complement strand
ATTAGGATTAAGTACACTTGATTCATGTACTGTTGCTGTTGTTACGTTTATTCCTACTGTTGTACTTGATGAATGTATTTCCAATGGAGGACTGTCCGCTGCTGTTGAAGCTGCAAGTGTATATCCGGTTGCATTTTCTACGAAATCCCACGCAGCTGTTATTGAACTTGTATATATTTCTACAAATGAAAGATTTGGCGGAGCGTAGAAATAATTTCCTGTATATTCATCGGCGCCAATGTCCCAACCGGTCTGCCACGGACGTGTATCATTATCTATATCATATGTAACTGAATAATCAGAATCACCTGACAGGTCTGTTCCATTGCCTCCCCATAAAAAATTTGAATCTCCCTTTGAATGAAAATCTTCAGAACCTGCAGATGGATTTACAAAATAATTTGAGTAGCTTGTCTTCCCCGTCTGACTGCCGGTTCCTGATGCTGTGGCATCTGAAGAAACATTATAACTCTGATTCAACGTTCCACTGAAATCTATACCGGCGCTGGAATCCCCGTCCACACTATAGCCGCAATAATTATTCTTTGTATAAACTGTATTACCAGCACTGCCTGATCTAAATATCCCATACGCATGATATGATGCATTAGTACTGTTGTTTTTTATATCAAAAATCGTATTATTATATAAGGATATCGTTCCACCGGAACAAGCGGTAGGGATATTAATTCCAATTGCATAACTAGTAACAGATGCAGCCTCGGACTGCTCTATAGCATAAATAATATTATTACTTACTCCCGCATTAACGAGAGCTTGAAAATGTAATGCAGTCGCATTTCCACCAGAGGAATTCTTTATGTCATGTACTATACAGTCTTCTACTGTTATCCATGAATTGCTTTCATCACTATCTCCAATAGCTATACCACGAACATGCTGCCCATTTGTCACATTACTACCGTCAATTTCCAAACCTTCCACTCTAGCATATGCTGTATCACCAGGATCAATTATAAGAATACTATACCAGGCCGCTGGAGAAGATTCAGATGGTTTCAACACATATCCAGTACCGACTCTTCCTGTATGGCGTTGACTCACGCCTACCTCATTGGACGCAACTGGAGTATATATTTTCAGATAGCTACTCACCCCTGTTGCCCAACCACCAGTAAAATTCACGTTTCCCACATCATCAACTGCATCTTCATAACAGGCTATATTCCACTGCTCACCAGAAACTACTAGATCTTTTCCATCAACAAACGTTTCAAATCCTATTACATTAGCATCTAATCCTGTATTCTCTGTTCCAGCTTCTGCATTAGAAAGAGAAGTATATGCCCTGAATATATCCCAATCATTATCTGACGATTTGTCTGATACAACATTTCCTGATGAATCCCTTATAGTATACTGTGTATCTGATAATCT
>JAAGZO010000489.1 GCA_024206195.1 bacterium | reverse complement strand
TCAACCGAATCATCTGTTATCCAGGAATAACAGGAAATGGCTTGCCGAGTTGACAGCAATCTCCCATCCCATTTTCCAATGCATGGGTCAGACAGTTATATTTATTAGAGATTAATCAAACCATTTCTTGAAGGAAGAATGTTTACATCCTTAAACGTTATCATTCCTTTGGATCACAAATTTCTGCTGTTGCTGATATGTTTCTTGAAGGAAGGACCCCACACAGAATCATCACAAGACTGTAGTTATAATTGTTTCTCGAAGGAACAATGTTTTTCCTTACAAAACGTTACCATTCGTTTCATGCTCATCTCGTTCGGGATAGCATTTTGGACACGTCATGCACAGGTTACACAGTTATATTTATTAGAGTTTATTTCTCGAATGAAATCTTTAACTAAACTGTTACTCTTCAACCCTACAGCACTTCATCCCCTCAACGTTTTAACCCCTCAAAACATTACCTCTACAATGAAAGATGGGATAGGAGAATGCTGCCAACTCGACAAGCCATTTCCTATCATTCCCGGGTAGGAGATGGTTCAGTTGGGGGTACTCCTGTATGTCACCGACAAAATGCTTGGGAAGAAATGCTAACAATGAGCCCGCCAACCCTCATGGCTATAATAAAATTGCTATGAATTCATCCTTCAAAAACCGTAGACTATCGCGAGTTGATCCACCACCACCAGAGAGAGATGACGGACCACCACGCTTCATAATATTAGGGTGTGATCCAAATGGGTGGTAACATTTAAATAAATAAACATTGTTCCTTCAAGAAACAGTTTAGTTATAATTATCATTCGAGATCATGCTTTTACATCCCTATGTTCTTAGATTAGTTGACCACTCACTAACATACATAAAAACATAACATCTATATTTTTTAAATGGATTAAAATATATTTATGCATTTTTAGTTGGACTTTTAGTAGTAAAATAAATAAATTGCAGTCCATGTTAAAATTTTAGGTTAGAGCATTTAAATAAATAAACATTCTTCCTTCGAGAAACAGTTTAGTTAGAGTATTAATTGTGTGAATTGATCCACCACCACCAGAGAGAGATGATGGATCACCAAGGGAAAAGAGAGGGTGTCTAGAATTGGATATGAGATGACTAGTGTCTAAGAAAATAAACTTTCTTCCTTCATTCGCGGTTGGATGGGAAAATGCTGCCAATGGAGAGATTTACCACCGATGCCAGTTGCCGATCACGTTTGTCTGCGTCGATATCAATAACAGTTTAATAAAAATGAATTCAATGGATGTAAAAAAAGATACATTCAAATAAAGATTGCCTACAGATAAGATACGATAGTGAGAAGGAACTTTGAAGTGTAATCCAAATGGTGGGTAAGGTTTAAATAGTGTGATCCAAATGGGTGGTAACGTTTAAATAAATAAACATTGTTCCTTCAAGAAATGGTTTAGTTATAATTATCATTCAAAATCATGCTTTTACGTCCCTATGTTCTTAGACTAGTTGACCAGTCACTAACATATGTAAAAACATAAATTGCAGTCCATGTTAAAATTTTAGGTTGGAGCATTTAAATAAATAAACATTCTTCCTTCAAGAAATGGTTTAGTTAAAGTATTAATTGTGTGAATTGATCCACCACCACCAGAAAGATGATACACCACCAAGGGAAAAGAAAGGGCATCTAGAATTGAATATAGATGACTAGTGTCTAAGAAAATGAACTTTCTTCCTTCGAGAAATGCAACAGCTCCATGCAGCTGTAGTTGCTTCAACTACATGGATCGGCAACCGAGTTAGCAAGATTCCCCTCTAATAAATATAACAGTGTAACCTGTGCATTGGAGAATGGGATGGGAGAATGCTACGACTGCTCTCGGAGATCACCGAATCAAGGTATGTAATTCTAATCTGCTTCCGAATTTACAGTGTTTTGCTCGCAATGTTCATTTACAGGCCACATACTACACACGATATGCAGCTGTATAATTCTGTATTCTGCTTGTGGGTTTC
>JAAGZO010000488.1 GCA_024206195.1 bacterium | reverse complement strand
TCTTTGTTTCTGGGAAATCTACAATGGAGATCATATAACAGGGGCTTCACTTCAAAAGCTCACGGATCGGTTGGACGAATGTATTGTTCTCAGAAAGGGCTTTTTTCGCACTATAAAGCACTCTTATAGTAAGAACATGGATCAGGCATGTTTCCAGAGCGCGAAATGGCCCGCGCAAGTATGTATTGATATTTGTAATGATGTTGCCGATTATCTGGATAGTCCTCCGTACCATACAGAAGCACCAATATATCATATTCCGAACAACTTTCAGATGCTATTATTCATAACCAAAATGTTTAGAAATGGTCTGTCACGATCGAAAGGCCTCTTTCGCCGTGATCATTGGAACATCGGCATAGTGTACGCGTCAATAGAGGCTTTTCTCGACCACAATGTCAAACCTGAGATCCATTGGTTCCCAAAGCTCGGGAGACAAAGGTTTTTGGCTGATCCGTTTGGAATAGTAAAGGACTCTCAGGTCATTGTCCTCTGTGAAGATTTCGACTATCGCTCACAAAGAGGAAGCATCTCAAGTCTTCAGCTTGATGGCACAAATTCATGGTCCGAACCAAAACGGTCATTGGATCTCTCTTTTCATATGTCTTATCCATATCTGATCAAGCACCAGGAAGAAATCTACTGTATTCCTGAAACAATAGCAATTCGAGAGATATGCCTTTACAAAGCTCAGAAGCTACCGGACCAATGGGTAAAGGTTGGTACCCTCATTGAAAATATTGAAGGTGTAGATACCACGATTTTTCAGTATGATGGTCTTTGGTGGCTCATGTGCACCGATGAAGAACAAGATCCGGAACTCAATCTGTTTATCTGGTATGCCCCTGATCTTCTGGGTCCATGGAAACCACATGCAGTCAATCCGGTCAAAACAGATATCCGTTCTTCTCGACCTGCGGGTACACCTTTTATGCAAAACGGCAATTTATATCGGCCGACTCAGGATTGTTCAAGAATATACGGTGGACGAATTATTATAAACCGAGTGACATGTCTTACACCTGTAAAATTTGAAGAAGAACAGGCAGCGGTCGTTGAACCTTGGTCAGATAGCTCATTTCCAGATGGATTACATACGCTATCATCTGTTGGTAACTATACTCTTATTGACGGCAGGCACCACATGTTTGCTCCAAACGAGGTCTTATACCTTTTGAATAGGGAAATATTTCGGTTTTTGCACAATAGAAAGCTAACAAGGGGGTGAAACCTGCCCAACTCCAATCCGAATTATCCATATGTGTTAGTGACACATGGCAAAGCTGTATGATCGTAATGATGGCCGTAGCTTTTGTGAAATGTAGCGTTGTTGATTTACAGAGATTGAATTGGGGTCAATACCATATTGTTGCAGTTAAGGATTATCTGTGCAAAGTAAGGAACGTTGTACACAGAGCAAATAAATCTGCTGTAAGAGAGGTATTGTGCTTAAAAAAGAGGTATGTGAATTGGGACTGATATAACACATACTTGAATAGATGAGGTATACTCCGAAAAAACACCTCTGAAGGAGAGCCATGAATGTACTCAAATCACATCAGGTGATAGAAATAACAGCATATGGAGAAGAACCACAACTAGTTTCAAATCAACTAAAAGGTTATTTCCAGGGCGCTGATCTAGTGAGAATACTGGAGGCAGGTTGTGGTAGGGAATGGTCACTAGATTTGTCAGGGATGGAATATCATCTAACAGGACTCGATCTTGATAAAGATGCTCTTGAAGCGAGGCTAGCTTATCAGAACGATTTGGACGAAGCGATTGTTGGGGATCTGCGAACTATTCAATTACCAGAAGAAAGCTATGATGCTGTATACAATTCATTTGTTCTCGAACATATCGAAGGTGCCGAAGCAGTATTGGATACACAATTCAATTGTCTGAAGCCAAGTGGGGTCCTAGTTTTGAGGATCCCTGATAGATATTCTGTGTTTACTTTTCTTAAAAGGCTTACACCACACAAGCTCCATGTGCTCTACTGTCGATATATTGAGAGAATACCACATGCTGGGAAGCTAGGACATGCCCCCTATCCAACTTTTCATGAACGAATTGTGTCTAGAAAAGGGATATATGACTACTGTGACAAATATGGCCATGAGATTCTTGTAGAATGTGTTTCAAGTCTCTATCTAAAGAGCTTTGGCCCACTAGCCATATTGGTAAAAACGCTCTTTAAAACCATAGAAAAAATTTCTTTTGGCAGGCTTACATCAGATTATGATGATCTTACCTTTATTATCAAGAAAGCTTCCATATCTGGATAGGTGCTTGTTAACTGCCCAGATTGTGTGAGAAGTAGGATTTGACTTGTTGTTGGCAGAGCAGATAGTGAAGTTGTTGTTCGAGTTTAAATTGCAGTAATGGCAGGCGATTTGGTCTACTAGTAATTATGTGTTTCATCAGGTTGTACATATTGAAAACCCATTCACTCTAGATGGACGGCAAGCAGAGTAGGCGACGAAGCAAAGGAGTATGAAAGATGACTCTTTCACAAAGGAGCACTGATCGGAAACTTGTAATATTCGTTAGAATGCTTGCGAATAGGCCTCTTTCAGAGACCATACAGATGGGTATACGATTTGCTCGTGGGGTGTGGTTAGCTCGCAAGTTCAATACAAAAGGATTACTAGATACGGGACGGCGAGTCAAGATCGTTAAGCAGAACGGTGAGATTCATGTGGATCGTTATTGTCGCTTTCGGGACGA
>JAAGZO010000487.1 GCA_024206195.1 bacterium | reverse complement strand
TATCACTTCAAATTTGCCGATACCTAAATCTACAGTTGAAAATCCTATATGGATTCAAGAATTTCAAAAAGATACTCTTAAAAGAACACAAAGACCTATTATCAGTTGCCCAGAAATCATCTTGGCACCTGGTTTAGAAGTTACAAAAGAAGAATGAACTGAAATTCGAAAACTAGTTAGACCTGCTTGGAGAAAATACATGGACACTTGCGCTGAGTATGTCAATCTTCATAAGGGTACCTCAAGCAAGGTTGACCTTCTCAGAACACGAACTTTTATTGATATCTTTTCAGTTGCTTGGACAGAAATCGTATCTATGTTTGATACAATCTCAAATATGGTTCTGGTTGAAAGAAGTGCCAGATCTCACCTAAATGTCTCTTGCATAGATTGGGCTTTCAAAAGGATGAGTTTAACTCAATTTGCAGTTCATGCTCTATTGCAAGGAGGCACTTATAATTACTTTTCTCTATTTAAAAATAAAATTGCTCCATATTTGTATCAAGCTCTCACTCAGAAAGAAGAGAATGAAGAAGCTGAAAAGTCGGGAAGGGAACCTAAACAATTGATGGATTTCCCTACTCATCAGGAAACTGTCTCTGAAGTTATAAAAGATCCATTTTTGAACTTTAAAGCAACTCTTATTATTGCACCTTTGAAAAGGAAACTTATTCAGGAAGTTCCACTTCCTGGACCTCCTATTGAACAAGTTATAACTCCAATTGGACCTGTTCTGAAGATTCATCATCAGAACGTGGACCAGACTTCACAAGAACATTCTAATTTACCTATGCCATTTTCGTGGGCAAACGAAGTGGAAGCTG
>JAAGZO010000006.1 GCA_024206195.1 bacterium | reverse complement strand
CAACAAAAAAAAGCTTCACGAAAACCATATTTGATAGTTTGACAACCCCAACGCAACTTCGCACGCATCTTCTGCTGAGTATTCTATCTAAACTTATCTTCGAGTTCATATGTAGGTTAATCGTAAAGTGGTTAATGGCTTTAATGCCCGGACATATCTTCCTGAAAAATCGATTAGTTATTTACATGTTGCGAACACGTAGTATTACATTGGGAAAGATGTTCGTCGCTAACCATTTTCCACCTTCTCCAACTCCTCCTCACTTCGGGACTATTAGAGAAATACGGTAGTTCTAATGCAACGAAGGAAAATATGCATTGTATGAATTTGCTTTTTGAATCGGTCACTAATAGGTGGTCCTTATTCAGTAAAATTAATCACTACATCACATATGGACTTTCAACAATTACCTATGTACATACATATGGACTAACACTTGACTAACACACTCATTTCAAATTAGCAAGATTATTCAATTTATCAAGGGTTTCAGCATATTCTTCCAGAACTGAGGCAAGTTTTCGGGCATCTTCCACGGACATACACATTCCTTTCTGGGTTGGACATTGGCAAATAAGTCCCTCTTTATTCAATT
>JAAGZO010000486.1 GCA_024206195.1 bacterium | reverse complement strand
TGGATTGAAAATGTCCCCGAAATGTCAGCAGTCTTGATGCGGGATTCTCGATCTGAGTTGAGCAACATCTGGTACTTCGGGCCAGGTCGGAACCAGGCAAAGAATCCTCCTCCGATGGGTGACATTGCAGCCATTTGAAACATCTTCGTTGGGCAGGAGTTATCAGGTAGATTCTTTGAATCACCCGATTATGTCTAGAGGGTGCTGCTTTTCTCCAGTCTTGAAGTTTCTGGTATTCTTCTTGTTTTTGTTGTTGTCTTTTATCTTTAATTAATAAGGCTACAGGAGAAACAGCATTTGATACCTGATTCCCCTGTAAAGAAAATTTTACTGTGCATGGAACTTAGTTAGTTTTTGGCACAGCTGGTTTCAAAATTGACTTCAAGTTCATTGAATCAGCAGTATTGTAACCATATGGTACCCGAGTTTTGGGATCTCTCCCTAAACTCTGGTGTAAATGTTTTCTTTCTCTTAAAACATTTCTTCTTCATTTTCGTTGATGATTTTTGGCAGTCTTCTTTTGAATAGAAAGCCAATAGTTCCTGTATTCTGGCAAATCA